>CAZNKU010000023.1:0-18998 GCA_964573775.1 uncultured Clostridiaceae bacterium | reverse complement strand
CTTTATGATGATTTTTGTTTGCTTTTGGTTGCGGTTACATTTTCACTTAAAGTTTTTTTGTCTTTTTTGAAAAAACCACCTCATTTTGATGAAAAAAACTTAAAAAATACCAAATGTTGTATTTTCAAAAAAATGTAATAAAAATGTAAAAAAACACTTGATTTTTTCATAGATATGCTATATAATAAAATCAAGTGGATGATTTGTGGCAAAAAGTGGTGACGATTCCCAAAAGAAAGGCGGTGACGAAATGTTAGTAGGTGAATTTCAACATAATATTGATGCTAAGGGCAGAATGATAATGCCTGCTAAGTTTCGTGACGAATTGGGCGAAAAATTCGTTATCACAAAAGGTCTTGATAAATGTTTGTTTGTTTTTTCTCAGTTTGAATGGGAAAAACTTGACCAAAAGCTTTCGGAACAGTCGCTTTCCAAGGGTAGGAAAATTCAACGTTTCTTCTACGGCGGTATGACAGAATGCGAACTTGACAAGCAGGGACGTGTTCTTGTTCCTCAGACACTTCGTGAATATGCAGAGCTTTTCAAGGATGCAGTTGTTGTGGGTCTTGCAAAGCGTGCAGAAATATGGAATAAGGATGAATGGGAAAAACAGAATGCGGAATTTGTTGAAGATTCTGACGATGTTGCATTACAGATGGAGGAACTTGGAATATGACAGAGTTTTCTCATATACCCGTTATGCTTGATGAATGTATTGAAGCACTTGATATTAAAAAAGATGGCGTATATATAGACGGTACACTGGGTGGTGCAGGGCATTCTTCACACATTGCTCCGAAATGTGCAAGACTTATCGGCATAGACCGTGACATCACTGCAATAAATACCGCAAAGGAAAGACTTAAAGATTATAATGTTACTTTTGTTAATGATAATTATAATAACATCAATAACATTATGGATAATCTTGACATAGATTTTATAGACGGGGTTTTGCTTGATCTTGGCGTTTCTTCATATCAGCTAGATACTCCGGAAAGAGGTTTTAGTTATCGTTACGATGCACCTCTTGATATGAGAATGAATGTTAATGATCCTGTTTCGGCTTACGATATTATCAACACTTATGGACAAAAAGAGCTTGAAAAGATAATTTTCGAATATGGTGAGGAAAAATTCACAAGGCCGATTGTTCGTAAAATAATAGAAAAAAGGCAGGAAAAGCCCATAGAAACAACCTTTGAACTAGCTGACTTGGTTAAAAGCTGTATTCCTTTTAAAACACGTAAGGATGAAAAGCATCCTGAGAAAAGAGTTTTTCAGGCGATACGAATTGCGGTAAATGATGAACTTTCGGGACTTAGTCAGACTATAAAGGATTTTTGCGGATACTTAAAGCCGGGTGGCAGAATGGCAATAATCACATTCCATTCACTCGAGGACAGAATAGTGAAAACAACATTTGCATCACTTGCTCAGGGTTGCATATGTCCCAAGGAGTTTCCGATTTGTATGTGCAACAACAAGCCTAAGGCAAAGATAATTACAAAAAAGCCTATACTTCCCACAAAAGAGGAACTTTTGATAAACAGCAGGTCAGCAAGTGCAAAACTAAGAATTTTGGAAAAACTTGATGCTGAATAAAATTACAGAAAGGAGAAAACTTAATGTACGTGCCTAATTACTCAAGCAGTGCTTATCAGCTTGACAGATATGTTGAACAAAAAGTTGATAAAAAGGCTGAGGCAGAAAAGAAAAAACAGTTAAAACTTAAGGCTGCAAGACGCAAAGTGGCAGTGTATATGTCAGTTTTCTTTGTTGCAATGTTTGCAATTCTTTTCAGATATGTTCAGATATACGATTTACACAGTGAAGCGGCGAGAAAATCTACAGAACTTGAAACCATTCGTATGAAAAACGAACAGACAAAACTTACTATAGAAAATATGACTGATAAGGCAAAAATTCAGGAATATGCTGAAACAAAACTTGGTTTACAAAAAATGACGGATGCGCAAATTGTATATCTTAATCCTCACAAAGGTAGCTGTATGATGAATGTTGCTAACGAAACAGAGTCGGATATCGGAGGAACAAAAGGGTTTTTTGCGGGATTTTTGGAATATTTGAAATAAATTGTTAATAGGTATAAGAGGAGTCCCAAGACTCCTCTTATAGTCGTTTTTTGATGTGGACTAAAATAATGCAAATGCGGGGAAGAAGGTGAAATTTTGAACAGGACTACTATGGATGTAAAGAAGAAAATGCTTGCAATTTTAATAGTTTGTGCTTTGGGTTTTTTATATGTTTTGGGTTATGTTGCATATTGGCAGCTTGTCCGTGGTGCAGAACTTTCACAGGCGGCATTGGAACAGCAGACAAGAGATAAAACCATAAATTCAAAAAGAGGTTCTATTCTTGACAGAAACGGTAATGTCCTTGCGGCATCTATATCTGTTGAAACAGTAACGGCATCACCTGTTGATGTCAAGAAAAACGACAAAAGTCTTGAAGAAATTTCACATGGTCTTGCAAATATACTCGGTATGGAATATGAGGATGTATATGATAAAATTAATCGTGATACTTCTTATGTGATTATAAAGCGTAAAATTGATAAATCCGTGGGAGATAAGGTGAGAAAATATCTTAACGATAACGATATTTCAGGATTTACTCTGGTTACGGATACAAAAAGATACTATCCTTATGACAATCTTGCCTCCCATATAATTGGTTTTGCAGGAACGGACAATCAGGGACTTGCAGGTATAGAACTGGAATATGACAGTTATTTAAAAGGGGCATCCGGTCGACTTATTACGGCAAGTGATGCTTCGGGCAGCGAAATGCCTTTCGATTACGAAAAACTTATTGATCCTGAAGACGGTCTTAATGTTGTTTTAACTATTGACGAAAACATTCAGAGAATAGCAGAAAAATATCTGGAACAGGCGGTTGAAGAAAATCAGCTTGCCAACGGTGCGTGTTGTGTTGTTATGGAGGTTAAAACCGGCGAAATTCTTGCCATGGCAACAAAGCCTGATTTTAACCTTAACGACCCGTTTGTAATAACTGATGAAGAGAAGCTTGAGTTAATCAACGAATTTCCTGAGGGTAAGGAAAGAAATGAAGCATATTCTGCTGAATTAAATAAATTGTGGAGAAATAAAGCAGTTGTAGATGCATACGAGCCTGGCTCTACCTTTAAAATCTTTACTTCAGCAATGGCTATCGAAGAAAATGTAATTACAAGCAATGAACTTTTTTACTGCAGTGGCTCCAAGCATGTTGCTAACTACAACATTAATTGTTGGAAACACGGCGGACACGGTCAACAGACATTTAAAAAGGCCGTACAAAACTCTTGCAATCCTGCTTTTATTGAAATCGGCGCAAGAATTGGTGCAAGTAAATTTTATGAATATATGTCTGGTCTTGGTTTTCGTGAGAAAACAAACATAGACCTTCCCGGTGAAGACCTTGGTCTTATGCACGAAAAATCCGGATTCAATGAGGTAGAACTTGCTACATATTCTTTCGGTCAGGGCTTTACGGTAACTCCTATACAGATGGTAACCGCTGTTAACGCTATTGCAAACGACGGTATGATGATAAAGCCGCATATCGTAAAACGCTTTGTGGATAATGACGGCAATGTTGTTAAAGAGTTTGGTAAAGAAGAAATAAGACAAATAGTATCAGAATCTACAAGCAAACAACTTCGCGAAGTTTTGGAATCTGTTGTATCTGAAGGTTCAGGCTCAGGTGCATATATACGCGGTTACCGTGTTGGCGGTAAGACAGGTACTTCGGAAAAAACTCCTCGAGGTAATGATAAATACATAGCATCATTTATTGGTATAGCACCGTCAGATGATCCTGAAATTATATGCCTTGTACTTTTAGATGAACCCACAACGGGTGTGTACTTTGGTGGTATTATAGCTACTCCTGTGGCAAGAAGTATTATGGAAGAAACCTTGGCGTATCTTGAAATAGAACCATCATACACAGTTGAAGAACTTGCAACAATGGAAACAACAGTTCCTAATGTTGTAGGTATGACTATATCTGAAGCAAATAAAGCGCTTGAAGCTGCAAGTCTTAAATATTCGCTTGACGGCAGTGGAGAGATTGTCCTTAATCAGTTGCCTAAAGCAGGTGTTAAGGTTAACCAGCAGTCTACGGTTATGCTTTATACTGAAGAGGAAATGAAAAATACAACAACTACGGTACCAAATCTGCTTAATATGACTGTAAGTCAGGCAGCTACGGCAATATCAAATGCAAAGCTTAACATTAATATTATTGGTGCAGGTTCTACCACTTCAAGCGAAGCCGTACTTTCTTATAAACAGTCTGAAGAACCTGGAACAGTAGTTGAAATCGGTACTACAATTACCGTTGAATTTAAACGTATAGAAGCAGGTGAATAATTTAAAAGGTTGGAACAATCCGACTGAGTAGTCCATGGGAGGAATTAATATGAGATTGAAGGATATTTTGCTGTCAGCAGATGTTGACATTGAGGTTTCGGGTATTTCCTATAACTCAAGACTTACAAAACCCGGTGATGTTTTTGTAGCAATAACCGGATTTCAGACAGACGGTCATAAATATATAAAAAGTGCTGTGGAAAACGGTGCGGTTTGTGTGGTATGTGAACGGCAGCAAGATAATTTAGAGGTTCCCTGTGTAGTTGTCGAAAATTCACGCAAGGCACTTGCGGAAATGTCCTGTAATTTTTACGATAACCCTACGGAAAAGTTTAATTTAATCGGTGTTACCGGAACTAACGGAAAAACAACGGTTACATATCTTGTAAAGGCGATTTTGGAAGCAAATGGCGAAAAAGTCGGACTTATGGGTACAAATAAAAATATGATTGGTGATAAGGAATACCATACCGAACGTACTACTCCGGAATCATTGGAACTGCAGGAATTTTTTGCAGATATGGTAAGTGGTGGTTGTACTTACGGTATAATGGAGGTTTCGTCACATTCTCTTGAACTGTACAGGGTTTTTGGGTGTAATTACAAAGTAGGTGCATTTACAAATCTTACACAGGATCATCTGGACTTTCACGGTGATATGGAAAATTATTTTCTTGCTAAAAGTAAGCTGTTTGATATGTGCGGCAAAGGTGTTATTAATGCTGATGATTCATATGGCGCAAGACTTTGTGATAAAAGTGAATGTGAAGTTATATCGTATGGTATAAAAAACGGAGCACTCAAAGCTGAAAATATAGAATACGGTGATAAGGGAGTAAGCTTTGATTGTGGTAATATGAAAGTGAATTTAGGTATCCCCGGCGTATTTTCAGTGTATAATGCACTTACTGCAATAGGTATATGTAAAGCTTGCGGAATATCCGATGATGTTATAGAAAAAGCACTTAATAATGCACAGGGGGTAAAGGGCAGAGCCGAAATTGTTGACTGCGGCAGAGATTTTACACTGCTTATAGATTATGCACATACTCCCGACGGTCTTGAAAATATCCTTGAAAGTGTAAGGAAATTTGCAAAGGGCAGAGTAGTAGTGGTTTTTGGTTGCGGTGGTGACAGAGATAAAACAAAACGTCCCAAGATGGGCAGGGTAGCAGGCAAAATTGCGGATTTTTGCATTGTTACTTCGGATAATCCCCGTACGGAAGAACCTGATGCTATAATAAGGGATATTCTGGACGGTATGGATGATGCTATGGCAGAATATGTTGTAATTGAAAACAGAAGAGATGCCATAGAATATTCAATAAGACATGCACGCAAGGATGATGTTATAGTTCTTGCAGGTAAAGGTCATGAGGATTATCAGATTTTAAAGGATAAAACAATTCACTTTGATGAAAGAGAAGTTATCAGAGACATTTTAAGTAATTTATAAAACAGGTGATAGTTTTGGATAAAATATCAGTCAAAGCAATTGCAGACTTTATAGGCGGAAAGCTTAAGGGTAATGACATTTTAATAGACTGTGCCACAACAGACAGCCGTGAGGCAAAGGAGGGTACTTTGTTCATCGGTATAAAGGGTGAACGGGTAGACGGTAACGATTTTGCAACGGATTTTTTAAAAAACGGCGGTAGCTGTGCGGTAGTGGAAAAGGATGTTGAAATACCTGACGGCAAATGTGTAATACGTGTTGAAGATACAAAAAAGGCAATACGTGATATTGCGGAATTTTACAGAATGACACTTGATGTTGATGTTGTTGCCGTAACAGGAAGTGTTGGCAAAACAAGTACAAAGGATATGCTTAATTCTGTTATATCAAAGTCCTTTGTAACCTTTGCCACAAAAGGTAATTTTAATAATGAAATAGGTGTTCCTCTTACTGTTTTTCAGCTTGACAGTTCTTTTGAAAAAGCTATTGTAGAAATGGGCATGAGCAATCTTGGCGAAATCAGCAGGCTTACAAAAATTGCAAAGCCTCAGGTTGCGGTTATAACCAATATTGGTACCGCACACATTGGAAACCTTGGTAGCCGTGAGAATATATTAAAAGCAAAACTTGAGGTTTTGGAATGTCTTGACGGGGTTGCCGTGCTTAACGGTGATGATGAATATTTATGGGGTGCGAAGGAAAATATTGCTCATAAAAAAATATATTACGGTATAGAAAACGAAAATGCGGACTATGTTGCCTACGATGTTGTAAGTGATGATAAAGGTAGCTCCTTTAAACTGAAAATCAATGACAGTGAGCATTGTTTTTTTGTACCTGTTGCGGGATTGCATCACGTATACAATTCTATGGCGGCAATAATATGTGGCTTGCACTTTGGTATGAATACGGAAGATATTTCGATGGGTGTAAGTGCTTACGAAACATCCGGAATGCGTCAAAAAGAAATAAAAATCGGAAACATAAAGCTTATTGAAGATTGCTACAATGCAAGCTCGGATTCTATGAGGTCTTCTCTGAATGTGCTGAAGTCTGTTTCAGGCAATAAAAGAAGTATTGCTGTTTTGGGTGATATGCTTGAGCAGGGTGACTTTGCCGAGGAAAATCATAGACTTGTTGGTAAGTATGTTGCTTCCACCGGTACAGATGTGCTGGTGTGTATTGGTAATGATGCACGCTACATTGCTGATGAAGCAAGAAAAAACAAGGTTGAAAATATTTTTGAGTTTTCCACAAATGAGGAAGCTTCTGAATTTTTATGTAAATATATTATGGATGGAGATACTGTACTTTTTAAAGCATCAAGAGGTATGGCACTTGAAAAAGTGTCTTCTGCATTGCAGGAGTTTTTGAAAGGATGAAACTTGTATGGAATATATTAATGTTGTAACACTGTTAATAGGGTTTGTTGCATCGGCACTTTTAGGACCGTTTTTTATACCGCTTCTTATAAAGCTTAAGTTTGGTCAGAGTATACGCGAAATAGGCCCTAAGTGGCACGAAAAGAAAAGCGGTACACCTACAATGGGCGGTATTATATTTATACTTGCTTTGGTGATTTCTGCCACAGTTTTGTATAAGTTTATGGATTTAAAATCAGGACTTGTTTTGTTCTGTGCATTGGGCTTTGGTGTTGTAGGCTTTCTTGACGATTTTATTAAAGTGGTACTTAAAAGAAATCTTGGCCTTAAGGCGTGGCAAAAGCTTGCACTCCAGATAGTCGTATCTGTTATATTTGTTCTTGTGGGTCTGGATAAGGGCGTTTTGTCGGTTATAATAGATATACCTTTTACGGATTTTGTATGGAATATGGGTTGGCTTTATATTCCTTTTGCAATATTCGTATTGCTTGCAGTTGTTAACGGTGTTAACCTTACAGACGGAATTGACGGTCTTGCAACCTGTGTGACAATTGTGGTAATGGTTTTCTTTGCGGTGGTTACATCGATTTTAAACAGCTTGTCTGTAAGTCTTTTATGCTATGCACTTACAGGTGCACTGTTGGGATTTCTTATTTACAACAAAAATCCTGCACGAGTATTTATGGGTGATACAGGCTCACTTATGCTCGGTGGTATGGTTGGCGCATTGTCGCTTATGACAGGGAATCCGTTAATTCTTGTTCTTGTGGGTATAATATATTTTGTTGAAACACTTTCAGTTATAATGCAGGTTGCTTCATTTAAACTTACGGGTAAGAGGATTTTTAAAATGAGCCCTATTCATCATCACTTTGAAATGTGTGGATGGAATGAAAAAAAGATTGACCTTGTATTTACTTTAACAACTGTTTTATTCTGTATTATCGCTTATTTTGGCGTTAGGGTGTGATTAAGTTTGAAAAAAAAGGGACAAATAGATTTTTACTTTTTAATAATAGTGTTTGCATTGCTTGCATTCGGGCTTATGATGGTAATGTCGGCAAGCTCTGAATCGGCAAGACATGCCAGCTACACAGGCGGAGATGCTTATTATTTTATTAAACGTCAGCTGCTTTGGGCTGTTTTGTCCGTTGCAGCTATGTTCTTCTTTTCAAAATTTGACTATCATAATCTTATTAAATGGTCAGGTATTATAATTGTAGTTGCATTTGTGTTGCTTGTATTAGTGCCTCTGGCAGGTACAGAGGTAAATGGCGGACAGCGTTGGCTGCGACTTGGACCTATACAGTTTCAACCCTCAGAGGTTGCTAAAATTGCTTTGATTATATATCTGGCAAATTCTTTGTCTAAAAACAGCAAATATCTTGAAACCTTCAAAAGAGGCTTGATGCCTAACCTTATAGTTATAGGCGTAACCGCCTTACTGCTTATTATTCAGCCTCACTTCAGTGCTACCGTACTTATTGTGGCTGTGGGTGTTATTATGCTTTTTGTAGGTGGTGTAAACTGGAAACATCTTGCGGCTTTGATTGTACCGGTTGTTTTTGCAGGAGCAATGCTTATTATGACGTCTCCGTACAGACGTGCACGTGTGTTTTCGTTTATGGATCCTTTTGCAGATCCTTTAGGTGATGGATATCAGGTTATACAGTCACTTTATGCAATTGGCAGCGGTGGATTGTTTGGCGTTGGACTTGGACAGAGCAGACAAAAGTTTTTGTATATTCCTGAACCGCAAAATGACTTTATATTCTCAATATTGTGTGAAGAATTAGGGTTTTTAGGTGCATTTGTTGTAATAGCACTGTTTGCATTTCTGGTATACAGAGGTTTTAAAATTGCTATGAATGCAAGGGATAAAGAAGGTTCTCTGATAGCTGTGGGAATTACTTCTCTTATAGCTTTGCAGGTTATAATGAATATAGCCGTTGTAACATCGGCTATGCCTGTAACAGGTATTCCTTTGCCGTTTTTCAGCTACGGTGGTACTGCTTTGTTTATTATTATGAGTTGTATGGGTATTATGCTTAATATTTCAAGACAGAGTAAACAGTAGGAGGGATTTGGATGCGTGTTTTACTTGCAGGAGGAGGAACCGCAGGACATATAAATCCGGCTATTTCTATTGCCGATACAATAAAAGTTAAAGAACCTGACAGTGAATTTCTGTTTGTAGGTACCAAAAACGGTATGGAAAGCAAACTTGTTCCAAAGTCTGGCTATAAAATAGAATTTATTGAAGTAAGCGGTTTTAAAAGAAAGCTTACGGTTAAAAATGCAGTGGCGGCTTTTAAAGCAGTTAAAGCTTTTGTAAAGTGTCGTAAAATCATTAAGAAATTCAGACCGGATATTGTGATTGGAACGGGAGGATATGTTTCCGGACCGTTACTTTTAGCGGCTTCAAAGCTTAAAATCCCCACATTAATACACGAACAAAATGTTTTTGCAGGGCTTACAAGTAAAATGCTCAGCGATAAAGTAAATACTGTTTGTATAAGCTTTGAGGAAAGCCGACCAAAATTCGAAAAAGCAAAAAATGTTGTACTTACCGGTAATCCCTTGCGTAATGAATTGTTTGGAATTACATATGCTGATGCAAGGCGTAAGCTTGGAATAGACGAAAAACCGTTTATAGTAGCTTTTGGAGGCAGTCTTGGGGCAAAGCGTCTTAATGACAGCATGGTAAATTATATTAAAAGAATTGAAGACGGTAAATGCAATATACTTTTTGCAACGGGAGAAAGAGAATTTGATGAGGTTACCAAAAAACTGGAGGGTGTTAAAAAAACAGGAACAGATGTGGTTAAATACATTTACAATATGAATGAAGCAATGCAGGCGGCAGATTTACTGATTTGCAGAGCAGGAGCTATAACAGTAAGTGAGCTTAATGCTTTAGGAAAACCGTCTGTGCTGATACCTTCACCAAATGTAACGGATAATCATCAGTTTTACAATGCTAAGGCACTGTCGGATAAAAATGCAGCAATTCTTATTGAAGAAAAAGAACTTGATGACGATTTGTTTTTTAATACTGTAAGCAAGCTTGCCGAAGACAAGACAAGGCTTCAGAAAATGAGTGACTGTTCCAAAAATATGGGCATAAGGGATGCCAACGAATTAATATATAAGGAAATCAAGAAAATAGTATAAAAGTTTACAAACGGACTCGGTAAAATGCTTATTATCGGGTCCGTTTTTATGTCTAAAATTCACAATAAATTAACAAATGTTACAAAAAAAGTTTAAAAATTTATTGATTTTTATGTAAAAAAGGTGTATTATGTATACTGTATAGGTATTTCTAATGGGTGTTTTAGGCAAATATATATAAATTCATCCTTAAAAAGGAGAGTGTTATTGTGGCAAACAGATTATTTCAAACAGTAATACACCAGATGAAATCTGCTATGCTTGGCAGAGAAGCAGGTGTAATTGATGAAAGTGCAACAGTTATTGCGTGTACTGATGTGAATGAAATTGGTGCCGTTCGTGAACTTGCAGCTTCAAGAGCAAAGGAAATAGGTGACGCTATTGTTGTGGACGGCGTAACATACAGACGCATCGGTGTTCGCAACCGTTCCGAATATGTTGTGTTTTGTGGCGGTAATGACGATTTTGCAAAGAGTATAACAGAGGTTCTTTCAGTATCTTTTTCGCAGATAAAACAGTATCACGATGAAAAGTATGATAAAAACAGTCTTATCAAAAACATTTTGGAAGACAATATTATGCCTGGTGATATACATATTAAATCAAAGACTATGCACCTTAATGTAGATGCATACAGAATTGCATTTTTAATCAGAATTGAAAATGATGAATTTTCGGCACATGAAATTATAAGGGGGCTTTTCCCTGACAAAAACAAGGACTTTGTTATAGAAATGAATGAATCCGATGTTGTTCTTATCAAAAGTGTTGAGGAAGATTCAACACAGGAAGAGTTTGAACAGATTGCATCTACAATAGTAGATACTTTAAGTTCGGAGCTTATGGCAGGCGTAAGGGTTGGTATAGGTTCTGTTGTATCCAATATAGTTGAAATAAACCGTTCATACAAGGATGCGGTTGTTGCTTTGGATGTAGGCAAGGTTTTCGATGGAGATATGCCTATTATAAGTTACAACAATCTTGGTATAGGTCGTCTTATATACCAGCTTCCCACAAAGCTTTGTGAACTGTTTTTGAACGAAGTATTCAAAAAAGGTTCTCTTGATATGCTTGATGAAGAAACAATTATTACAATTCAGAAATTCTTTAAAAACAACCTTAATGTAAGTGAAGCATCAAGAAAGTTGTTTGTTCACAGAAATACTCTTGTATACAGACTGGATAAAATTTATAAGCTTACAGGTCTTGATTTGAGGAAATTTGATGATGCAATTGTGTTTAAGGTAGCCATGATGGTAAACAGATACCTTAATTCAGATTCATTAAATCTGTAAAGAGGAGAATGCTTTATGGTTTTTTTCAAAGATGTAAGTAAAAAGTACGATAAAACAAACACTCTTGCCTTAGACAGAGTAAGTTTTTATATTGAAAAAGGTGAGTTTGTGTTTATTATAGGTTCTTCCGGTGCAGGAAAGTCTACACTTACAAAGCTTATGCTTGCGGAAGAACAGTTGACGGATGGAAGCATTACAATAAACGACGTTGATGTAGGTAGTCTTAAACCAAAGAACATACCGTTCTACAGACGTTCAATAGGTATGGTTTTTCAGGATTTCAGATTGCTTAATAATAAATCGGTATATGATAATGTAGCTTTTGCTATGAAAATACGCAATGCTTCAAAAAAAGAAATTCGTCGTGCAGTTCCTGCTATTTTAAGTATGGTTGGTATTTCAGACAAGGCAAAGGCAATGCCATATCAGCTATCCGGCGGTGAACAGCAAAGAGTTGCTCTTGCCCGTGCAATGGTGAATAATCCGGCTGTTTTAATTGCAGACGAGCCTACGGGTAACCTGGACCCTGCAACTGCAGATGAAATTATGGAGCTTTTTGAATCAATCAACAGACGAGGCACTACTGTTATAATAATAACACATGCTAAGGATATTGTTGACAAAATGCAAAAACGAGTAATTGAACTTGAACACGGTTCAATGATTCGAGATGTACAAAAGGGAGGATACAAAGATGAGGAAGAGCAGTAACTTCAAATATTTTGTGTCCGAAGGATGTAAAAGTTATGCTAAAAACACATTGATGACACTGTCATCAACAATAATAGTTGTTGCATGTCTTATTGTTTTCGGATTGTATCTTTTGTTTTCTATGAATATAAACTCTGTTGCCGAACAGCTTAAGGCAGAATGTGAAATCAGGGTGTATGTGGAAGAAAGTATTGAACCCGACAGCTCGGAAATGAAAGAACTTGAGGATGAAATTAAAGCTGTAAGCAATGTAAAGTCTGTTGAGTTTTATTCTAACGACGATGCACTTGAAGAATATAAAGAGGAACTCGGAGAAGATGCATATGTAATGGATGGCTTTGAAGATAATCCTCTGAGAGATTCTTTTAAAATAAAGCTTTTGGATTTATCGGTTTCAGAAAGTACTGCTGAAAAACTGAGCAGAATTGAAGGTATTGCAAATGTAAGCGATAATCAATCAATTGCAAATAAACTTGTAAGTGTGACAAATGTCATAAAGAGTATAAGCTTCTGGTTTATGCTTTTCCTTGGAGCACTTGCCATATTTATCATTTCAAATACAATTAAAATTACTTTGTTTGCACGCAGAAGAGATATTAATATAATGAAATATCTTGGTGCAACAAACAGTTTTATAAGTTGGCCTTATATAATCGAGGGCATAATTATAGGTTTAGTAGGCTCGGTAATTGCTATGGTAATTATGCTTATTGCATATAATGCATTCCTTTCAACAGATGTTATGTTGTTTGAAGCGATGAATTTGAGATTCTGCGGAGTTTCGGAAGTTATTCTACCGCTTATTGCATGGTTTATAGGCATAGGAGTTTTGCTTGGTGCAGTAGGTAGTGCCGTTTCTATCAGACGCCATCTTAAGGTGTGATAGGAGGTATAAAATGTTTAAATTCAGTGAAAAATTCAAAAGAATTGTTGCGTTGTCTGTTGTAGTTATGTTGTTTGTACTCATTCTTTCTTCAGCAGTTGTATATTTTACCGGTAGTGCTGACCAACAGGCAGATCTTGAAAACAGACAGCAGGAACTTGATGATGACAGAAAAGAAATTGAAGGTGAAATTGACGTCCTTGAAGATGAAAAAAGATCTGTGATGGAAGAAAAGAAGATACTTGATGATGAGGTAACTGCTCTTGAAAATGACATAGCGGCAGTAAATTCTCAGATAGCGGAACTTCAAAAGGAAATAGATGACACAACAGAGAAACTCGATAAAGCTACGGCTGCTCTGGAAGAACAGTACAGTAAGTATGGCGAAAGAGTCAGGGTAATGTATGAAAACAGGGCTACAGGATATCTTGGTGTTCTGCTTTCATCAGACAGTATCGGTGAGTTTTTTGAGAAACTTGATATAGTTACCCAAATTGCAGCACACGACAAAAAAATTACGGAAGAACTTAAAGAAGAACAAAAGAAAATAATGACGCTGAAAGCAGAACTTGAAACAGACAAACTTGCTCTTGAGGATTCTAAATCTGAGCTTGAAGCAGCTAAGGCTGATCTTGATTCAAAAATGGCAACGCGTGATGCAATGATTCAAAAAATAGAAAGCTCTCAAAGCGAGCTTGAAGCTCAGCTTAAAATAATAGAAGCAGAGGAAGCTGCTGTGCGTGCGCAAATAGCTAATCTTGCCGGTGAAGGTACAGTTTATACAGGTGGTGCTATGCTTTGGCCTGCACCAAGCTGTAAAATTATCACTTCGTATTACGGGTGGCGATTACATCCGGTTTTAGGATACGAAAAATTGCATACCGGTATGGATATCGGTGCAGGCTATAATGCAAATATAATAGCTGCGGCATCCGGTACAGTTATTACCGCTACATATAATTCTGCTTACGGAAACTATGTGGTAATAGACCATGGCGGCGGAGTATGTACACTTTATGCACATCAAAGCAGTATGGCGGTTTCAGTAGGGCAGTACGTAAGTGCCGGTCAGGTAATCGGCTATGTCGGAAGTACCGGATATTCTACAGGTCCGCATCTGCATTTTGAAGTTATAGTAAATGGTTCAACAGTTGATCCGTTGGGTTATGTAAATTAATTTATCAGTGCAGAAGCATAAGTTTCTGCACTGTTATGTATAAATAGGTAATGGAGGTGTATGTTTAGCAATTATGTTAAAGAAGTCATATCCTATTATTATTACAGCAGTTATTACCTGTGTTGTTACTGCAATGCTCACATTTGTTTTTACAACAGCATACAATGCATCAACATCTGAAAATATGAAATTGCGCATTATTGAAGGGTATCTTGATTCGATGTACTATGGTGAATATAACAGAGAACAAGCAATGGAAAATGCGTATAAGGGTTATGTGGCATCGTTGGGTGATCCGTATACAGAATATTTTACGGCAGAAGATTATGAAAGTTTTAACAGTTATATAGACAGTTCATACTGTGGTATAGGTGTAGCTGTACAAAATGAAACTGAAAAGAATGTTATATTGGTTATAAATGTTTTTGACAATTCGCCTGCAAAGGATGCCGGTATTGAAACGGGTGACATCATAAAAAAAGTTGAGGGTAAAGAATATACCGGTGCGCAGTTGGACGATGCCGTTAATGCCATCAAGGGCGAAGAAGGAACAGAGGTTAAGGTAACTGTTTTAAAAGCATCAACCGGTAAGGAAGAAGAATTTACCGTAAAAAGACAAAATGTTGTAATGGATACAGTAGAAGCGGAAATAATTGACGGCAATATAGGCTATATTTATATTTCTCAGTTTGGCAATAATACAGCTGATGAATTTGTAAATAAACTTGAAGAGCTTACATCCAAAAACATAAAGGGACTTATAGTTGATGTCAGGGATAACCCCGGAGGAACAACTGTTGCTGTGGAAGCTGTAGCAGGTTGTCTGCTTCCTCGGGATGCGGTTATTTATTATACATCTGACAAGTCTGGTAATAAAGAATATATTAAGTCTAAAATGGATGGTATTGATATTCCGTTGGTTGTACTTGCAAATGAAAACAGTGCAAGTGCCGCAGAAATTCTGGTGGGTGCAGTTAAGGATAATTCCCGTGGAACTATAGTCGGAACCAAAACCTTTGGGAAAGGTGTTGTTCAGTCACTTATTGATCTTGAAGATGGAACAGCTTTAAAAATTACTGTTGAAAGATACTATACACCAAATGGTAATTTTATACATGGAAAGGGAATAGAGCCTGACTATTATGTGGAATCGGGAAAAGAAACCGATACACAGCTTGAAAAAGCAATTTCAATTTTAAAAAATCAGTAATTATTAAAAGCATTTGTGCATATAATTGCATAAATGCTTTTAATTATGAGGTGATTTTATGAAAAAAATTGGTGTTGTATTTCCCAGTGTAAAAAATGAATGGGGCTTATGGAAAAGAATTTTTTGTAAAAATAAGTTTGAATCCGTAATTGTTGATGAATACGGTATTGAGTTTTTGTGTGTTTATGACAATCAGAACTGCAGTAAAATTTTCAATAAAAATGGTGTGGAAGATATTGTACTTATGACAGATAAGTATGTGGAAAGATGTAATTTCCGCATTCTTGACGGTGAGCGTATGTTCAGAAAAATGTTGCCTGATTTTGTACGCAAAACCGCCAAAAGTTACGGAGAGGGGTGTACTGTTACCGTAGTGGATAAAAACCTGACAAAATCGGGGATGAAAATTATTGAAAGCCTGTGCACTGTATTTGGCAGTCTCAGGGTATGTACGGATATGGTTTATGATGCAGAAAGACTTTGTGACGGGCTTCTCGACAAACTTGGGGTTGTAATTGATGTAGTGGATAATAAGGTACATATTGATACTGATATAGTAATTGTTCTGGAGGACTGTGGCAACAACTACGGAACAGAATGTGTTATAATTGATAAAAATTGTAAACGCAGTTATGGCAATGTTATCAATGATTTTTATATGCCTTTCAACATCAAACCACCTTTTGGAATGTCCAATCTTGTATTTGCCGAATGTATAGAATTGACAGACAAAAAAATTGTTGACATTCAATGAAATTTTGTATATAATATTAATATTGTGAAAAAATATCGAGTACTAAAATTAAGGAGTTGATCATTTTGGCAGCTGCTAAACAGGTTATTCTCACAAGCGAGGGCTTGGAAAAATTAGAAAAGGAACTTGAATATCTAAAAACGGTTAAACGTCAGGAGGTTGCGGCAGAGATTAAAGTTGCTCTTGGCTATGGCGACCTTTCGGAAAATTCAGAATATGATGAAGCAAAAAATAAACAGGCACAGATGGAAATCCGTATTGTAGAAATCGAAACTATGCTTAAAAATGCAAAGGTTATCGACGAGGCGGAAATCTCTACAGATACCGTATCATTGGGCTGTACAGTAACAGTTTACGATGTAGAATTTGATGAAGAAATTCACTACAACATCGTAGGTTCTACTGAGGCAGACCCTTCAAACGGTAAAATTTCAGACGAATCTCCAGTAGGTACAGCTTTGCTTGGCAAAAAGGTTGGAGATATCGTGGAAGTTCCTGCACCTGCAGGTTCTATTGAACTTAAAGTTGTAGAAATTAACAAATAAGAAAACAGAAAGGCTTGAGTTTAATGGCAGAAAAGAATAACAATTCTCAGCAGATAGGTGATGTTGTTAAGGTAAGACACGAAAAGTTGGCAGAGCTTGTTGCAAACAATGCTGACCCATTCGTTATTACTAAGTTTGACAGAACTCACTCTACTAAGGAAATTAAGGATAATTATGCAGAAGTTGAAGGTAAAGCTGTTGTTATCGCAGGCAGATTAATGGCTAAGAGAAGAATGGGCAGTGTTTCCTTCGGTAATGTTGCAGACCTTGCAGGCAATATCCAGATTTTTATTAAAAAGGATATTGTTGGCGAAGAAGAATACAACAAGATTAAAAAGTATGATATCGGTGATATCGTGGGTATTGAAGGTGTAGTTTTCACTACTGAAAAGGGTGAAATATCTATTCGTGTTGAAAAGGTTACTTTGCTTTCAAAGTCACTTCAGCCATTGCCTGAAAAATTCCACGGTCTTGTAGATACAGACACAAGATACCGTCAGCGTTACGTTGACCTTATTATGAATACTGAAGTTAAGGATACTTTCATCAAGCGTTCTAAGATTATTGCGGCTATCCGCAGATATCTTGACGGACAGGGCTTTTTGGAAGTTGAAACACCAATGCTTGTTGCAAATGCAGGCGGTGCTGCTGCACGTCCTTTTGAAACACATTTCAATGCATTGGATGAAGATTTTAAACTTCGTATTTCATTGGAACTTTATTTAAAACGTCTTATCGTAGGCGGTTTAGAGAGAGTTTACGAAATCGGACGAGTATTCAGAAACGAAGGTCTTGACACTCGTCATAACCCTGAATTTACTCTTATGGAGCTTTATCAGGCTTATACAGATTATCACGGTATGATGGATCTTACTGAAAATTTGTACCGTCACGTTGCACAGGAAGTTTTGGGTACTACAACTATCGTTTACAATGGTGTTGAAATGGACCTTAGCAAACCTTTTGAACGTATTACAATGGTAGATGCGGTTAAAAAGTATGCAGGTGTGGATTTTGATGAAATACATACATTGGAAGAAGCACGTGCAGTAGCTGACAAACATCATGTAGAATATGAAGACAGACACAAGAAGGGTGATATTCTTGCTTTGTTCTTTGAAGAGTTTGCGGAAGAACATTTGATTCAGCCTACTTTCGTAATGGATCATCCAATTGAAATTTCTCCGCTTACAAAGAAAAAACCTGAAAACCCTGACTATGTTGAGCGTTTCGAATTCTTTATGAACGGTTGGGAAATGGCTAATGCTTATTCCGAGCTTAACGACCCAATCGACCAGAGAGAACGTTTCAAAGCTCAGGAGGAACTTCTTGCACAAGGTGACGAAGAAGCTAACACAACAGACGAAGACTTTATGAATGCTCTTGAAATCGGTATGCCTCCAACGGGAGGTATCGGCTTCGGTATTGACAGAATGTGTATGCTACTTACAGACTCTGCCGCTATCAGAGATGTACTGTTGTTCCCGACAATGAAGCCGTTGGATAAGTAAATCCAGTATTTATGCGGGTTTGAGGGTGTTAAGTGGTAAAATTTACGCCCAATTTACGCCCAAAATTTAATAACTTATACAAAGATTTATGCAAGAATTAATCCCCAAAGTGAAAATAATCTCACTTTGGGGATTGTTTTGTGTGTATATTCAGGACAACTATCACATTGGTAGTTGTTCTATTTTTATTTTGGAAATATATAATGTAAATTTCAATGAAATTTACGAATGGTAATTTCAAAGAAAAAAGTCTAAAATTGAAAGTATGAGTATAATTTGGAGGTGAAAATAAAATGGAAGCAAAAGATTTTGCAGATATTTATGAAGAAATTGCCGTTGAAGCGGGGACGGAAACCGCTATTAAAATACATAAATTATTCAAAGGGCAACAGATTTTGTTTCCTCAGAAGTTATATAAAAAAGATTACATATATAACTACATCAAACAAAATTACAACGGCAAAAATGTTCGTGAATTATCCAAAATGTTTGGGTATTCA
>CAZNKU010000022.1:0-19701 GCA_964573775.1 uncultured Clostridiaceae bacterium | reverse complement strand
GCCATAGGCGTAGGTGCAGGTAACGGCCCTGCCTTTATAGATAAAACTGCCGATGTTGACAGGGCTGTTAAAAGAATAATAGACTCCAAAACCTTTGACAACGGTACAATCTGTGCATCGGAGCAATCTATAGTAATTGAAAGGTGTATGGAGGATGCTGTAGTTTCTTCTTTAAAAAAACACAGTGCATATATAATGGATGATGAAGAAAGCAAAAGGCTTGTAAAAATACTTTTTAAAAACGGTAAAATGAATGCGGAAATTGTAGGCAAGCCTGCAAGCTATGTAGCAAAAATGGCATGTGTTACAGTGCCTGATAACGTAACCGTTTTGGTGGCACGTGAAATCTCGGTAGGCTTAAAGGCACCATATTCTCAGGAAAAACTTACACCTGTACTTGCACTTTATGTGGAAGATAATGTTGAAAAGGCAATGGAGCGTTGTGTGGATATTTTAAGGTTTGAAGGTGTAGGTCACAGCTTTATGATGCACTGTATGGATGCAGAGCTTGTAGACAGGTTTGCAAAGGTAATACCTGCATCACGCATTATGGTAAATTCTTACGGCTCTTTGGGTGGTGTAGGTGCAACAACAAACCTTTTCCCTGCCCTTACTTTAGGTTGCGGTGCAGAGGGCGGCAGCTCAAGCTCCAATAACATAGGTCCACTTGACCTTATAAATATTAAAAGGGTAGCATTTGGTGTACGTGAAATTGAAGATATACGCGGAAATGATGTCTGCACGTCACTAACGCCCGATATGGTGGAATATATTGTAAGCTCTGTAATGAAAAAACTAATATAAATTAAAAATTGTTAAATACTAAAAACGGAGGTAATTAAAAATGGCTAATACAAATTCACTAGGTATGGTAGAAACAAAAGGTTTAGTTGGCGCAATAGAGGCGGCAGATGCAATGGTTAAGGCGGCAAATGTAACCTTGGTAGGTAAAGAGCATATCGGCAGCGGTCTTGTAACAGTAATGGTACGAGGTGACGTAGGTGCAGTAAAGGCGGCAACAGATGCAGGTGCATCGGCGGCAGAAAGGGTAGGCGAGCTTGTAGCCGTACACGTTATTCCACGTCCGCATACAGAGGTAGATAACATCCTTCCACATTCTGCAAAATAGTTGGTGAGCATATATGGAACATTCAGAGGAATATGTCAGAAAAATAGTAGAAGAGGTTTTGAAAACAAACGAGGGTAAATTCAATACGGTATTCGGCGGAGTTTTAACCAACAAACCCGAGCATATGACACACCTTCGTGGTAACACCCTTGTTTTTAAAGACCACCCTGTTATAAAGTATCGTGGTGCACTTGACTATTTAGAATCCAAAATAATATGTACTCAGGTAATTGCGGATAAAAAAGGCTACAAAACTTTAGTTTCAGACCTTGAAGAAATTATAACTCTTGTGCGTACACTTATTCGTGTGCAGATAACAGGGGAAGAGCTTGGAGAATATAAAATAATAGGCTTAACGGCTAAGGAAATGAGGGAGCATTCACACCACTCTGCAAAGTATTACGGTGTAAGCCACTTTTTGCCCTCATACAAACAAGGCGAAATTGTGGCAAAGCTTAATGCTCTGCGTACACTTGCGCGTAAAACAGAGCTTGTTGCCTACGATGCTTTTAAGGACGAAAACAAAAATGTCAGCAGAAATGATATTATAGAAGCACTTAACAGAATGTCATCGGTTTTCTGGATAATGATGTGCAAATTTATAAAAGGCTTGTATAAAAGGGATTGATTAAAATAGATGATTTAATAAATAAAATAGCGGAAGAGATTAAGTCAAAATGCTGTGTGCTTGTGGAAGCATCGGGCAGACACGTGCATTTAAGCCGTGAGGATGCGGATTTGTTGTTTGGCAAAGACTATAAGTTTAATGTAAAAAAAGAACTTTCCCAACCTGGACAGTATGCCTATGTTGAAAGGGTGGATATTGAAGGTCCAAAGGGTATTTTAAAAAATGTTGCAATTTTAGGACCATGCAGAGATAAAACACAGGTAGAAATTTCTATGACAGATGCCAGACAGCTAGGTATAAATGCACCTGTAAGACTTAGCGGGGACATTGCAAATACACCTGGCTGTAAAATTACAAACGGTGATAAATCTATAAATATCCGTGAGGGTGTAATAGTTGCAAAACGCCACATTCATGTAACACCTGAAGATGCAAAGCGTTTTGGTATTAAGGATAAGGAGAATTTAAAAATTAAGGTATTTGCAGAACGTCCTCTTATTTTTGACGGTATCTGTGCACGTATAAGCGAAAAGTTTTCAACGGCAGTTCATATAGACTACGACGAGGCAAATGCCTGCGGCTTTAAGCCCGATTCAGTGGGGCTTATAGTTAAATGATTAGGGTTGCCGTAATAGGGAGTACTGACTTTTTGAATGATAAAATGAAGTTGGTATCCCAATACAGTGACTACGATGTCTTAATAGTGTCCTATATGTCCTGCACAATGCTTTCGGAGTGGGCTTTGGGGCTTAGTGAAGAATTTGCAAATGCTTTTTTAAATAACAGACCTGTATATGTTTTAAAAAACGGTCTTCAGTATAAAAAGATAGGTGACAAAGCGGTGTATCAAATGTACTCAGTTTACAGAAGGGTACTGCAAAGCTTTGGTGTAAAGTTTATAGAATCGGCAGGGGAAATCAGGCTATGATAATAGGTACCGTCAAGGGCAGTGTATGGGCAACCAAAAAGGATGAACGCTTAAATGGTTGTAAGCTTATGCTTGTTAAGACTAAAAGAAACTTAATAGTTGCAACAGATGAAGTGGGAGCAGGAGTAGGTGATACGGTGCTTTTGTGTTACGGAAGCGCTGCACACGTTTCTAAAGATGCACCCATAGATGCGGCAATTGTGGGCATTATAGATTCACTTGAAAGTGAGGAGTTAATATGAGTATAGACAGAATAATTATATATATTATGGTGATATTTGCCGTTTTGGGTGCAATAGACCGTATAATAGGAAACAGGTTCGGACTTGGTGAGCAGTTTGAAGAGGGTATTATGGCAATAGGCTCTCTTGCCCTTTCAATGGTTGGTATTATTGCACTTGCACCTGTTATAGCAAATTTGTTAAAGCCCGTTGTTGTGCCTGTTTTTAACTTTTTGGGTGCAGACCCTGCTATGTTTGCAGGTACAATACTTGCAAATGATATGGGCGGTGCATCCCTTGCGGCAGAGCTTGCAAATTCTGCAGATGCAGGTTTGTTTGGCGGACTTATAGTAGGCTCTATGATGGGTGTTACCATAGTTTTCACTATACCCGTAGCTCTTGGTATAATACCTGCGGATGACCGTAAATACCTTGCAACAGGTGTGCTTGCAGGTGTTATAACTATTCCAATAGGCTCTTTTGTAGCGGGGCTTGTTGCAGGCTTTCCTGTTATGATGGTTGTAAGAAATCTTGTGCCTATTGTTATTATTGCAATTTTAATTGCACTTGGTCTTTGGAAGTTTGAAAATGCAATGATAAGGGGTTTTACCTGGTTTGGCAAATTCATTATAGCTGTTATTACCCTTGGTCTTATAGCAGGCATTGTAGAGGCTTTAACAGGCATTGTTATAATACCTGGTATGAACCCAATATCCGAAGGCTTTGAAATTGTGGCAGATATTGCAATAGTTTTAGCAGGCGCATTTCCTTTGGTGCTTGTAATTACAAAGGTGTTTAAAAAACCTCTTATGAAGCTTGGTAAAATGGTGGGTATGAATGATGTTGCAGCGGCAGGAATAGTTGCAAGCCTTGCAAACTCCATACCTATGTTTCAGATGGTTAAGGATATGGATGCAAAGGGTAAAATTATAAACTTTGCCTTTGCGGTTTCTGCAGCCTTTGTGTTCGGCGACCACCTTGGCTTTACCGCAGGCTTTAATTCAACAATGATTGTACCTATGATAATAGGCAAGCTTGTGTCTGGTGTTTCGGCAGTGGCACTTGCAATATTTATAGCAAATAAAACATTAAATAAGGTGAAAAAATGAATATAGAAAAAACAGAGCTTGAAAAACTTGTAAGACAAATTGTAAGTGAAAAGCTTGGTGTGTGCGGTGTAAAGGCTGTGAAAATTCCTGAAATTCCCGTAAGAGAGGAAGATAGGCTTGATACTGGAAACCCTGCACATAAGGTTTATACGAGGGATATTTTTACCTTGGAGGAAAGTCCACGCCTTGGCTGTGGTATTATGGAAATGACAGATACCACTTTCGATTGGAATCTTAAGTATGATGAAATAGATTACATTATAGAGGGCACTTTAAGTATAAACTGTAACGGTAAAACCACAACGGCTCATAAGGGAGAAGTTATATTGATACCCAAGGGTTCATCAATCCAGTTTTCCGTAAACGGCTTTTCACGTTTTTTATATGTAACCTATCCTGCCAATTGGGCGGAAATATAGCTTGATTTATTATTGTAAATATGTTATAATTCTTGGGATTGTAGAAAACTTATTTTTACAATCCCTGTTTTTTTACGGGAATAGGAAAAAATGTTTCAGAATTGACAAACTGATTTAACTTTCTTTTTTGCGGTCTGGACTTTTTTACATTCCCTTTTTGGAGGTGTGAAATGAAGAAAAAACTATCAGCTAATATAATGCTTGTTTTAACTGCTATGATATGGGGTTTTGCATTTGTTGCACAAAAGTCCGCAACCATAGCTCCCTTTACATTTAATGCTGTACGCTTTATGCTTGGCTCACTTTCACTTATTCCCGTTATTTTGATTTTTGAACGCAAAGGACTTTGTGACAAACAAAGGGTTGTACATACTTTTAAATACGGTATTATAACGGGCGTTGTATTGTTTTTGGCATCAAATCTTCAACATTTTGGTATTGTCAGTATTGAACAAGCTAGTAAAGCAGGTTTTATTACAGGGATTTACACGGTTCTTGTTCCGCTTTATGGCATATTTATGGGCAAAAAAACAAATCTTAATATCTGGATAGGTGCTGTTTTAGCGGTTATCGGTCTTTACCTTGTAAGCGTTGTCGGTACACCTGTTTTGGAATTTGGGGATTTACTGCTTCTTATAGGTGCATTTTTCTGGGCAGGTCACATTGTGGTAATAGATAAGTTTGTGGACAAGGTAAACCCAATTATGTATTCATCTGTTCAGTTTTTTACAGTATCAATAATAAGCTTTTTAGGTATGCTTATGTTCGAAATTCCCGATTTTTCACTAAATAATCTTTTGGATTCTACAGTTAATATTTTATATGCAGGTATTATGTCATCAGGTGTTGCATACACTCTGCAGGTTTTGGGTCAAAAAAATGCAGAGCCAACTGCGGCGGCAATTATATTTTCGTCAGAATCCGTATTCTGTGCAATAGGTTGCGTGTTGCTTTTGGGAGATAAGTTGACAATCCCTGCAATATTAGGTTGCCTGTTTATTTTTACAGGTATTATCCTGTCTCAGCTTGACTTTAAAAAAAATAATAATTAAATATAGAAATGGTGTGAGAACTAAATCCTCACACCATTTTTGCTTTATTGGTTTTCTTCAATTGTTTCTGCATCTGCAATAACTTCCTGTTCCTGAACTGTTACGGGAAGCTTTATTATAACTTCTGTACCAACTTTGTATTCACTGTTGATTATAATGTTACCTCCGTGAAGCTTGACTATTTCGTAAGCAATTGCAAGACCAAGACCCGTGCCGCCTTTATCTCTTGAACGTGCTTTGTCAACACGATAGAATCTTTCGAAAATACGTGGTAAATCTTTTTCGGGAATACCTACACCGGTATCCTTTATTTTTATGTAAGCTTCATTATATATATATCCTGTAAATACATCAATTTTACCGCCCTCGCCAGTGTACTTTATGGCGTTGGAAATAATATTTGTTATAACCTGCTCAATTCTGTCAACATCTGCATTTACAACAGGACATTTAATAAGCGGAGTATAAGAAAGTGTAAGTTTGTCGTTTTCAGCCTGAAACTTCATTTTTGTTACTACATCGTTAACCAGATCTTCTAATGAAAAATCGGTTTTCATTATAGTAAGCTTATTGCTGTCAAAGCTGCTTAGCGTAAGCAGTTCTTTTACTATGCGAGTCATTCTGTCTACTTCTTTTATAATTACATTCAAAAACCTTCGTTCATCAGGATTTTCAGAACTGTCAGAAAGTGTTTCTGCATACGTTTTTATGGTAGTAAGAGGTGTCCTGAGTTCGTGGGAAACATTTGCTACAAATTCTCTTCGTGATATTTCAAGCCGTTCACTTTCGGTAACATCCTGAATAACAACAACAACGCCGTCGGTTTTTTCATCATCTACTTTAAAAGATGCAAAGAAGGCTTTGAAGTGTTGTCCGTTTATACTTAAATTTTTGCTTATTGTTTCAAAGTGGTCAAGGTACAGTATTTCAGCCAAACATACATCTACATCATACTGATTGAAATAATCGTCAAAAATAATTGACTCAACATCATCATCGGAAATTTCAAGCATTGCTTTTGCTTCCGGGTTGATAAACATAATATGTTGGTCAGTACCAAATGCTATGACACCGTCATTCATATTACGAAGAACTGTTTCCAGCTTAATTTTTTCTTGGTCAATTTCTTCCATAGAAGATTTAATTACAGAAGACATATAATTAAATGCGTGAGCAAGTTTACCTATTTCGTCTCTTGAATTTACAGAGATTTTTGTATCAAATCTGCCTTTTGCCAAAGCTTCAGCTTTTTTTGTAATGTTTTTAATTGGTTTGGTTATGGTTTTAGACATTAAAAAACCTAAAACAATAGATATGATAATACCGATAAACAGAGCCTGGGCGACTATCAGCATCATAGATTGAGTAATATCTATAACTTCAGTTTTACTGTCTCGGATATAGATAATATAGTTTTGGGTAGGGTATGCATAATCTATATAGCTTGTATTGTCATTAACTTTATTTCCAACTTTTCCCGACATTGCAGAAATAATATTTTCGGTTTTTTCAATTGTATAAAGATTGTTGTCCGAATTGTACAGAGCTTTTCCTGTTTTAATGTCAAGTATATGGTAGCTTCTGTTTGAATTTATACCCATTCGTCCCGAGTATGTATTAAGAAGCGATTTTACCGCTTCAAGGGGAACATCTGTTGTTTCTGCGTCCAGTAGCTGATTGGTAAGTTCATCAGAAAAAGCTATAGAAATTTCTTCTTCAAATCTATTGAGGTAAAAATTTGAAATTTGCTCTTTCATTACTATGCCAAATACCATAATAATGGAGAGAACAACCAAAAGAAACATAGTAACAATTTTCCATTGTACTGAAGATTTAAACATTTTATCAGTCCTTTATTTCTTGTAACTTATCTTTTATTAATTGTAAAGCTTTTGAACGGTGGCTTATTTTGTTTTTTTCCTCGGAACTTATTTCAGCTGAAGTCATTCCGTATTCAGGGAGATAGAAAAGAACATCGTATCCAAAACCACCGGTACCCTTCATTTCATAATCAATAAGTCCATGAAATTCTCCTTCGACATTTATTGTTTTTCCATCAGGAAAAGCCAATGCCATTGCACATACAAATTTCGCTTTTCTGTTAGTTTTGTTTTCCATGTTTTTCAGAAGTAACAGGTTGTTTTGTAAATCGTCACCATGCTCGCCCGCATATCTTGCGGAATAAACTCCTGGGGCACCGTTTAGTGCTTCAACAACAAGACCGCTGTCATCAGCAAGAGTTATTTCGTTGCATAATTTCATTATTTCAACAGCTTTTTTTGTTGCATTTCCTGTAAATGTATCGGAGTTTTCCTCAACTTCAACATCTATACCTAAATCGCTCATGGATAATACTTCGTATTTTTCGTCAGAAAGTATTGCTTTTATTTCACGCATTTTTCCCTGATTTTTTGTTGCTACTACTATCTTCATTTCGTAATCTCCTTTGAATTAAGTGCACCTAAGGCATGGGCTATATTTTTAACAGGTATTATTTCTATTGCAGATGAGGTTATCGATTTGTTACCGTAGGGTATTATAATTCGTTTAAAGCCCAATTTTTCGGCTTCTGTTATTCGCTTATCTATGGCAGTTACAGAACGGATTTCCCCTGTTAATCCTATTTCACCTATGGCAACAGTGTCTGATGGTATAACAAAATCTCCCAGACTTGATGCAATAGCCGCTGCAATACTTAAATCAATAGCAGGTTCGGTAAGTTTCATACCACCGGCTACATTTACATATATATCTTGTGTAGACAGTTTTAATTTTGTGTGTTTTTCCAAAACAGCAATAATAAGTGCCATTTTATTGTAGTCTATACCTGACGCCGTGCGTTTGGGTGAAGGATAATTTGTTTTTGTTGTAAGTGCCTGAATTTCCGCAAGTATAGGGCGTGTGCCTTCTAATGTGCATGTTACCGTTGTTCCGCTTACTCCAACAGGTGTTTCGGAAAGTAACATCTTTGAAGGGTTTTCTATTTGTTTTAATCCGTTATTACACATTTCGAAAACACCAATTTCGTTGGTAGAACCAAAACGGTTTTTAACTCCTCGTAATATACGGTGAAATTGATGACTTTCACCTTCAAAATATAAAACGCAGTCTACCATATGTTCCAATATTTTGGGACCTGCTATTGCACCTTCTTTTGTTACATGACCTACAAGAAAAACAGAAATGTTGTTTGTCTTTGAAATTTTCATCAGGTTAAGTGTAACTTCTCTTATTTGAGTTACACTTCCCGGTGCGCTGTCAACAGTTGGACAAAATACTGTTTGAACGGAATCTATAATCAAAAAATCCGGTTTTGTATTTGAAATTGTATTTTCAATTTCAAGCATATTGGTTTCGGATAAAAAAAGAAGGTTTGGGTTTGTAACCTTAAGCCTGTCGGCTCTTAACTTAACCTGTTTTTGTGATTCTTCTCCTGAAACATAAAGAATTGTAGATTTTGTTTTTAAAGTCTGACACATTTGAAGAAGAAGGGTTGACTTTCCTATACCTGGATCTCCACCTACTAAAACAAGAGAACCTTTTACAACACCTCCGCCAAGAACTCTGTCAAATTCGTCAATTCCCGTTGATGTCCTTTCATCATCGGTTATTTCTATTTCGGATAATTTTTTTGGCTTAGATAAATTTGTCGGGGATGATAAAATGTGGTTTGCAGGTGAGGATTTTACAACTTTTTGTTCAATCATAGTGTTCCAGGCACCGCATGCAAGACATTTGCCGGTCCATTTTGAAGATTCGTTTCCGCATTCGCTGCAGAAAAAAACAGTTTTGTTTTTCATTTTTTTGACCTCTTATTATTTAATATTTATATTCTACACTATTTTTGTTTTTTTGTCTATCGAAATAAAAAAAATTGCAAAAAATAAAAATTTAATTGACAATTTTGTAATTATAGTGTATATTATCTTTGATGTGCTATTTGCACTAAAACTTATTTGATTATTTGGATAAATGTAATAAATTCATTATTATGTTTTCTGAGAGGGGAATTACATGGCTAGCGTATTAATATGGGTTGGTTATATTATTCAGGGATTGTTCCTGCTTTTGGGTGCATACTATTTCAGTATATCTATTTTTTCTTTTTTACCAAAAAAGGACAGACCAATTGTCGATGACAGAGACCACGACTTTGCTCTTGTAGTAGCAGCACATAACGAAGAACAGGTTATTGAGCATATGGTAGACAGCTTGACAAAGCTTAATTATCCTAAAGATAAATACAGTATTTTTGTTATTGCTGATAATTGTACTGACAAAACTGCTGAAATAGCAAGAAATGCCGGTGCGGAAGTTTTTGAACGTTTTAATGAAACCGAAAGAGGAAAAGGTTTTGCATTAGAATGGATGTTTGATAAAATTTATAAAATGGAAAGAAAATATGATTCTGTTGTAATTTTTGACGCAGACAACATTGTTGATAAAGATTTTCTTTACCATATTAATGAACAGAATAAGCGTGGTTTTAAGGTTGTCCAGGGATATATTGACAGCAAAAATCCTAACGATTCATGGGTGTCTTATTCATATTCCTTAGGCTTTTGGTCAACAAATAAGTTGTTCCAGCTCTCAAGATATAAGCTTGGCTTAGGTTGTCAGCTTTGCGGAACAGGTTTTTCGGTTGATTTAGATATCTTGCGTGAAATAGGTTGGGGTGCTACATGTCTTACTGAAGATATGGAATTTACAATGAAACTTTGTATGAACAATATAAGGGTTGCCTTTGCTTATGATGCAATAGTTTATGATGAAAAACCAATTACCTTTAAGCAGTCGTGGAATCAGCGTATCAGGTGGATGCAGGGACATGCAGATGTTTTCTGCCGTTTCTTCACAAAATGTATTAGTAAGGCATTCAAAGAACATTCTATTTTCCCATTTGACTGCGCATTGTATTTATTTATGCCAATAAGAATTATCACAATGGGTGTAATTACGGCGATGGGTTATGTACAAATAGTATTTCCTGATAACCCGTATGTTCTTGGTAGTGGAGTTTTGCCACCTTGGTTTGTTATGACCTTTGCTATTTGCCAGTATTTATGGTTACCTTTTGTTATGTGTGTTGAAAAGAGAATTTCAAAGAGAACTATTTGGGGTTATTTAACCTATATTGTGTATTCTTTTACATGGGTTCCTATTGCTGTAATAGGGTTCATGAGAAAAAATCAACACGAATGGTATCATACCCAGCATACAAGACAGATCAAAATTAACGAAATGAAATAAAAAAGTCATAGAGCGAAAGCTCTATGACTTTTTTAAAATTGATTACTGTTCGTCTTTAGATATAACACCCTTAATCGCATTTCTTTCGAACTCGATTGGTGTTTTATCGGCACCTGTTTCAATAACAATAAAATCATCTTTGATTTTGCGGATTTTACCTTTGATACCGCCGATTGAAATAACTTCGTCGCCAACCTTCAATGCTGCGAGCATTTCTCTCATTTTCTTTTCCTGCTTTTTCTGAGGTCTGATAAGTAAGAAATAGAAAACAGCGATAATGACTACAAAGTAAATAATCATTCCAGTTGAACCGCCCATAAAAATCTCCTTTTCATAATATAATTATAAAGTCATTATATACCAAATTTAAAATAAATGCAACATTAATTTTGTAAAGTTATAAAATTTTTACAATTCATATATATTTATAATGGGGTGGTAATATGAATTGTAAATTTTTAATAATAAAGCTTAAAACTTTGATAATAACAGTCTTTTTGTTATTAATGCTTTTGTACGTTGCTTATGTTTGTTATTCGGTATTTTTTACGGATAACGGAGGAATATTTATATAAATACGGAGGAACAAATGAAAATAATAGTTGATGCGGATGCATGTCCGGTAAAAAATATAATAAAGCAAACTGCAGTTAAATACAGTATTCCCGTTATTATGGTGTGTGATACCTCACATATTATAAATGACGATTATTGTAAAGTTATAACTGTAGATAAATTCGCTGACAGTGCGGATATTTATCTTATAAATCTTGCAGAAAAAGGTGATTTGGTCATAACTCAGGATTATGGGGTTGCCGCACTTGCAATAGGCAAAAAGGCATATGCTCTAAGCAACAACGGTATGGAGTTTACAAATGAAAATATGGACAAGCTTTTGTTTGAAAGGTTTTTAGGTAAAAAATCACGCAGAGCAGGGAAGAAAACTAAAGGACCGGCAAAAAGAACGGAAGAGGATAATAAAAATTTTCTCATTGGGTTATGCAAAATTCTTGATAGTATAGGTATTGACAATAAATAACTATTGTGATAATATTATTAAAGATATTTTTTTAGGAGATATAACAATGAGCAATAATTCAGTTTTGAACAACTTGTTTTATTACTTTGCTACTTACTTTGCGTACGTAGCTTATTTTCGTTGTTCAAAAATGAATATTACTGTATGTTAGTTCTTAAATTATATTTATAAATTTTATGAATTTGAATGCATTAAAGCAGCTTACATACAGTAGGCTGCTTTTTCTTGTATTCAATGCTCGGAGGCTTTAAAATGATTATTGTAGCAAAAAGAGATGTAACAGAACAACAAATTGAGTCTATTGCTCAGGAACTTTCTTCCAAAGGTTTGATACTTCAGGTAAACCATGGTAAACAGTCCTGCATTATTGGTCTTTGCGGTGATGTATCTGCAGTAGACCCGGGTGCAATTACAAGTAAATATCCTTTTGTGGAACAGGTTTTGAAGGTAAGTGAACCTTATAAAAAGGCAAACAGACGCTTTAAGCCTGAAGATACAATTATTAAAGTTGGTAATTTTGAGATAGGCAATCCTCGTAAGCTGGCTATTATTGCAGGACCTTGTTCTGTAGAATCCGAAGAACAGATTTGTGATATAGCAGAAGGTATAAAAGCCTTAGGGGCAAAAATGTTACGTGGCGGGGCATATAAACCACGTACTTCTCCGTACTCATTCCAGGGTATGGAAACGGAAGGTCTGTACCTTCTTAAAGAAGCAAGTGAAAAAACAGGTATGCCTGTTATTTCGGAAATTACAAGCCCCACACATATTGAAAAGTTTCTTGACTATGTTGATGTATTTCAGGTTGGAGCAAGAAATATGCAGAATTTTGAGCTTTTAAAGGAACTTGGTAAAACTGATAAGCCTGTACTTATTAAAAGAGGTCTTGCAAATACAATGGAAGAATTACTTATGTCTGCTGAATATGTTATGAACGGCGGTAATGAACAGGTTATTCTTTGTGAAAGAGGTATAAGAACATTTGAGGATGCTACACGTAACACACTTGATATAAGTGCTGTGCCTATGCTTAAAAAAATGACACATCTTCCTGTTGTTGTTGACCCATCACATTCATCAGGTATTGCGTGGATGGTAGAACCTCTTGCAAAGGCGGCTGTTGCAGCCGGTGCAGATGGGCTTATGGTGGAAGTGCATAATAATCCTGCGGCTGCACTTTGTGACGGCAAGCAGTCTATTACAGTAGAACAGTTTGGTACATTAGTTGAAAAATTACGAGTTATTGCGGCAGTAGAGGGTAGAACAATATGAAAATAGAAGTGAAAAACATAGGTGTTGTTGGTTATGGTCTTATAGGCGGCTCCCTTGGTCTTGCACTAAAAAAATACACCGACAACTATGTAATTGCTATAGATAAAAATAAAGAAACTCTGAATTATATTCAAAAAAATAATCTCGCAGATGAAATTTCGGATGTAAATGCTGAAATATTGAAAAAATGTGATGTTGTTTTTATCGGTTTGTATCCTGAGGATATATTGGATTTTATGGACAAACATTCCTCAAACTTTAAAAAAGATTCTATTGTGGTGGATTTATGCGGTATAAAGCAATTTGTTGTCAGCAGGTACGGTAACCTTGAAAATGCACACTTTAAGTTTATCGGTGCTCACCCTATGGCAGGTAAAGAAAAAAACGGTATTACTGTTGCTGATGCAGATTTATACAAAGGTGCGTCATTTTTGCTTACCCCTACAGATAATGTTGATTGTGAAGCTTTGGAATATATTAAATATCTTGCGAAAAAAATAGGGTTTGAAAAAATAGTTGTTACAACAGATGAGAATCATGATAAAATGATAACATACACATCACAGCTTCCGCATATAATGTCCGTTGCATATATATTGCAGGATGCTCACAGTAAGTGTGACGGTTATTACGCAGGCAGCTTCAAGGATATGACACGTGTTGCTGATATTAATTCAGCACTTTGGACACAGCTTTTTAAGAATAATAAAGAAACTTTGACAGAACAGATTGACGAGTATATTAAAAGTCTTGAACTTATAAGGGGATACATTAATTCCGAAGGAAATGAACTTAAGGAATTACTTGCGAAATCAAAGAAACTTAAGGAGTGGCAGGATGAAAATTATAAATATTAATGTTTCTTCAAAAAATTATAATATACATATTGGAAAAGGTATTTTATCACAGTCAGGAGAAATCATTAAAGGCCTTGGATTTTCAGGAAAACTTTTAATAGTAACTGATGATAATGTTGCACCGCTTTACCTTGAAAATGTTGAAAATTCTATAAAAGACAGTGGTATAGAAGCATTCCACGTAATACTTCCAAACGGTGAAGAACATAAAAATATGGAATCTATAATGAAGATTTATGAAGCAGCGGCAAAAAATAATCTAAACCGTAAGGATATGTTTGTTGCTCTTGGTGGTGGAGTTATAGGTGATATGACAGGCTTTGCCGCAGCTACCTTTTTGCGTGGTGTAAAATATGTGCAAATTCCCACAACATTACTTGCACAGGTGGATTCCTCAATTGGAGGTAAGACAGGTATAGACCTGCCTTTCGGTAAAAATCTTGTTGGAGCATTTTGTCAGCCGGAGGCTGTAATTGCGGATTCATCGGTAATAAAAACACTTACCGATGAGCATATAGCAAGTGGTATGGCAGAGGTAATAAAATCAGCTTTTATAAGAAAAAAGGATTTTGTTGATTTGTTGCTTAACTCCACGGATTTTGAAGAAGATGTGGAAGAGTTTATTATACGCTCAATGAATGTAAAAAAAGAAGTGGTAGAAATAGATGAATTTGAAAAGTATGAAAGAATGATGCTTAATTTTGGGCATACTCTTGGACATTCTATTGAAAAGCTTATGAACTTTACAGGCATTTCTCACGGACAGGCAGTTGCCATAGGTATGTCTTTAATTACCAAAAACACAGAGGTTAAAGAAATATTAGATAAGATATTAGATAAATATAATTTGAAAACAGAAATTAATATTCCTGTAAACAAGCTTATTGATGCCGCTAAAAACGATAAAAAGACCGTAAGCGACGGAATAAATATTGTAGTAGTAGACAAAATCGGTGAGGCTGAAATTAAGAAAATTACATTTGAGGAGTTTTATAACATTTATGGATAATATTATTTTAAGGTCAGGATATGTTAATGGTTGTGTTGCAGTGCCGTCTTCTAAAAGTGTTGCTCACCGTGCATTAATTGCTGCGGCATTCAGTGAAAAACCAATAAAGGTTAAGAAAATTGACTTTTCTAAAGACATTTATGCTACGATGGATGCTCTAAGACAGCTTGGAGTAACAATAACAGAAGAAAAAGAGTGTATTCTTGTTGATGGCAGCACAATTATAAAAGATAATGAAGTAAGTATAAATGCTAATGAATCCGGCTCTACTCTTCGTTTTATGATTCCTGTAGCTGCTTTACTTGAAAAAACGGCAATATTTGATGGTAAGGGTAGACTGCCTGAGCGCCCTCTCGATGATTATTTTGAGATTTTTGATAAATACGATGTTGAATATTCTTACCCTGAAGGCAAGTATTTGCCTCTTAAAGTAAGTGGAGATATTAAGTTTAATGAGGTTGATGTAAAAGGAAATACAAGCTCGCAGTTTATAACAGGTCTTATCTTTTGCGGTCTTGTGAATCCTGTTAAGGTTAACATTACCACGGAATTACAGTCTAAACCTTATGTTGATATTACTGTAGATGTTCTAAGAAAATTCGGATGTGTTGTTAATGAAAAAGGTAATACATATGAAATAAAGAAAACACCTACTTTAATAGATGAATACAGTGTAGAGCGTGATTGGTCACAGGCGGCATTTTTTATGTGTGCGGCGGCAATAAACGGATGTATTACGTTAAAAGATATGAATATGGACTCTGCACAGGGCGATATGGAGATAATTTCACTTTTAAAAAAATTCGGTGCAAGTGTTAAAATCAACGGAAATGACCTGACTGTGGAAAAATCTGATTTAAAAGGTATAGATATAGATATGGGAGATATCCCTGACCTTGTTCCGACACTTTCTGTTCTTGCTTGTTATGCAAAGGGAAAAACTAAAATATATAATGCCGCAAGACTTAGAATTAAAGAAAGTGACAGACTTCAGGCAATGTATGAAGAACTGACAAAACTTGGTGCAGATGTAGAGATTGGCGAGGATTATTTAATAATCAACGGCGGAAAGCCTTTGCACGGTGCAGATGTTGATTCTCATAATGACCACAGAATAGCTATGGCTATGGCAGTTGCATCCGTTGGATGTGACGGAAATATAACACTCAGCGGTCACGGTGCTGTAAGTAAATCTTACCCACACTTTTTTGAAGATTGGAGTAGTTTAAATGAGTAGTATATCATTAAAAAATATAAGTTTTAATGTTTTCGGTGAATCTCACGGAAAATGTATAGGGGCTGTTATAACCGGTTTTCCGGCAGGTGTTGAAATTGATTTTGATGCAATACGAAGGGATATGGACAGAAGAAAGCCAGGTAGGGATAAACTTTCTACACCGCGAAAGGAAGCTGATGAGTTTGAGTTTGTAAGCGGGGTTATGGATGGAGTTACAACCGGAGCACCAATATGTGTTATGATTTATAATACATCTCAGCATTCTTCAGACTATTCAAAACTTAAAACAACCCCAAGACCGTCTCATGCTGATTATGCAGCATATGTTAAATATAACGGATTTAATGATATAAGAGGAGGCGGACATTTTTCAGGCAGACTGACTGCTCCTATTGTATGTATCGGCAGTTTGTGCAAACAGTATCTTGCAAAGAAAAATATTACAGTAAATGCCTCTGTGGACAGTATTGGTGGTATTAAAAATACAGTTTCTGAATATGTTTGTGAAAAAATACAAGAACTTATTACTTCAAAAGCTCACGAGGGTGATTCTGTAGGCGGAAAGGTTATGTGTTCTGCAACGGGTATACCTGTTGGTATAGGTGGGCCTTTATTTGACGGTATTGAAGGCAAGCTTTCACAACTGTTATTTGGTATTCCTGCTGTAAAAGCTGTTGAATTTGGTTTGGGCGAAGATTATTCTGTTTCTACAGGCAGTGAAGTAAATGACCAGTACAGAATTGAAAACGGAGATGTTGTTATAACATCCAACAATAACGGTGGTATTACAGGTGGAATAACAAACGGTAATCCAATTGATGTAAAGGTTACCTTTAAGCCTACACCGTCGATATTTAAAAAACAACATAGTGTAGATCTTGCAAATAAGGAAAATTGTGATTTGCAGATACAGGGCAGACATGATCCTTGCATTGTTATTCGTGCTGTGCCTGTTGTTGAGGCTGTAATGTCAATCGGAATTTTGGATATGGTGATGTAAAATGAGAGATTTGAAGGATATAAGATTAGATATAAATAAGGTTGACGAGGAGTTAAAAAAACTGTTTTTAGAACGTATGACCTATGTTGAACAGGTACGTGAATATAAGGCGGCAACCAATACCCCCGTAAAGAATAAGGCTCGTGAAGCAGATATTTTGAAAAGCAAACTTGAGGGCGTTGAGGAATTTGTATCCGAAACAAGTGAATTTTTCAAAAGTATGATTGAAATCAGTTGTAATTATCAGGATGAGCGTTTATCTACATTAAAATATGGCAAAGTGTTTAATGAAACAGATGAAGAAGCTTTCTTTAAAAATATAAAGACGGTTTGTCATCAGGGAATAGTGGGTTCATATTCATACGAAGTCGCTGAAAAGTATTTCTCTGACAAAAAAATTGTGAGTGTTGAAACATTTAAAGATGTTTTTGAAAATGTTGTAAATGGTGTATGCGACATAGGTGTTTTACCTTTTGAAAACTTGTGTCAGGGCAGTGTAAATGAAGTTTATGACTTAATCAACAAGTATGATGTTACAGTTACACATAATACGGATTTGTCAATAAGCCATTGTATTGCCGGTATCGGTAAAAAGGAAGATGTAAAAACTGTAATATCACACCCTCAGGCACTTGGGCAGTGCAGTGAATATATAGACAATTGCGGTTATGCAAAAATTGAATCAATAAACACTGCGGTAGCCGCACAGAATGTTTCTGTTAATAATGATAAATCTATTGCGGCAATATGTAGCTGTTTGGCAGCTGAAAAATTTGGTCTTACAGTATTTAAAAGTGATATTGCAAACATCAAAAACAATAAGACAAAATTCATTTTTATAACAAAAGAAAGTATAAGGGTAAAAGGTGCAGGTAAAGTAAGTATTGTGTTTACCTTGCCTCATGAAGCAGGTACACTTTCAAGAGTTTTAAATGACTTTGCGAAAAATGATATAAATATGACTAAAATTGAGTCACGTCCTTCAAATGACGGTGAATGGAAATATGTGTTCTATGTAGATACAGAACTTCCTGAATTTGATATTTGTAAGTATTTTTCGAAAACCCGTTATATGTTTGAGGACTTTAAGATTTTAGGCATACACAAAACATTGGAGTGATAATTTTGAATTTTGGTTTAACCGGCAATCCTTTAGGACACAGTTTGTCAAAGGTTATACATACAGAGCTTTTCAAATTAAAAAATGTTGATTATACATACGAACTTTACCCTGATAAAAGTGTTAAAAATGTATTTGAAAATACACTTTCAAAGCTTGATGGTTTTAATATTACCATACCTTATAAAACTGATATTATAGATTTTATTGACGAAACAGATGATAAAGTAAAATTATATAATTCCTGTAATACTGTAGTCAATAAAAATGGTAAGTATTATGGCTATAATACGGATGTTTATGGATTTTTAAATTCGCTAAAACGATGTAATGTAGATTTAAAAGGAAAAAAAGTGTTGGTTCTAGGTTCTGGTGGCGTTTCAAGAATGATGGCTTTTGAATGTGTGCTTAACGGAAGTGATGTATATATTGTATCAAGGAATCAACAGAAGTGCTGTGATATTAAAAACGAAATCGAAGAACGCCTTGGTAAAAAAATAACCGTTATTTCACAAGATGATGTTAATAACAATTTTGATATTGTTCTTAATGGTACACCTTGTGGAATGTATCCTAAGGAAATTAATTTGCCGATACCTTTTTGTAAAATAAAAAAAGTTCCATTTATTTTTGATACTATATATAATCCAAAGGAAACTTTGCTTACCATAATGGCAAAATATGCAGGTCATAAAGCTGAAAATGGTTTGTTTATGCTTGTGGAACAAGGAGCTGTGGCACAAACTCATTTTTGCGGTATTAAATACAGCTTTGAAGAAGTAGAAAAGGTTACTGAAAAAATTGATGTTAACCCTATAAGTATCAACAAAAATATTGTTTTAATCGGACCTCCGGGAAGTGGAAAAACAACAATAGGCAGAGAACTTGCTAAAATTTTTAATCTTAAATTAGTGGACCTTGATGCAGAAATAGAACGGAAATATGGCAATATAACAAATATTTTCGATACAAAAGGTGAAAAGTATTTCAGACAGATAGAAGGCGAAGCTTTACTGGATTTTGCCGGAAAAACCAATTTGCTTATAAGTACAGGAGGAGGCATTGTCGAAACTGCTGAAGCTGTAGAAAAACTATGTGAGGATAAAAATAACATTGTTGTGTTTATAAATCCTGCTTTTGATGTTCTTGTAGAGAGAACATCGCGCTCTGATAAACGTCCGCTTTTACGTGGTAACGTTGCTGAAAAACTTAAAGTTCTTCTTGATAGACGTTTGCCTCTGTATGAAAAATATTGTAATGTAAGGATAAATATAGAAAAAGAACAATACGTAAAAGAAACTGTAATTCAATGTGTTGATGGCATCGTTGAATATGAACAAAAGTTATATTAAAAAGGGGCTGTCGCAAAATGAAACCATTTTGCGACAGCCCCTTTGGGGTGGATGAAAAATAGTGCAGATTGGACAAACT
>CAZNKU010000021.1:0-21344 GCA_964573775.1 uncultured Clostridiaceae bacterium | reverse complement strand
CTGAATGCAGAAGAGAATATAACGAAAAGCTTAAACATTATTTTTCTGAATATACTGATGAACTTTGTGAAACATGCAAAACAAGACTTGATAAAAATCCTATGAGAATTATTGACTGTAAAGTTCCTCACTGTGAAGAGATTGGCGCAAAGGCTCCTAAAATTTTAAATGAACAGTGTGAAGTATGTACAGAGCATTATAACAAATTGTGTAAATATCTTGATGCTATGGGTATTGATTATGAAATTGATGATACAATTGTAAGAGGTCTTGATTATTATACTACAACCGTATTTGAAATTAAATCGGAAGGTTATGTAGTATGTGGCGGTGGAAGATATAACGGATTGGTTGAAGAATTAGGAGGTAAACCTACACCAGGTGTTGGTTTTGGACTTGGATTGGAACGTCTTTTGCTGGTATTGGAAACTCAGGGTTTACTTCCTGAGGCGGAATCATCTGTTAAACTTTATGTTTCAAATATCGGTGAGGAAGCAGATTTGTTTGCTCAAAAGCTTGTGAATGAATTAAGACTTCAGGGTGTAGCCGCTGAAAAAGATCTTATGGGCAGAAGTTTGAAAGCTCAGATGAAATATGCCGATAAAATTGGTGCTGCATACACTACTGTTATTGGTGATGAGGAAATTCAAAAGGGTGTTGTTAATATCAAAAATATGAATTCCGGTGAACAAAAAGAAGTTGAAATTTCTGATATAAAGAAAATCATAGAAGAAGGTTTTTAATTCTGTTGATGAGGTGTTATTGTGATAGAACTAAAAAATGTAACAAAAAAATTCGGACTTAATACAGCAGTTGATAATATTTCGGCAAAAATTGATGATGGTGAAATTATAGGCTTCTTGGGTCCGAATGGTGCTGGAAAAAGTACAACAATGAATATGATGACAGGATATATTTCAACAACATCAGGCTCTATAGAAATTAATGGTTATGATATTTTAAAGGATGCTGAAAATGCAAAAAAATTAATAGGCTATTTGCCTGAAAACCCTCCGCTTTATATTGATATGACTGTTGATGAATACCTTAAATTTATATATGAATTAAAAGGTGTGAAACCCGAAAAATCTACACAGGATTTAGAAGAATACCGTGAAAAACACATTGGCGAAATAATGTCTAAAGTGAAACTAACAGGCGTTAAACACCGTAAAATTAAAAACCTTTCCAAAGGTTATAAACAAAGAGTCGGTATAGCTCAGGCTTTAATAGGTGATCCAAAGGTTTTGATTTTTGATGAGCCTACGGTTGGTCTTGACCCTAATCAGATACAGGATATGAGAAAACTTATTAAAGATCTTGGTAAAAGCAGAACAGTAATAATCAGTTCTCATATACTTTCCGAGATAACATCAGTCTGCTCAAAGGTTCTTATAATAAACAACGGTAAGCTTGTGGTATATGATACCATAAAAAACATAAACCGTCAGCTTGTTGACCAATCAATTTATGTACTTAAAATTATGGGTGATAAAGATAGCATTTCTTCAGCTATTCAAAGCATCGATGATGTACAAAATCTGTCTGTGATAAAAACAGATGAACGCAATGTGTGGGAATATACAGTAACACCTGTTGAGGGAAGAAATATAAGAAGTAAGTTAATAGAACTTATATACAATAAAAAGTTAGAATTAGTTTCTTTTGAATCTAAAAAGCTTACTTTGGAGGATATATTCCGCAAGGTAACCGAAATAAGAAAAAAAACAGCAACAAAAAAGAAGGGAGATAACTAATATGAAAGCTATATATAAAAGAGAAATGTTTACTTATTTTACATCTCCCACAGGATATCTTGTACTTGCTTTTGCGTTGTTTATAAGTGGTTTTTTGTTTGTTAAGACTAATATGAATAATATGCCGGATGCAAATGTAGCAGTGTTTTCAACAAATCTTGTTCAGTTTTTTTCACTTGTTACATATGTTTTGTTATTGCTTGTACCCCTAATAACAATGCATTTATGGTCAGAGGAAAAAAAGAATAAAACTGATCAATTGTTATTGACATCAAGTGTACCTGTAAGTTCTATAATACTTGGTAAATATTTTGCTTGTCTTACTCTTTTTGCCATTAATGTTGTTATAATGCTTGTGTATCCGCTTACGATGTCATTTTACGGTACAGTTATATGGACAAATGTATTAATGCTGTATTTTGGATATTTTCTTTTAGGTGCTGCTTTGCTTTCAGTTGGTTTGTTTGTTTCAACACTTACAGAAAGTCAGTTTGTATCTGCACTAATTACTTTTGTAATTGTACTGACAATGTTTCTGTTTAAAGTTTTTACTTCAACAGTCAATGTTGGATTTGTTGCAGACATTATCGAATGGTTTTCATTGTTTTCAAGGTTTGATATGTTTGTGTACGGACTTGTTGATATAGCTACCATAGTATATTATTTGAGTTTTTCCGGTCTTTTTATTTTTCTTTCTGTTGTTTTTATTCAGAAGAAACGCTGGAGCTAAGGAGGGATTACTGTGAAAAAATTGGATAAAAAATTAATTTACGGTAGTGGCTCTGCCGCTTTGGTTGCCGGAGTATGTGTAGTTATTTTGCTTTTAAATATTTTGGCAGGTATTTTGAGTGATAATTTTAATTTTAAGTTTGATGCTACTGAAACAGGGCTTAATTTTTCATCGGAATTCAATGAATATATAAAGGCTGTTGATAAAGAAATTAATATTTATTACCTTTGCAATCCTAATGAAATGATAAGAATTTCCGGTAATAACGAATTTACAGCTACAACCGGTCAGGTAGATAACTCTAATTACAGAATCCGAATTAAATATATGTTGGAAAAAATAGAAAAAAATAATCCGAAAATTCATTTTGAAGTGTTAGACCCTGACAGTAATCCTGACATAGTTAAGGATTTCGGTAGTGTACAAGTTGATGATGTTGTATTTGTTTGCGGTGATATGATTAATTCCTTTAGCGTTAATGAAATACTTAATGTTGATGATTATGGAAGATATACTATAAATGCGGAATCCAAATTTGCTTCTATGATTAATTCAGTTCTAAGGGAAACAAGGGTTAAAATCGGTATTGTTACAGGACATGGCGAACGTGATACTACAGAAATTAAAAAGATATTTGATGATGAGGGAATAATTTACAACGATTTTAACATTCTGTCGGATGGAATATCAAAAGATTATGACATGATTTTAGTGTACGGACCAACTATTGATTTTTCATTGGATGAAATAAATGAAGTTGAAGAATATCTTGCCTCAGGAAAGGATATGCAAATTTATCTTGATAAGGTCAAGGAATGTCCTCGTATCGTTGAATACTTAAAAACTTTGGGAATTGAGTATACAACCGAGTACATTAAAGAAACAAATCCTGAAAACATTGCAACCGTTAATAATGGAAGAACATATATTATACCGGATTGGTATGATATACCGCATCCGATTAAACGAAATATCAACAATTCTTTGTATGTTCCAGATACTGTTGGTATAACAAAATTGTGGGATTCAAAGGACAGTATTGACATATATGGACTGTTGAAAACATCAAAATATGCAGGTCTTTACTCGGATGATAAAGCGGAAAGTTTATATGATATTGTTGCAATTTCCAAGAGAGTAACGGAATCCACTTATTTTTCTGATGTAATGGTTTGCGGAAGCTCGTGCATTTATGACACTCAGATTATTAATACTAACAAGTCGCTTTTAATAAATAGTGTTTTCTGGATGGGTAGAATTGATGAATCAAGTGACTTTGAAGCAACAGTTATAACCAATGCACCTATGTTGACTTCACAAAATCATCATAATACAATACAGTTTGTTTTTGTTATTATAATTCCGTTTATTATAATAATTGCAGGTATTGTTGTATGGCTTAGAAGGAGATATCTATGAAAATAAAAAAGAAAATTATAATTCTTGTATCTGTAATAATTTTATTAATCGCAGCAATATTTGCTTTGATTTTTATTTCAGACAATTTTCATGTTGAGGAAAATTATGAAGATATAACAGCTATACAAATTACTAATGTTACATCTGCAGCAAAACACTTTACTGTTACTACATCAAATGAAAAATATTCAGTTTTGAATGAGATGGGTATATGGTATTCTCCTGATAATACCAACGCTTTGTTGGAGCAGGAATATGTCGGTGAAGTATTTAGTACAGCGTGTTCATTAACAGCAATACCGTTGGAAACAAATTCAAAGAATTTTTCAGAATATGGTCTTGATAAACCAACATCTTTCTTTGATATTGAAGATGAAAAAGGAAGTAAATATACATTGAAATTCGGTGATAAAGTACCTACGGGTACAGGTTATTATATATCTTTAAATGATGAAAAGAATGTATATGTTGTTTCTAACGAACAATATAATATGTTGTGCGGTGGGCTTAATTCACTTCGTAATAAAAATTTAATTGCAGTAAATAGTGAATATTTTTACGGTATAACAATTAAAAACAAAGAAAATACGATCACAGTGAGTCCAAAAATGACAAATAATGTGAATGCACACAGTTCTTCTGTATGGGAAATGACTTCTCCGTATTTAAAAGAAGTGAATCAGCATGCGTTCGAAACAAAAGTGGTTGACGTATTAGATTTTACAATTTATGATTTTGTTGATGACAATCCTTCGGATTACAGCAAATATGGACTTGACAACCCTAAATACACAATTGTAATAGATGCTAAAACTACTAATACTGTTTTGCTTGGAAACAGTTTCTTCTCCGAAGGTGATACGGGTACCAAGTTAATATATATGCAAATAAAAGGTCTGCCTAATGTTTTTTCGATAAAGGAAGAACAAGTTGCATATAAGGATGTAAAACCTGTTGATTTGCTGGACAGTCTTGTTTTTTCAAGAATGATAAGTAGTGTAGATACTATATATTATACAAATTCAGGTACATCTCACGTTTTGAAAGTAAAAGAGCCTGATTATTATATTGATGGAAAGAATGTTGACGAAAATGATTTCAAAGATACTTATAAAAAGATAATTTTGCCTGTTATTTTGGGTGAAGTGAAAGATGCAATAGGTACTGAAATTTGTAGTTTTACATTTAATTTCAATACAGATACCCCATCAGAAACTCTTGTTTTTTATGAATACGGTGAATTATATGCTGCCGCAAAAGTGAATGGTAAAACAGAGTTTTATGTTAAGCGTTCAAGCGTAGATGATATGATTAAGTCTATAAATAAATTAGCTGAATAACAGAGGTACTATGAATAATAAAGTTTGGGTTTATAAAAATATTGATAGTGTAATAGTGAAAGGTTTGATGAATCGTTATGGATTCAGTGAATTATGTTCAGGTGTCCTCCACAACCGATTAGAAATTGTTGGAGGTAACCCGGACAATATTTTCAAACGAGTATTACATAATCTTCACAATCCTTTTTTGCTTAATGATATGGACGTGGCTGTTGAAAGAATTGAAAAGGCTATTATGAAAAAAGAAAAAATCACCATTTTTGGTGATTATGATGCCGATGGTGTAACAAGCACAAGTATATTATATATGTTTTTGCGTGAAAATGGAGCGGATGTTGACTATTATATTCCTAACAGATTTTCAGATGGTTACGGTATGAACAAGGAAGCTGTAAGCAGAATAGCTAAAAATAATACTAAGCTTATAATTACCGTTGATAATGGCATTGCAGCTTATGATGAAGTTGAGTTTGCAAAATCTTTAGGCGTTGATGTTGTAATTACCGACCATCATGAGTGTCCTGAAAAGATACCGGAATGCTGTGCTGTTATAAATCCCAAAAGAAAAGACAGCAAGTATCCTTTTTCAGAACTTGCAGGAGTCGGAGTAGTATTTAAGTTAATTACCGCCTTAAGTAAAGAGGGCTTGGAAAAAGTAATAAAAAAATATATTTTAATTACTGCTATTGGAACGATTGCAGATATTGTTCCTTTAAATGACGAAAACCGTGCCATAGTAATTATGGGGCTTAAAATGGTGCCATGTAATTCGAATCCCGGTGTGCAGGCTCTTTTGAATATAGCTAATATAGAGGGCGAAGCGAAGGTTTCTGATTTTGCATTTGGAATTGTTCCACGTATAAATGCCGCAGGTCGTTTAGCGGATGCATCGGTTTGTGTCGAGATGCTCTCTTCAAATGATTATAATCGATGTATGAATATAGCTAATCACATTGATTCCTTGAATACCAATCGTCAAAATGTAGAAAAAAATATTACGGATGAAGTTTTTGATATTATAGAAAAGCAGAAACTTTATAAAGATAATGTTATAGTTGTATACGGCGAAGGGTGGAATAGCGGAGTTATAGGTATAGTGTCATCTAAGGTGACGGAAAAATATTACAAACCTTCTGTTGTCATTACTGATGATACTGAGGATTTGGCAAAAGGCTCAGGAAGAAGTGTTGCTGATTTTGATTTGTATGAAGCTTTGAAAAAATGCAGCAGCATACTTACCAAGTTTGGAGGACACTCTTTGGCAGCAGGGCTTTCCTTGAAAAAAAACAATATTGATGAATTCAGGGTATTAATAAATAAATATGCAGGCGATTTATTAAACGGAAAAAAATTTGTTCAAAAAATTAACATTGATTATATCTTGAAGGAGTCATTTTTGAATGTGGATGTAGTTAATAGCCTTAATGTTCTTGAACCTTACGGTGTTGGAAATCCTAAACCGGTTTTTGCTCTTTTAGAGGCTAAAGTTTTAAGAAAGCAACTTCTTTCAGATGGAAAACATATAAAGCTAAATTTACTTCTTAATGGTGTAAATATTGATGCTATAGGTTTTTCTATGGGGGATTTTGATCCTATTATTACAGAAGGCTGTACAATAGATATTGCAGGAAACTTAGAAATCAATAGTTTCAGGGGCAATGATAATGCCCAGATAATTATAAAAGATATAAAAAGAATAAGGCAGATGTAATTTACGGCGAGGTGTTTTATGTATCAGGAAGTTATACAATTTGAAATTTTAAAAGAAAATATTCAAAAATATAATCCAAACAGTGATTTTGAATTTATAAAAAGGGCAGGAGATTATGCAACAAAAGCCCACGAAGGACAAAATCGTAAGTCTGGCGAACCTTTTGTTATTCATCCGTATAATGTTGCGCTTATTTTGGCTGAACTTGAAATGGATGACGAAGCTATTGTAGCAGGACTTTTGCATGATACAGTTGAGGATACCTCTTGTACAATAAATGATATTAAAGAAAATTTTGGTGAAAATGTTGCTGCTTTGGTAGAAGGTGTTACTAAACTTGGTAAAATTCCGTATAGCACAAAGCAGGAACAACAGGTTGAAAATTTAAGAAAAATGTTTTTGGCAATGGCAAAGGATATAAGAGTAATAATTATAAAACTTGCCGACAGACTTCATAATATGCGTACGTTAAAAAGTATGTCTGAAGAAAAGCAACTTGCTAAAGCACATGAAACAATGGAGGTATTTGCACCTCTGGCTAACCGTCTTGGTATGCAAAAAGTTAAATGGGAGCTTGAAGATTTGTCTTTAAAATATCTTGATCCTATTGCGTACAAGGAAATATCTGATCATATAACTTTAAAACGTGATGAAAGAATTGAATATCTTGAAAATGTAAAGTCCACATTGCAGTCTAAGCTTGATGAGATGGGTATCGAAGCGGGTATGAGTGGTCGTGCAAAACATTTTTACAGTATATATAAAAAAATGTATACTAACAATATTTCAATAGATGAAATATACGATCTTCTTGCGGTAAGAGTTATTGTAAATAATATTAATGAATGCTATGCGGTTTTAGGTATGGTTCATGAACTTTATAAGCCAATACCCGGCAGATTTAAAGATTATATTGCTATGCCTAAAAAGAATATGTATCAATCATTGCATACTTCACTTATCGGACCGGGAGGACGACCTTTTGAGGTTCAGATAAGAACATGGGAAATGCACAAAATTGCCGAGGTTGGTATTGCTGCACACTGGAAATATAAAGAAGGTGTGTCAGGTGCTACAGACCTCGATAATAAGCTTGAATGGGTAAGACAGCTTTTGGAAATTCACAGAGATATGAATGATGCCGAAGATTTTATCCATAATCTTAAAATAGATCTTTTCGAAGATGAGGTTTTTGTTTTCTCACCAAAAGGTGCAGTTATTAATCTTCCTAACGGGGCCGGTCCTATTGATTTTGCCTATGCAATACACAGTGCAATAGGCAATAAGACAGTTGGAGCAAAGGTAAACGGTAAAATTGTTACTTTGGATCACAAACTTATAAATGGAGATATTGTAGAAATTATTACATCCTCTAATTCAAGAGGTCCAAGCCGTGATTGGCTTAAATTGGTTAAAACGTCGCAGGCTAAAAAGAAAATTAACGATTGGTTTAAAAAAGAAAATCGTGAGGATAACATTTTAAAAGGCCGTGAAATGATAGAAAGAGAACTTAAAAAAACAGGTATTCCGATTTCTGTTTTAAATGATAAAAAATTTATGGAGCCTGTATGCAAAAAATTTACCTTGTCTACAATTGAGGATTTACTTTCTACTGTTGGCTTTGGTGGTATTCCTTTAACTAAGGCTTTTTCCAGAATAAAAGACCAATATACTAAAATTCATCTTGAACAAAATGATGTGGATGCTTTAGAACAACTTGTAAATATTTCTTCTGAAAAAATCAGCAAGTCAAACAATGGTGTCATAGTAAAAGGAATAACAAACTGCCTTGTGAAAATATCACATTGTTGTAATCCTGTTCCCGGTGATGACATAGTTGGTTATATAACCAAGGGAAGGGGTGTATCTGTACACAGAACCGACTGTGTTAATATGACCAATCTTAATGAAATTGATGCTCAGCGTTTTATAGAGGTACGTTGGTCTGATGAACAGAATTCAAGCTATACATCCGATTTGCAGATTATTGCTAATGACAGAAGTGGTTTAATGGTTGATGTTATGAATACAGTTTCAGCTGCAAAATCTTCTATTAAAGCAGTAAATTCCCGTGTTACTAAGGATAATCTCGCAATCATCAATGTTACTGCGGTTGTATCATCTCAGGAGCAAATACAAAAGCTTATGAAAACTCTTAAAAATATTGAAAGTGTAACATCGGTTACAAGAGTAAAACATTAATGGGTGGAATAATATGATTATTAGTAGATATATATTGGGAATGTATGAAACAAATTGTTATTTGTTAGTTGATGAAAAAACTAAGGAATGTGCAATCATTGATCCCGGATATGTATGTGATGAATTAGATAAAGAAATAGAGCACAACAACTACCATGTAAAGTATATTACCTTTACACACGGTCATTTTGACCATATTGGTGGTTTAGAACATTGTATGTCGAAATACAAAAATGCACTTGTTTTAATGCATAATAATGATGTAGAGGCTATTTTGGCAGGATATGATGTTTTTGATGTTTGTATGAACAATAAAGAAAATACCGTAAAGTCTATCACTTTACATGCCGATGGAGACGTTTTTAAGCTGGGTGATAACGAGTTGAAAGTTTTTCATACACCCGGGCATACAAAAGGTGGAGTGTGTTTGTATTCCGACGGAATATTATTTTCAGGAGATACACTTTTTAAATATTCAATTGGAAGAACAGATTTTATTGATGGTGACTTTAATGAACTTAAAAAGTCAATAATGAAATTATATGAAGTTTTGCCAGATAATACGGTTGTCTATCCCGGACATGGTGAATGTACAACCATAGCAGAAGAAAAAGTAGGAAATCCGTTTGTGAGGTTGTAATATGAAAAATCCATGGGGAGAAGTAACCGGTATACGTCCTGTTAAAATTGCAAGAAATATGCTTAGTGTTGGAAAGACTGAATATGAATTCAAAGATAAATTCATTAATGAAATGAAAGTTAGTGAAGAAAAAACACAATTAACTTTAAACATTGCAATAAGGGAAATGAATATTCTGAAAGACTTTGACAAAAATGATATTTGTCTGTATATAGGTGTACCGTTTTGTAAAACAAGGTGTCTTTACTGTTCATTTGTCACTAATTCTGCAGCAAAAAATAATAAATATATGCGTCCCTTTATAAAAAATTTAATTAAAGAAATTGAGTATACATCAGAACTCTTGAAAAAAACGGATTACAACATAGTAGGACTTTATTTTGGCGGTGGAACCCCTACAACACTTTCGGCAATGGATTTGGAGGATGTTATTAATAAGTGTTATGAAAGCTTTGATCTTTCCAATCTTGTTGAGTTTACTGTTGAAGCCGGCAGACCTGATACTATTGACCGCGATAAATTAGAAACATTAAAACGTTGTGGTGTTACGCGCATAAGTATTAATCCTCAGACAATGAACGATAATATTTTGAAAGTTATAGGCAGAGCACATACTGTGCAGGATATATATGACAGTTTTAATTTGGCAAGAGAATGTGGTTTTGATAATGTTAATATGGATTTAATTGCAGGTTTACCAACGGAAACTTTAGAAGAATTTAAAAAATCTGTAAATCTTATTACAGAACTTTCACCAGAATGTATTACTGTACATACAATGAGTATAAAAAGAGGTTCTGCATTACACGAAAAATTAGGTGATTATGCACTTACCGATGAAAATGTAGTTGCAGATATGGTTAATTTTTCAATTGACAGACTTACTGAGTACAATTATTACCCATACTATTTATACAGACAAAAACATATGGTGGGAAATTTTGAAAACATTGGTTATTCCAAAGATGGTAAAGAGTGTTTATATAATATTATGATAATGGAAGAAACCAACAGTATTATATCTATGGGATGCGGTGGTGTTTCAAAAATTGTTAATTTACCTAATGACCGAATTGAACGTGTGTTTAATGTTAAAGAAGCAAAGGATTATGTTGAACGTATAGATGAAATGCTTCATCGTAAAGATATTATACTAGATTGGCTAAAATTCTAGTCATTTGGCGTAAAATTCATATAAATATTAACAAATTTTTAAAATTTTGTTGACTTTATTAAAAAAATTTAGTATTCTATTACTATATTAAATTATTCCTGTGGTATGAAGGAGAGATTAATTATATGTTTTCAAAGGAAGTATTAGTTAGCAACCAGGTTGGGTTACATGCAAGACCGGCTACTTTTTTCATTCAAAAGGCTAACGAATTTAAATCCAGTATATGGGTTGAAAAAGACGAAAGACGTGTTAATGCAAAAAGCTTGTTAGGTGTTCTTTCGCTTGGTATAACAAGAGGTGTTAATATTAACATTATTGCTGATGGTGCCGATGAAGAACAAGCGGTTTTAGCGTTGGTTGAGTTAATTTCTTCTAATTTTGCTGAATAATATTTTAAAAAATTAACAGGATAGTTCTGTGCTTTAACAGAACTATTTTTTTCTTTATGGAGTTTTTATTATGACTATTGAAGAATCCGTTAAAAATTTACCCACAAACCCCGGCGTTTATTTAATGTATGACAAAAATGATGAAATAATATATGTGGGTAAGGCTAAAAATTTAAAAAACAGAGTTTCATCATACTTTAGAAAAAATTCTTCACACACACCTAAGGTTGTTGCTATGGTGGAAAATATTGTTCGTTTTGAATATATAATTGTTGGTAGTGAATTTGAAGCATTGGTGTTGGAATGTAACCTTATAAAACAACATCAACCTTACTATAATATTTTGCTTAAAGACGATAAAGCATATCCGTATATAAAAATAACTATGAATGAAGAGTATCCAAAAATAATGCTTGCCCGCAAAGTTATGCGTGATAAAGCTCGGTATTTTGGTCCTTACTTAAATTCGAAGGTTGTAAATGAAACCATTGATACCGTTAAAACTATTTTTAATATACGTTCATGCAATCGGGTTTTGCCACGTGATATTGGCAAAGACAGACCATGCCTTAATTATCAGATTGGTAAATGTTCTGCACCGTGTGCCGATAAAATCAGTCAGGAAGAATATAAAAATCAGTTTTTAGAAATAATTGATTTTCTAAGTGGTAATCATACAGAAGTTATCAAAATTATGGAGCAATCTATGCGTGAGGCGGCTGAAAATTTACAATTTGAGAAAGCTGCGAAGTTAAGAGATAAAATTGAAAGTATAAAACATATTTATGATAAGCAAAAAATAACATCAAGTTCTTTAGGTAATAAAGATGTAATTGCTGTTGCTGATATATCTTCTTACGTTTGTATTATGCTATTGAATATCAGAGACGGTAAGATGATAAATCGAGAACATTTTGTGTTAAAAAATAAAAACAAGGAATCAAAAGAAGGTTTGTTGACGGATTTTGTTAAGCAACATTATTCATTGACCAATTTTATACCAAATAAAATATTTTTACAGTATTATGTTGAGGATATTGAGCTTATTGGGCAGTGGTTGTCTGAAAAATGCGGTAATAAAATTTCTGTTACTGTGCCTCAAAAGGGTGAGAATTTACAACTTGTAAAAATGGCGGAAAATAATGCAATTGAACTTTTGAAACTTCATGTTTTAAAACACGATATAAGTAAAAAGAAAATGAATGACCTTGTATATCAGATAAAAAATACGTTTGGTCTTGAAAATCCTCCTATGAGAATAGAATCCTACGATATTTCAAATATTTCCGGTGCGGACAGTGTAGGCGTATGCGTTGTATATGAAAACGGTGTGCCTAAAAAATCGGCATACAGATTATTTAATATACAGTCTATAGAGGGTGCCGATGACTACGGAAGTATTCGTGAAACCTTATACAGACGACTTGAAAACGGCGTGGAGAATGTGAATGGGTTTGAATTGCCGGATTTAATACTGATAGATGGCGGCAGAGGACATGTAAAGGCTGCAAAGGAAATTGTTAATTTTTATAAACTTGATATTCCTGTTTTCGGTATGGTTAAAGATGATCACCACAGAACACGTGGAGTAACAACTGAAAGTGAAGAAATACAAATTAAAAGAACTGATGCTATATTTAAATTTCTGACACAGGTTCAGGATGAAACTCATCGCTTTGCGATTACTTCATTCCACAAAAAACACAAAAAAAGTACGTTAAAATCGGAACTTACAAACATAAAAGGTGTCGGAGATGCAAAAAAGAATAAATTGTTAATGACATTCAAATCCATAAATACAATAAAAGAAGCAGATATAGAAGAATTGTCAAAGGTGGTTGACAGAAAAACTGCTGAAAATATATACAATTATTTTAATTGTCAAAATTGACACTTTTTCGATTTTGTGATAAAATATCTGTATGTATATGGTAAAAGGGTGTTACTATGGGATATTTAATTCAAAAACTTTTTGCTGTTCCAATTTTGATAATAAGTTTAACACTTCATGAATTGGCTCATGGGGTGGCAGCATATATGTTGGGAGACAAAACCGCAAAATATAACGGCAGACTTTCCCTTAATCCGTTAAAACATATAGATTGGCTTGGTTTTTTATTACTTTTGGTTGCCGGTATAGGCTGGGCAAAGCCTGTTCCTGTTAATGCATATTGCTTTAAAGATCCTAAAAAGGGTATGGCTATTACTGCTTTGGCAGGCCCACTTATGAATATATTGCTTGTTTTTGTTTCATTGGTTTTGTATGCGTTGGGAATTATTTATAGTTGGAATGAATATATACTGATTTTTTTGCATATTTCAGCACAGTATAATGCGGTACTTGCAATGTTTAACTTGTTACCTATACCGCCTCTTGATGGTTCAAAGGTATTGCTTGCCTTTTTGCCTCAAAAATATTATTTTAAAATTATGGCATACGAACAGTATGGTATGATTGTAATTATGATTTTGGCTTTTACAAATATTTCATCAAAAATAATAAGTGTCGGTGTAGTAAATCTTATTAATAAACTATGGCGAATTGTTGTTGATTTACTTACATTATTAGGAGTGGCTTAATGAAGCAGATAGCTTTTAAACTGCAAATCTTTGAAGGTCCTTTAGATTTGCTTATGCATCTTTTAAATAAGAATAAAGTAAGCATCTATGATATTCCTATTTCGGAAATTACTGAACAGTACCTTGATTATATTTCAGAAATGGATCATTATGATATTGAAGTGTCAAGTGAGTTTTTGGTACTTGCAGCTAATCTTTTGTATATAAAGTCAAAAATGATTTTGCCTAAAGATGATGATGAAACAGAAGAGGAAGATCCAAGACTTGAACTTACACAAAGGCTTGAAGAATATAAAAGAATGAAAATGGCGGCAGAATATTTGAGGGAAAAGGAGTTTTCCGGAGGTTTTACATTTTTTAAACAGAGAGATTATATTCAGCCCATTTTAATTGACGAAAGTCTTAAATTAATTACTCTTGAAAGTCTTAAAGAAGCTGCAGAAAACGTTGTTTATCTTATAGATAGAAAGAAGCCTGTTTCCATAAACAAATTTTCCGGTATTGTAGGACGTGATCCTATACCTGTATTTACAAAGGTTAAGGAGTTTGTTAAAAGGTTTCTGACTAACAGGAAAATAAAATTTAAAGACATGTTTAAAAATGTAAAAAGCCGTGATGAAGCTGTTGCATCTTTTTTAGCTGTTTTAGAACTTATGAAAATGAACAAAATAACAGTAGGAACAGAAAAAGAAGATTATGAAATAACATATGTTGGTAAGGGTGAAATAAATGAAGAAGACTTTGAGCATTCCGAATATTGAATCGATAATTGAGGCTTGCCTCTTTGCTTCCGGGGATGCATTACACATAGAAAAACTTAGTGAGATAACAGAAGTTGAAGTTGACCAGTTGCGTGATTTACTTAAAAACATGATGGACAAGTATAATTATGAAAAGAGAGGCGTAAAAATTGTACGTCTTGGCGACAAATATCAAATGTCCACACGTGGTGAATTTACAGAATATGTACAAAAAATTGTTGAACCAAAAAAGAAAAATCCACTTTCAAAAGCGACTATGGAGGTTTTGGCAATTATCGCATACAAGCAACCTATTACAAGAGCATCTATTGAGCATGTCAGAGGTGTTAATTGTGATAATTCGGTAAGTAGACTTTTGGAGCTTGGTCTGGTGGAAGTTGTGGGAAGAGTTGATGCTCCGGGGCGTCCGTCTCTTTTGGGGACAACAGATGAATTTTTGAGAAATTTTGCTATTTCGGGTTTAGAAGAACTTATGCCTGTCGATAACTTTGTTATAGAAGAGGTAGAAATAAACGAACAATAAGGGTGTTTAGTTATGAAACTGTTAATTTTAATAGCCTGTGCTGTTGTTGTACTGTTGCTCATTATATATTATATTGTTTTTTTTGCAAAGTTTAATTTTTGTATTAAAGTAAATAACAAAGATATAAAAATGTATTGGAGAAAAATTGTAATATATGATTCATGGGATGATTTTCTTTATGAAGATTTTGATGATGAACCATTACTTTTTGAAGAAAAATACAAAAAAATGAAGCATATTATAAATTTGTTACGTAGGCTTTTAGACGATGAAAATGATGATATCATATATATTCTTAAATATGCCAAAAGAACTTTTTCTGTAAAAAGACTTGATATATCTTTAGATTACGGTTTTGATGATGCGGCTCTTACGGGAATTACAGGAGGCATAATATGGAGTCTAATTGCCGGACTTTCAAGTTTTGTTGGTCGTTATATTGATTTTGAAAAATTTACTAATATAGCAGTAAAACCATATTATACAGAAAAAATTATTGAATTTAAACTTGATTTGGTTTTTGATGTAAGTTTATATAATTATATAAAAACTAAAAGACTTATAAAAAGATTTAAAAAAACATTGAAAGGCAGGCGCTAAATGATGGCTCAATATGAATTGGAAAATTTATTTATGACTTCAATGGAGGGACTAAAAAAATTAGTTATTGATACAGAAACTATTGTTGGAAAGCCCATTGAGCTCACTAACGGTACAATTATAATTCCACTAAGCCGTCTGTCTGTTGGTTATGGAATGGGTGGTTGGGATTATGACAATTCCAAGGAAACAAGTAGTTCTAAAAATTCTAATTTGAAAAAAAATGGAATTACTGCCGGAACCGGTGGTGGCGCTACGGTAAAACCTGTTGGATTTTTAGTTGTTTCAGATGGAAATGTAAAGCTTTTGAACATTGACAGTGCAACACCACTTGAAAAAATATGTGATATGGTACCTGCAACTTTACAGTCTCTTGCTGAAATTTTTAAAAAAGGTGAATGAAAAAAGGTTCTGACATTGTCAGAACCTTCAGTGTGTCGATAAACCTTTTGACATGCTGGCAGATTGTGAAAAAGGCAGTTATATTATGTCAATTTGAAATGGATAAAAAAATTTTTGAAAAATTGAAGGAGATTAAAATGACAGGAAAACAGAGAGCATATTTAAGAGGCTTGGCAAATACAATAGATGCCAAATATCAGATTGGTAAAAACGGCGTAGATGAAAATACAATCACTATGGTAGACGAAGCATTGGAGGCAAACGAACTTATAAAAATAAAAGTGTTGGAAAATTCAATGCTTGATGTAAGGGAAACCTGTGGTGAAATTTGTGAAAAAACAGGTGCACAGCCCGTACAGTGCATAGGCAGTAAGTTTGTAATATATCGTGAATCTATAGATAATAAAAAAATTGTTGTTCCAAAAAAATAAATTTTTTTGAATAATTTTTTGTTAAATGTAAATTATAAAGTTTGTAAGGTATTTAAAAATATAAAAAGGAAGAGTGATTACACATGAATAACGAAAACAAACAGAACAACAATCAAAACAACAACAACCAGAACAACAATCAGAACAGAAACGAACAGAACAAGCAGAATCAAAACAAAAATGAACAGAATAAGAACGAGCAGAAGAAAGATAACAAAAACTTCTAATTAATCTTATTCAAAGAAAAAGGTACGAATTAAATTCGTACCTTTTTACATTAAATACTTGTTTTTAAAGTGTTAAGGAGTGATTATTATGCAGCATTATAAAGATTTGAATGATTTGCTTGAAAAATGTCCTAATGCCTACAAATATTATTCTTCGCTATCGTATGATGTGCAGGAAATGTTAAATGAATCAAAACCTCATATTTGCAGTGAAAATGACCTGATAAACTATATAGATAATTATATTGGAATTGGTGAAAATTAAAACAACTGGCTATTGTCAATTTTTTATGATAAAAGGTCCTGCACAGAATACATTTGTCCAGATTGGCAAAGTAACAAACATGACAACTAATTCTTCAATAGGGGGTTTGCTTTTATGTGACGCATGGCTTGTTTATGGTGTTTGCGGCTGTATACGCATATGGCATTACCCCTTACATAAAAGCAAAAGCTGACGGTGCATTTTCATTATCTGGAATAAAAACACATCGATTTGGAAAGAATACTAACAAAATCTTAACAAATGAGGTGTTATTTATATGTTTAAGCATGAAAAAAGATTATTTCATCCTGTAGAAATTGAAAGACCAAACCCAAGATATGCAGCACTTTTGCAAGAACAGTTAGGTGGCGGAAACGGTGAATTAAAAGCTGCGATGCAATATATGTCACAAAGCTTTAGAATTAAAGACCCTGAAATCAAAGACTTGTTTTTAGATATTGCAGCAGAAGAGTTGAGTCACATGGAAATGATAGCACAGACTATAACTCTTTTAAACGGACATGATGTAGATGCATCAAAAGTACCCGCAGGAGAAATACAAACCCATGTACTGCTTGGATTGAACCCCGGACTTATTAACGCATCGGGCTATTCATGGACAGCAGATTATGTTACAGTAACAGGAGATTTGTGCGCAGACCTTTTATCAAATATTGCATCAGAACAAAGAGCAAAGGTTGTGTATGAGTATTTATACAGGCAGATAGACGATAAAAAGGTAAAAGAAACAATTGATTTCCTTTTAAACCGTGAAGAAGCACATAATGCTATGTTCAGAGATGCCTTTAATAAGGTGCAGAATACAGGCTCTAACAGGGATTTCGGTACTACAAAAGCGGCAAGAATGTATTTCAGTATGTCAGAGCCATCTCCAACAGATAAAAATTTAGAAGAGTTCAATGTAAAAGCCCCATCATTTAAATAGAAATATAAAGACAATGTTTGTAAAAACATTGTCATTTTTTTACTGGTGTGTTATAATGATTCCATCTTTGATGAAATCAACTAAGTTTGCACTAACGGGCAAGTGAAGTTCTGCCTGGCGGCAGAGTAGCAAACTTAACTTCACTTTTGTGAAAACAAAAACTTCTTTTAGTAATAATGTCGAAATTTGTTGAAATCGATAAATGCCTCCCCTGTGTAAGGGGAGGTTGGTTTGCGGAGCAAACTCGGAGGGGTTGTAAAAAAGCAAACAATCCCTTCGTCAACCTACGGCTGACACTTCCCTTTAGGCAAGGGAGGGCTTTGGTGCGTGGCATCCAGATTATACAGTCTTTCTAAACTTTGATATGTAAGGGACAAAAAGCCTTCCCCTTGAGGGGAAGGGGGACCGCTTTCGGTGGATGAGGTGGAAATAGATAACGATTGCTTTGCAATCTACACCTCATCAGTCACTTCGTGACAGCTTCCCCTCAAGGAGAAGCCTTTAGGAAGGCATTTTAATCGTATGAATTTATCGGTGGTTTTGAAAAGTGTCGATAAAAAGTGCTGATAAACCATTAAAATTTTTTCTCCCTAACTTGACAAAATCATAAATAGAATAATGTCGATATTTGTTGGAAAACAAAGTTTATTTATATGTGATGCCTGACAGAGAATTCCCCACCATGCTTTTAAATACAACGCAATCAGGGTGGCTTAAAATAAGGTCTTCAATATAGGGTGCATTTTTTTTATTAACAACGCACACTACCATTTTTGTGTTCAAACCGGAATATGCTCCGTGGGCATCAATTATTGTGGCGGATTGATGAAACTTGCCAGAAATTTCTGTGCAAAACTCTTCGGCATCTTTAGTAATGATTTCATATTTTATGTTTTCATTTGATGTTATGCGGATATTATTATTTACACTTGTTGTTATAAAGGAATAAAGAATACTGCATATAACCGGTTCGAGGCGCATTCCATAGACTAAATAAGAACATAAGGCAACAATTATATTAAAAAAGAAAATTGTGTTCATAAGGTCAAGAAAAGGTTTTTTGTGCTTAATCAGTGCTGCAATTATATCCACACCGCCACTGGAACCGTTAAACTTTAATGTAATGTAATAAAGCATACCTCTTATTGTGCCTGCAACAATTGGAGCGAGAACTATGCTGCTTCCAGTATCAGTTATGTAGCGAAAAGAGGAGAGGTCTATGTCGCTCAAAAGGATTGAGCTAATTGAAAATGAAATTATATATGCCGTGCTTTTTATGGCAAAATCGCGGTTTAAAATGAAGAAGGCCAAAATGATCAGAGGAATGTTAACAATAAGGGAAAGATAACCGATGTTTATATTTGTGATATCCTGTATCATGGTGCATATTCCGTCGATGCCTGCGGGAGCAAAGCTGTTTGGGAAAATAAAAATCGCATAATTAAATGCCGAAAGAGAAGCACAAAGGATTATAATAAATGCTGTTAAAATCTTTTTAATCATAATAAACTCCTGTAAAACTCGTGTGAAAACTATTGACACAATTATATATGTATGTTACATTATAGTCAAATACTATTTTGCTATGCAGACGATAGAAATAAACTATAGGGGTGTCAGGATGTTTAGTAAATATAATTATGTTTATCAGGTGTATAAAGAACAAAGCTTTACAAGAGCAGCAGAAAAGTTATTTATTTCACAACCGTCGCTTAGCGTGGCAATAAAGAATATTGAAAAAAAGCTAGGAGCTGATTTGTTTGAAAGAATGGGTAATACTGTAAGACTTACTGAGGTAGGAAAGGAATATATAGCAACAGCCGAGCAAATTATAACTGCCGAAAAAGAGTTCTTGAACCGTATAAATGATATTAATGATTTGAAAACAGGTAAAATAGTAGTAGGCGGTACAAATTATCTTTCCTCTTATGTGCTACCCAGGGTTATTAATCAGTTTAACAGACTGTATCCTGATATTGAGGTGGAACTTGTAGAAGCTAATTCATATAATCTCGGCAGTATGATAAATAATGAGCAAATAGATATAATCATAGACAGTTTTGATGAAAATGCAGATGATTATCAGAGCTTTTTTCTTGCCAGCGAAGATATTTTGTTATGTGTGCCCAAAGATAGAAAAATAAATGAAAAACTTAAGAAATTTCAAATCGAGCCTGAAAGTATTTATAAAGGAACTGTCAGTCTTAAAGATGTTGAAGCTGTGTCTATTAAAATCTTTAAAGATGAGAATTTTATATTGCTAAAAAAAGGTAACGACATGTATAAACGAGCTATGAATTTTTTTAATGGAGAGAATATAGAACCTAATGTGACTTATAGAGTAGACCAGCTTAATATTTCATATGCGCTCGCCGATTCCGGAATAGGACTATGTTTTATTACAGATACTTTTTTGAAATACGGAAGGGGCAGTGACAATGTTTTTTTGTATAAAGTCAGAAATGAACAATATAGCAGAAATTTGTATATCGCGCATAAGAAAAATAAATACTGCACAAAAGCTATGGCAGAGTTTATAAGAATAACCAAAGAAATACTTGGAGATGATGTTGAATAATTTTTTGTCCCTAACTTGACAAAATCATAATGATACTGTCGATTGTCGTCGAAATGAAGATAAATAAGGATTTGAGGTGGTATTAAATGGAAAGAACTGAAATCGTCACAATAACTAATATGTGTATGATATATGATGGTACTAAAGTTTTAGCGCAAGAAAAAGTTGATGATGATTATTGTGGGGTAACATTTCCAGGTGGTCATGTTGAAAAAGGTGAATCGTTTACAGATGCTGTAATTCGTGAGGTCTATGAAGAAACGGGCTTAAAAATATATTCTCCTCAATTATGTGGAATAAAAGATTGGTCGAATGATGATGGTTCAAGATATATGGTTTTATTCTATAAAACAGATAAGTTTGAAGGAACACTATCTTCATCAGGTGAAGGCGAAGTTCGTTGGATTGATTTGGAAGAAATGAAACAGATGCACTTAGCCGAAGGAATGGACAAAATGCTTGAGGTTTTCATAGATGAAAATATAAGTGAATATTTTTTCTATAAAGAAAAAGATGAATGGATTGAAGTGTTGAAATAAACAAATCCCAATTTATCTACATGATTTTTTAGTTCCAACTTAATATAAACTATCACAAAAAAGACTGGCATCTAAATTATACAGTCTTTATATCATTATGCTATAATAGGGACAAGTCACGAAAACCTTG
>CAZNKU010000020.1:0-22389 GCA_964573775.1 uncultured Clostridiaceae bacterium | reverse complement strand
GCCGGTATTACGGTTGAAAGCTGTATCATCGGTACATGGGAAAAGAAGGTTGGAGATTCGGTTAAGGTTGGCGATGTTTTGTTTACATACGAAACAGATAAAGCAAGCTTTGAATGTGAATCAACAGAAGAAGGAACTTTGTTAGAGATTTTTTATCAGGAAGGTGATGAAGTACCCTGTTTGGTAAATGTTTGTGCTATAGGTAATCCCGGTGAGGATTGCTCTGCGTTGCGTCCGTCGGACAGTGCCCCTGCAGAAGCGGAAAGTGCACAGGTTGAAGAAAAGGCAGCACCTGTAGCTGCAGTTGTTGAAACAACAGCAGTAGACGGTGAAAAGGGTGCAGTTTCTCCACGTGCAAGAAAGCTTGCAGAACGTGCTGGCGTGGATGCATCACTTGCAACACCTACAGGTCCTAATGGCAGAATTATTGAACGAGATGTTCGTGAACTTATGAATAATCCTGTTGCTGCAAAAGCAGAAGTTGCGGCATCTGCTACAGCTCCTGTAGCAGATGTAGAATTTGAAGATGTGAAATTCAGCGGTATTCGCCGTGCTATAAGCAAATCTATGCACACATCACTTTCTACTATGGCACAGCTTACTCACAACACATCCTTTGATGCATCAAACATTTTGGCATACAGAAAGCTTTTGAAGGCATCTGAGGGTGAAACAGCAGGTATTACACTTGGTGACATCATTTTGTATGCTGTATCCAGAACACTTTTAAATCATCCTGATTTAAATGCACATATGTTGGATGATAACAACATTCGTTTGTTTAAGCATGTACACCTAGGCGTTGCAGTAGATACACCACGTGGCTTGATGGTGCCTACAATTTTCAATGCAGACCAGAAGAGCCTTTTGGAGATTTCCAAAGAGGTGAAAGAGCTTGCGGCACAGTGCCGTGAGGGTAACATTAACCCTGATAAGCTTTCCGGCGGTACATTTACAGTATCTAACCTTGGTAATATGGGTGTGGAATCCTTTACACCTGTAATAAATCCGCCACAGACTGGTATTTTGGGTGTTTGCGGTACTACAGAGCGTGTACGCAAGGGTAAGGATGGTAATATTGAGCTTTATCCTGCAATGGGACTAAGCCTTACTTACGATCATCGTGCAGTAGACGGTACACCAGCGGCACGTTTCCAGAAGGAACTTGGTAAGAATTTGGAAAACTTTACAACGCTTCTTGCGAAATAAGGAGATAGAGATATGGAACTTTTTGATTTATTGGTTATTGGTGGTGGCCCGGGCGGTTATTTGTGTGCCGAACGTGCTGCACAGGGTGGTATGAAGGTTGCACTATTTGAGAAAAAGGCCCTTGGCGGTACTTGCTTAAATGAAGGCTGTATTCCCACCAAGACACTTTTGAACTCTTCTAAAATGTACAGACATGCAAAGGAAAGCGAGGCATTCGGTGTAACGGTATCGGATGTACACTATGACCATGCAAAGGTTGTTGAAAGAAAGAATCAGGTTGTAAAAACCTTGGTTTCAGGTGTAGGTGCCACAATGAAGGGCAATAAGGTTACTGTTATTTCAGCTTCTGCTGTTATTAAAGGTAGAGGTGAAAACGGCTTTGTAGTTGAAGCAGACGGTACAGTTTACGAGGGCAAGCGTCTGGCAATTGCATCCGGTTCGGAAACAGTTGTTCCACCTGTACCCGGTCTTAAGGAAGGACTTGCTTCAGGTTTTGTGGTAACAAACCGTGAGGTATTGGATGCTGAAAAGCTGCCTGAAAAGCTTGTTGTTATCGGTGGCGGTGTTATAGGTCTTGAAATGGCGTACTACTTTGCAAGTGTTGGTGTTTCTGTAACTGTTATTGAAATGATGCCAAAAATTGCAGGTGCAACCGATCCGGAAATCTGCAAAGTTTTGACAGATTCATTTACAAAGCGTGGTATGGAATTCAAGCTTTCATGCAAAGTGCTTGAAATAAAAGAAAAAAGCGTTATTTATGAAGAAAACGGCGAAAAGAAAGAACTTGACTGCGATATGGTTCTGCTTTCTGCAGGCCGTAAGCCTTCTACAGCAGGTATTGGTGTAGAAGCTCTACAGCTTGAAATGGACAGAGCGGCCATTAAGACAGACCGTCATATGTGCACAAATGTTTCAGGCGTTTATGCAATAGGTGACTGTAACGGCAAGCTTATGCTTGCACATACAGCTTACAGAGAAGCAGAGGTTGCCGTAAATCATATGTTAGGCAAAGCGGATGAAATGCGCTACGATGTAATTCCATCCGTAATCTACACAGACCCTGAGGTTGCAAGTGTAGGTCTTTCTAAGGAAGATGCTGAAAAGCAGGGAATTAAAGTTAAGGAAGTTAAGCTTCCAATGTCTTATGCAGGTCGTTACCTTGCAGAAACAAACGGCGGTAAGGGCTTTGTTAAGCTGATTGTTGATACAGACAAAAACCGTCTTGTGGGTTGCCATATGGTTGGTTCGTATGCTTCTGAAATTATTATGACAGCAACCATGATGGTGGATACAGAGCTTACACCTGACAGACTTAAAAAGCTTGTTTTCCCACATCCTACTGTAGCAGAAATTATAAGAGAAGCAATTTTTCATATATAAGGAGGAATAACAATGCCAAAGAATTTATTTGTAGATCCGTCAGAGGTTCGTGCGGCGGGTAAAATTACATTTAACGACATTCCGGTAAATGCATACAACAAGAGTATTAAAGACGAACGCGGTAAGTTCAGCGATGATGACCTTGTACGCATCTACCGTGATATTGCAATTTTGCGTGAGTTTGAGTCGATGCTCAACCAGATTAAGACACAGGGACTTTATAACGGAATTGAAACAACATATCCCGGTCCTGCACACTTGTCTATCGGTCAGGAGGCGGCTGCTGTAGGTCAGGCTTATTTGCTTGATCAAAATGACTTTTCATTTGGTTCACACCGCAGTCATTCCGAAATTCTTGCAAAGGCGCTTTCTTGTATTAACAAATTAAGCGAGCAGGAGCTTATGAACATTATGGAAGGCTTTTTGGGTGGTAGTGCACTTCGCGCAACTGAAAAGCTTGGTCCTGTAAGTGATGTAAAAGAACTTGCAATTCGCTTTATTCTATACGGTACACTTTCTGAAATTTTTGCCCGTGAAACAGGTTTCCACAAGGGTATGGGTGGTTCAATGCACGCATTCTTCTTGCCATTCGGTATTTACCCGAACAACGCAATTGTAGGTGGTAGTGCTTCTATTTCTACAGGTGCGGCTCTGTTTAAGAAGATTAACGAAAAGAAGGGTATTGTAGTATGTAACATTGGTGACGGTTCAATGGCACGCGGTCCTGTTTGGGAAGCTATGAACTTTGCATCAATGGATCAGTTTAAAACACTTTGGGAAAGCCACAACGGCGGTGTTCCGATTTTGTTTAACGTATTCAATAACTCTTACGGTATGGGTGACCAGACACGTGGTGAAACAATGGGTTATGATATGCTTGCACGTATTGGTTCAGGTGTAAGTCCAACACAGTTCTATGCTGAACGTGTAGACGGCTTTAACCCACTTGCTGTAATTGATGCAATGGAAAGAAAGCTTGAAATCCTAAGATCAGGTGAAGGTCCTGTTATGTTGGATACACTTACATACCGTTTCTCAGGTCACTCTACATCCGACCAGAATGCTTATCGTACTAAGGAAGAAATTGAAGCATGGCGTGAAGTTGATCCGATTATTACTTACAGAAAGAACTTGGTAGATGCAGGCGTTGCTGCAGATTCTAAGTTTGAAGAAATACTTGCAGATGTTTCAGAACGTATGACTATGATTTGTAAAGCAGCATCTGACCCGGCAATAAGCCCTTATGTTGACTTTAAGAATGACCCTGCAGTTGTAGAACGCCTAATGTTCTCTAATGAAAAGGTAGACAAGTTAGATGAACGTGAGCCTGAAGTGAATATGCCACTTGAAGAAGTGCCTGCATATAAGAAGATTAAGGAAAAGAGCCGTTGTCCGATTGTTGACGGCAAGCCGGTTTCTAAGATGAAACTTTATAACCTTCGTGATGCACTTTCAGAGGTTATTTATGACCGTTTCTATGAAGACCCAACATTGATTGCTTACGGTGAAGACTGCCGTGACTGGGGTGGCGCATTTGCGGTATATCGTGGTATGATGGATGCACTTCCACATTGCAGATTGTTTAACTCTCCTATTGCAGAGGCTGCAATTGTTGGTACAGCAGTTGGTTATGCACTATCCGGTGGTCGTGCATTGGTTGAACTTATGTATGCTGACTTTATCGGCTGTGCAGGTGATGAAATATTTAACCAGATGTCTAAGTGGCAGGCAATGTCTGCAGGTATTCTTAAAATGCCTCTTGTACTTCGTGTATCTGTTGGTTCTAAGTACGGTGCACAGCACAGTCAGGACTGGACAGCACTTTGTGCACACATTCCGGGACTTAAGGTTTGCTTCCCTGCAACACCTTGGGAGGCAAAAGGTCTTATGGAAACTGCTCTTCGTGGCACAGACCCTGTTGTATTCTTTGAAAGCCAGAGAATTTACGACGTTGGTGAACAGTTCCATGAAGGCGGCGTACCGGAAGAACGTTACGAAATTGAATTTGGTGATGTAAACAAGGTACGTGACGGTAAGGATGTAACTATTATTACTGTAGGTGCAGTATTATACCGTGCGGTAGAAGCTGCAAAGACATTAAGTGAAAAATACGGCATGGAGGCAGATGTTATTAACCTGCATTCTCTTGTACCACTTGACTATACAAAATTGATTGAATCTGTGAAGAAGACAGGTCGTGTTGTATTGGTATCCGATGCATGTGCACGCGGTTCCTTTATGAACGATATTGCAAAGAATCTTACAGAGCTTTGCTTTGATGATTTGGATGCACCTCCGGTTGTTGTTGGTGCACGCAACTGGATTACACCTCCGTTTGAATTCGATGAATTCTTCTTCCCACAGGCAAGCTGGATTTTAGATGCAATCCATGAAAAGCTTGTTCCGCTACCTGGCCATGTGGCTGAAAACGGTTGTACGGAAACAGAAGCAATCCGCCGTGCAAAGCAGGGTGTATAATGAAATTTGTCAGAACGGCAAATGCGGGTATATGGTTAGAACTTGACGGCATAAGCATACTGTTTGATGGTATTGCAAATTCGGTGTATCCTTATATTGCAACGCCTGATGAACTAAAAGAGGAGCTTAAAACGTCTTTTCCGGATGTGCTTGCATTTACCCATACTCACGCTGACCATTATGATGCAGATTATGCAAGACTTTATGAAGAAACACAACACCGACAGGTCGTAGGACCTGTCGGTGTAAATCGTATGCAAATGGGTGATTTGAAAATTGAAGCTGTTTCCACCAGGCATATTGGTAAAGTGACTCTACCTCACGTTAGCTTTGCTGTTTTGGGCACTCAGAAAGTTTGGTTTATGGGTGATGCCTCACCGGATGCACTAAGGCTAATGGATGATTATCCTAAGCCTGACGTACTTTTTGTACCATATGCTTTTGCGTTGACAAATTCAGCATGGCGCAAAACAAAGGATACGGGAGCAAAAAAAATTGTTCTTCTGCATTTGCCAAATCGGCAGGATGATGTTGAAGGATTATGGGGCGCAGTTTCAGAAAATACGCGACAGGATACATGTATGTGCATTCCTGAAATTGGTGAACTTATTGAAATTATATAAAAAAAGCGAACTGTTTCACAGTTCGCTTTTTGCTTATTGTAGAGAAACACAACGAGGTTCTTATTTTTCGTCCTTGTAAATTTCTTTGAAATACTTGTATGTATCTACTTTTAATTCACCGCATGCAGCCTCATCACAAGCTATAATACCGTCTTTGTGAAGTTGTAGTGCGCTGATGGTCCAAGCATGGTCAACACCGCCTTCTACACAATGGCGAAGGGCACGGGCTTTGTTATGTCCGCTGATAAGAAGAAGCACCTGCTTAGAATCGCAAACTGTACCAACACCAACGGAAAGTGCTGTCTTTGGAACTTTGTTAGGATTGTTGTCAAAGAAACGTGAGTTGGCTATAAGGGTATCCTCTGTAAGCGCGCGTACACCTGTGCGTGATGTAAGTGAAGTGAACGGTTCGTTAAATGCAATGTGTCCGTCTACACCGCTGCCGCCAAGGAACAAGTCAATACCGCCAAAGGATGCAATTTTATCTTCATAACGCTGACATTCTGCTTCAAGGTCATCTGCCATACCATTTAAAATGTTGATGTTTTCTGCAGGAATATCAATGTGGTTAAAGAAATTGTCATGCATAAAGTACCAGTAGCTTTGGTCATGCTCACGTGGTAAACCAACATATTCGTCCATATTAAATGTAACCACGTTTTTAAAGCTTACTTTACCTGCTTTGTTCATTTCAATTAGCTTTTTATAAACGCCAAGTGGTGAAGAACCGGTAGGGAGTCCGAGAATGAACGGACGGTTTTCTTTGTGATTGTTAATGGCATCGGCAATGTGCTGTGCTGCCCATGCGCTCATTTCGTCGTAGTTGTTTTTAATGATTAGTTTCATAAAATTCACACTCCGTAAAAATATTATTTAGCTTTGTCGAAATTATCTCCAGAATAAGCCTAACAAACTATATATTTCTTATATCACTTTTTGGTAAATTTGTCAATATTTTTTTGAAAATTCACAGCTATTTTTTTGGGGAATAACGGACAAATTGAAGTTGTTTTAGATGATTGTATCGGTTGTCCTTTGACGCCTAAGTTTGACGTTTTGTGAAGAATGTGATAAAATAAAAAAATAGAAATTATCAAAAGGTAGGAAAGATATTTTTGGTGATAATATGAAAAAGGTAATAGTAATCGGATGTCCCGGTTCAGGGAAGACCACTTTTGCAGAAAAACTGAATAAAATTACGGGATTACCTTTGTTTTATCTGGATGCAATATGGCACAAGCCTGACAAAACTCATATTTCAAGAGAGGAATATGATGAAAGACTAGCCGAAATATTTAAAACGGATCGATGGATTATAGACGGTAATTATAAAAGAACAATTGAAACACGTCTTTTGAATTGCGATACGGTTTTTCTTTTCGATTTGCCTACAGAGGTATGTTTACAGGGAGCAACAGAAAGAATCGGAAAAGAGCGCTACGACATTCCGTGGTTGGAAGAAAAGCTTGACTCTGAGTTTAAAAGGGCAATAGAAGACTTTCCGAAACGTGTATTGTCTGATATCTATGGACTTCTTGACAAATACCAGGATGATAAAGAAATTATAATTTTTAAATCAAGAATGCAGGCAAATGATTTTTTGAGCAGACTTTGCAAAGAGTTAGACCTTAACGTTTTTTTAAATTGAATTGAAATGGGGTAAAACAATGGAAAGCATACTTGAAATTAATAAAAATATATACAGGCTTACAGTACCTTTCAAGGATGTTTATACAACTGTATATTTGGTTAAAACACATGAGGGTGTATTGCTTTTTGACACGGCAAGCTGTGATGAGGATGTTGAAAATTACATTTTACCATTTCTTGATAAGCTTGGAATTACGGCTGAAATGCTAAAATATGTGTTTGTTTCTCACAAGCACAGAGACCATTCGGGTGGGTTGAATAAGCTTATGAAAAAGTTTTCCGATACCGTTATTATTTCGGTTTCTCCAAAACTAAGGGAGGAGTATTCGGATTATAATATGCTGATTCCCGAAGATAATGACACAGTTTTGGATGTTCTTAAAATAATAACTGTTCCTGGGCATACAAAAGACAGCAGTGCTGTTTATGATACACGCACAAAAACCCTTATAACAGGTGACTGTCTGCAACTTTACGGATTATACGGTTCGGGAAAATGGGGAAGTAATATTTCTTTCCCCGACGAGTATATAAAAGCTATTGAAAAATTGCGTAAAATGGATATAGAACACATTTTAACAGCTCACGACTATCATCCTTACGGATACAGTTATGTTGGAAAAGAGGCTGTTTTAAAGGCGTTGGATGCCTGCACAAGTCCGTTGAATGAAATTAAGGTGCTGATTTATGAAAATCCCTACGAAGATGATGAGCAAATTGCAAATATGTACAATTCTTTGGGTAATCCCGCCGTTGGGGAACACGTTGTGTGTGCCCTCAGAAAGTAAGAAAGGAAAATAATATGATTTCGGTTTTGTTGTTATATAAAATCCTGCAGTTAGCGGTATATATGATGCTGGGATTTATACTTGTAAAACTAAAAATTGTAAAGAGCAAGGACAGCTCGGTGCTTTCAAAAATATCACTGTATCTTTTGATGCCTGCTGCCATTGTGAATTCATTTGATGTGGAAATAACTCCCCATATTATGCAGGGGTTGACATTGGCTTTTGCTGTGGCAATTTCCATACATATTTTATTTCTTATTCTTGACATTGTGTACAAGAAGGTGTTTAACGGTACAGGCGTTGAGAGGGCATCTGTAATGTACCCTAATGCCGCTAACCTGATAATACCTATCGTTTCTTATGTGTTGGGTGATGAATGGGTTATATACAGCTGTGCCTTTATGTCTGTACAGATTGCTTTTATCTGGACTCATGGAATACAGCTTTTTTCAAAAACAAAAATAAATATAAAAAAAATACTGCTTAATATAAATATAATTGCCATTGCGATTGGTGCTTTGATTATGCTTGCTGGCTTTCGTTTGCCTGTGTTTGTAAAGGATGTTATTTATCCCCTCAGCAATATGCTTGGAATTGTGGGGATGGTTATTGCAGGTATGCTTGCGGCGGAAGTTAAGTTTAAAAAAATGCTTGCAAATAAGAGGTTGTATCTTGTATTGATTATACGTCTGATTGTTTATCCTATTATAGTTCTTGTTGCTTTAAAGTGCGTACAGATGGGTATTAATGTTGCAAATGAGGATAAAATACTTTTAATTACATATCTGGCAAGTATTACACCATCGGCTGCAACTGTGGTACAGCTTGCACAGGTAAACAACAGCAATGAGGATTACGCTGTGTCAATAAACATTGGGGCAACGGTGCTTTGTATTGCTACTATGCCCATATTTGTGGCATTGTATCAGATGTGGTAAACGATGTACACTATGTATATTTATATTAATAATGTGATTAATTTAATGAAGTGAAAAATGTCTTGCAAATTTGCGAAATTTGTTGTATAATAATGGAACTTTGATTAATGGTTTGTAGGTGAGAGTAGTATGGATTCGAACACTATATTGAAATACAAAAGAAGGGAAGCATGTTGGATATGTCCTGAATGTGAGATGGAAAACAGGCTTGATATGAACAAATGTATTCTTTGCGGACGCATAAGAACAGATAATATTCCTTATGTAAGAGCATGGTCAGCAGAGGATGAGGCAAGGGAAAATGCTATGCGTAATACCGGTTATTATGGTCAGCCATACCAACAGCCACCTGTTGCACCTCCTACTTACCCCGACAGAAGAGTTTCTCCTTATGGCGACACAAAAATTTTTAAGGATACTGATGGCTATGAACTTCCAGCTGAGAAAAAGGCTAACAAGGGACTTATTATAGGTATTGTGGCTACGGTCAGCGTAGTTATTATAATAGCTCTTGTACTTCTTCTTGGTCCGAATAATGAAAAAACATATAAAGAGGCTATGAGTTATTATAATGCTAGGCAGTATGAGCAGGCACTTGAAAAGTTTGAAAAGCTGCCTGATAACTACAAAAATGTTTCTTATATGATTGATGATACAAAGTATAATATGGCTGTTGAATATCTCGAAAGTGGTGACGTAGAAGAGGCAAGAGGAATTTTTGAAGAACTGGGAGATTTTTCCGATTCTGCAAATATGCTTTTACAGTGTGATTATATTGATGCAATCGCTTTGCTGGAAGCAGGAGATTATGATGCTTCTAAAACAGCCTTCAGTAATCTGGGCAGTTATTCTGATTCTGCAAATATGGTTAAGGAATGTGATTACCGGAAGGCTAATCAGTATTATTCAGATGGTGACTATACCAGAGCAATGGTATTGTTTAAATCTCTTGGTTATTACAGTGACAGTACTTCAATGTTCAATACCGTTGAACGTGCCCTGATAAATGAAAATATCCTTTATGGTTACTACACAGAGGAAGAAGATATGATTGGTAACTGGAAGGATTCTTCCGGTAACTATGCTAATTATACCTATAACTATGACGGTTCTATGCATGTTAATTACGATTTTCCTCATACAAGCGGCACTTACTTTAAAGTTGAAAACGGTGTTCATTATCATGGTGAATACAGTTGGACAAAGCAGTGGATTTTTGAATATGTTTCCTATAGTCAGGCTAGAGTGTATAACTACAAAGACGGTCAGGTATATACTATGACAAGATATTAATATTATAAAATAAAAAGCGGTACGAAAAAGTATCATCATATTGCTTGTAAAAAAAGGCAGTTCATTAAGGTGAATTGCCTTTTTTAAAAAAAATCAAGCTTTGTGTATTGAAGTATTTTGTATATTGTGATAGAATAGCTATAGTGTTATTTATGTTGAGGAAAAGGAATAATGAAATGACGCTTGATTTTAAACAGTTCAAAATATAACATATGGTACGGAAAATGTTGTGCAGGAAAATGACAGTATTCATTTTACTGTTTTAAAGAGGAAAAGCTGTAGATTTATAAGGGATATTTTGACCTTTATTTTGAAAATTTGAAAAAATGATAAATAAAATTATGGGAGAGAAGTAAAATGTACATTATTAAAAAGACAGAAAACAGAGAGCTTTCTATGTTTGACAAGGCATGGGAAAAGGCAAACGTTGCAGAGGTTACACGCATTAACTGGAGTGATTTCCCTTATGCACCAAGCACTACTGCAAAAATTCTTTACAATGACTTTGGTATCTGGGTACAGATGCAGACGGACGAAAAGGATATTCTTGCAAGATGCACTACACAAAACGGACATGTTTCAAATGACAGTTGTATGGAATTTTTCTTCCGCCCCAATGAAAACGACCCACATTACTTAAATTTTGAATTTAATGCTTTTGGTACTATGTATATGGGTTGCCGTACAGACAGATACAACTTTGTTAACCCTGAGGTAAACAACAGGTTTTTTAATATAGAATCTTATGTTGAAGAAGGGAACTGGATTATACAGTACTTTGTGCCATTCAGCTTTATAGACGGCATTTTCGGATGCCACACAAAGAAAATGTACGGAAACCTTTATAAAGTTGGTGTGGATACTGCTGTAAAACACTATGTTTCATACGCACCTATTGATTCACCTGAGCCTGATTTTCATAGACCAGAGAGCTTTGTTGAATTTATTCTTGAATAAGGATATGATTCTGGCGATGATCGTTCAAAGACATCGAATTATATTGAAAAGATTTATAGTATAAATTATGCTTAAAGTTTAGTAAAGAAATATGTTGAAATCCGTATGTATATACGGATTTCTTTTCGTTTATACACAATAAAAGACTGCCCCAAATGTGGGGCAGTCTGTAATAGTTATTCGGTTGGTAAACCGTTTTGTGTACTTTGAGGCGTAGCTGACAAAATAGCCTTCTATTTTATTGTATATTCAACACTCATAACATCTGATGAAATAACACCGTTTTTGACAGCAATAGCTTTAACAACAGTAGGTTCTTTAATTACCAACGGTACAGTGTATTTTGTGCTGTTAATAGTAGGAGTAGAGCCGTCTATTGTATAGTAAACATCTGAGCCTATAGTAACTGATGAAATCTTTACCTTTGTACCTGAAACAACTTTTCCGCCTTCAACAGAAGTAGTAGGTATAGCAGGGATTTTAGAATGCATGCCCTGAGTGTCCATAGCATTGTATACCATAACGGCTACATCAGCGCGTGTAGCAGGCTGCCATTTGTTACCTTTAAGGTTTTTAAGAATACCATTTTTAGATGCAGCTTCAAAGTATACAGCAGTCCAGTCGTTAGGGTCTGCTTCAAGCCCCTTTTCGTAACCAAAAGCACAAACTACCATTTTAACAGCTTCTTCAAAGTTAACCTTGTTTTCTGGACGGAATTCACCATCACCATAGCCGTTTATGATTTTATGTCTTGCGGCAATATTTATAAAACCGCTTGCCCAATGGTCTTCTTTAACATCCTTAAAATCTGTTTTACCAACTGTATATTCAGCGTCTTCTTCTCTCTGAATCATTCTGCATACAACGGTTGCCATTTCAGCTCTTGTAATTGTTTTTTCGGGACCAAATGAACCGTCTAGATAACCTTTTAAAATTCCAAGTTTAGCAAGTGCAGTTGCAGCTTTTGTGCAATAGTCTGCATCAGTAATATCGGTAAAAGATATAGCTACTGTTTCTTCATCTGCTGCAAAAACATTCATAGGTGCTATTGTAAGTACCATAGCTAGTAGTGTGATTAAGCATAAAACTCTCTTCATTTTTCTAATCCTTTCACAATAAAAATTTGCACATATAAATATGTACCATTTACTGTAAAATTATATCATTTAAATATGTAAAAGTCAATAATTACCAATAATATTTTGTGTTTTAGTAAAAATTATTCCATTTTTTTCTTTACATAAAAATTCCTTGTCTGCACACAATAATAATGTAAAATTAACCAAAAGGAGCATTTTTCATATGAAAGCAACAGGAATTGTAAGAAGAATAGACGACCTTGGTCGTGTTGTAATACCTAAAGAAATACGCCGTACAATGCGAATCCGTGAAGGAGACCCTCTTGAAATTTATACAGACAGAGAGGGAGAGGTTATATTCAAAAAATATTCACCAATAGGTGAGCTTGGTGTGTTTGCAAGTCAGTATGCGGAAATACTTTCAAAAACATCAGGCCACGGAATATGTATAACAGATAAGGATAATGTTATAGCTGTATCCGGCGCATCCAAAAAAGAACTTTTAGATAAAAAAATATCTGTTGATATGGAAACAAAAATAGAGGAAAAGGAAACTTATGTTTCAAAGCAGGGCATGAGCAAAAAGCTTAATGTTGTAGATGGAGGAGAAAGATATTTTGCAGGGCTTATGTGTCCTATAATTTCAGAGGGTGACACCATAGGGTCTGTAGTATTTTTATCTGAAGACGGTAACGAAAAATACGGTGAGGTACAGGAAAAACTTGCACAGACAGCGGCAGGTTTTCTGGCAAAACAAATGGAATCCTGAAAAAATGGACTGTAGAAAAATTACTACAGTCCATTTTTGGTATTTTAAATCATATCCAGGTCTTTGAATAGTTTAAGCTTCTTTTCAATTGCCTCATTTTTTTCAGGAGTTTTGTATTTGATTACATCACTTACAATTTTTCTTCTTTTAAAGGCAGTTTTAAAAATGTAGCCTATATGGTTACACCACGCCACAGGTAAAAGCAATTTGTTTTTACTGCAGTACGGGTAGTACACATACATTTTTGACGGTGCAAATGAAAGTGCCTTCATAACATTTTTTCTTCTCCAGTTTCTCATAACTTTTTCGGGGTTTTTTCCTTCGTTATTTGATATCCTCATACTTGTGTATATTTCAAATGTGTTTGCATCCATTTGCTTGTGGCCGAACAGACCACCCGCATAGATGAAGGAAAGTACCTTTTCAGCTTCTTCAGACGTATATTTTACATCAAGTTTGCATTCTACACCAAAGTGATTTTTTGCAATACCCACAATAACCTCAATAAAATGATAATATTTAAGATTCTTCATAACAGAAGTAAATTTTTCAATATCAATTTTATCATAAAATTTATTGATGTACAGAATAAAATCCATAATGTGTCTTACACCAAAGCCTGATGCAAGAAAATGGTTTATACTGTGCAAAGCTACGTTAATACAGCCGTCTGTGTATCCTAAAGTGCTGTAATTTTCGTACTTTATAAAAGGCTCGGATACAAATTTTATATTTTTAAACCATGTTTCCTGAATTATTTTGTAATAAAGCGTGGTGTGCAATTCAAGCTCGCCGTGTATTTTGTGCATACAGTTGTAGTGGTTGGCGTCGTCTGACTTTTGTTCGATTACATAACCAAAGCTGTTTAAAATTTCACAGGCTTTTTTGTCATCTCCATCACCTATATAAATATCAACATCACTTGAAATTCTGCACTCGGGCTTGTAATAAAGGTTTGCAAGACTTTCACCCTTTATAACACAGTTTTCTATGCCGTTTTTGTTAAGCTCGTCAATTATTTTATGTGAAAAATCAATTTTTTCTGTGTTTTTTAGGCAGGACATAAGAACCTGCATTTTTGTGATTTCATAAAAGGTTTCATCAATATTAATTTTTTCATCTTTTTTAAGCCTTTCAATTGCATAAAAAACAATTTGCCAAACACCCTGTTCATTGGCGTAAAACATAACTTTTTCAAAGTCAAAGTCGTAAGGGACATTGTTTTCCACACCGGTAGCACCATATGAAAACAGCTTAATCATATCAAGAAAATTTTTATCCATTATTTAACATCCTTATTGTCTAAATGTACATCCAGTTGAGGATAAGGTATTGAAACACCATTTGCATCAAATTCTGCTTTTACGGATTCCAACAAGTCAAATTTCACGTTCCAGAAGTTTTCGGATTTGCACCATACACGGAAAGTAAATTCCAAAGAATTAGGTCCGTGTGACAAAACACGTGCAAGAGGAGGAGCAGGCTCCTGCAAAACATCGGGATGACTGTTCGCAATGTTTAAAAGAATATCCTTAACTTTTTGAATATCGGAATCATAGCTTACTGTAACGGTAATATCAATGCGGCGTTCTTTTTGCTCAGTTGCATTAATCAATGTTTCATTTGAAACAAGACTGTTTGGAATTACAACCTTTGAATTGTCTGCTGTTGAAAGATGCGTGTAGAAAATACCAATTTCCTTTACTGTACCGCTTGAACCTGCAACAGTAATAAAATCACCTATCTTAAATGGCTTGAAAATAAGTATAATCAATCCACCTGCAATGTTTGACAAGCTTCCCTGAAGTGAAAGACCAACAGCAACACCGACTGTACCTAAAATAGTGATAAAAGAAGCCATATTAAGTCCAAGTATGCTTGCGGCAGTAATAAGAACCATTACCTTCATACCTATAGAGGCAGAATTTCTTGCAAATGAACGTACAGATGGGTCTATTTTGCTCAGTCCACGGTTTTTGTCCATTATTTTAAGTATGATTTTTACAATTCTGAAGCCTATAAAAAGCACTAGTCCTGCAAGCAGAAGTCTTGATGCAATACTTACTGCCCAGGATGTAACTACGTTTAACAATTGTTCAACAGTCAATTATATCACCCCTAAAAAAGATTTAAAGATTTTGTAACCACAACAATAATGAATACGGTTAAAATGGAAAATACCGATGTAAATACAACAGTCTGTGCCGCCAGGTCAGAATCACCGCCCATAGACTGAGCCATGGTAAAGGAAGATACAGCGGTAGGTGAAGCAAATGCACTTATAAGCATAACAATTGCTGCACCTCTAAATCCAAATACATAGGCACTTAAAAATATTGCTGCTACGGGAACAATAATAAGCTTTAAAATAAGCAAACATATAAGTTTTTTAATGTTACCCTTAACTGCACTGAAGGTAAATGAACCACCAAGTCCCACAAGTGCCAATGGGGTAGCAACTCTTGAAAGGTCCCTTACAACATTGGTGCAAAAATCGGGCATTTTAATTTTAAATACAAGGAATATTACACCTAAAAGTGAAGCTATTATAAGAGGGTTTTTTATAATTCCCTTTAAAATATTTAAAAAATTTACCTTGCTTTTGCGGAACCGTTCAAGACATACAACCGCAAGTATGTTATATAAAGGTACTATAAAGGCAATGGAAATAGAAGTAAGTCCCGCATTGCCCTCACCCATAAGTGCCGTTGTTACGGGCAGGCCGAATAAAACAAAGTTGGAACGGAAAATACCCTGTATAAACACACCGCATTTACTGTTGTCCTTAATGAAAAAAGGTACAATAACCATAAGCAAAATAAAAAGAACCAGTATAAATGTCAATGCGTATACTATGAGCTTTACATCAAAAACTTCATTTATTTCTGTTGTGTATATGTTGTAAAATAAAAGACAGGGCAAAAACAACTTAAAAACAAGGTCGTTTGCCACTTTTATGCTTTTGCCGTCATATAGCTTTATCTGTTTAAAGAAGTAACCTATTGATACATACACAAGTATGGGGAATACAACTTTAAAAGCTAAAATAATACTTTCCATTTTTTACGTCTCCGTATATTTATAGTTTTGAATATTTTTTAATTACATCATCAATTTTATCTTTGTTTTCAAGAATATACATTGCAGGGCACCGCAACCCTTCAGCCCTTTTGTAAAGACATTTCAAAAGTACTTCTTCACCAAGACCTCTTTTTATAAGACCTTCCTCGGCAATTGTTACCATATCAAAAGCATATGCCACAAGCTGTTCCTTTGAAAATTCATTTATTCCACAGCCTTCCGATACACAACGGCGAAGGTATGAATTTGTTAAATCAGTATCTTTTAAAAGTTCATTTGTTACAGAAATTGCTCTTTCGATATTATGTGCAATACCAAGGTTAAATGCAGGAGGAGCAAAGGCGTCATAAAGTGGCTGTGTGCAGTCACTTCGTATTTCCAAAGTACCCCTGCAGGTTATTTCAATGTGCCTGAAGGATAAAAACTGTTCTATATCTTCAGGTGGATTATCTTTAAAGTATTCTGTTATTTTTACAGGATAAAAGCTTTGGTATTTTCCATCTCTTATACAGTTAAACATATGCCTTTTGTAAAAGCTTTCCAAAATATCCTCTAGTGTACGGTATTCCTCGTCGACCGCACCTGTGTTTGTTTTGCAAATGCCAAATGCACTTTTTGCCCACAAAAAATCACGGTAGCACAAGGTTTTACCAAAATCAAAATCAGGAGAGTTTGAAAATAGCAACCCTCTGAGAAAGTCGATTTTTGCAAACAGGGTAGCCGTTTTCGGTAAATCCTCTGCATTTATGTCAAGATGAGTCTGCACAGAGGAAAGATAAGAGGGAAAGTCAGGATATCCGTGAGTTTCATCATTCTTAAACCTGTGCAGATATTCGTCAACCATATTGTAAACAGGGTAGCTTACATGGTTTTGGTCGATATACTTTTTGTAAGGGTTGGTACCCATACCTGTAATAATATATCCATGTTGATTAAAAAAACTCTGTGCTTTTTTGAAATATGTGCAGAACCTTTCTTTTATAACATTAAGATTATCACCGTAATTCATTGAAAATTCAATGTTGTTGTAGGAATTGTCAAATGATATACAGTCACCGTCACTGTTTGTAATAAAAGCGGGGTTGTCCTCTGTGTCCGTATCCTCGGTTTTAAAGCCGCTTTGTAAAAACATATCTAAAAGCCCAAGTGCAACAGCTTTGTCTATGGGCTGTTTTTGTGTGTTTAGTACGGGAAATTCCAGCTCAACACCTACGTTTCCAGTTTTTTTATTTAAAAGAGGCTTTATAAATCTGTCATTTATAATATCTTTGTAATACATTTAATCATCCCTGTTTTGTAAGATAGTTATATATGATAATAAGACTGTCACCGTTTGTTAAATGTTCGTTTGGTTTAAAACGGTTGTCTGTAGAACCGTTTATAAGACCAAGACTTCTTGCAAGCTCTACATAGCCAATAAGATTTTGGGGTACCTGTTCGGCATCTGCGAAGTGAGGTATAAATATTTCCGACATATCTCCGACTGTGCCGTGTCCTAAAATTCTCAGCAGATATTTTACGGCATCAGCTCTTGTGATATAACCGGAATAGTTTGCTTCGCTACGTTCCATAATACCGTTAGAATACATATATGCGTACAGCATTTCTGCCTGGTCATCACTAAGCACGCCCGTTGTATTAAGCACCGGTTTAGTGCCGTCAATAAATTCACTTATAAGCAACAAATATTCCTGTTGTGTGATTTTATCATCAAGATACACATTACCTGATGAAACATAAATATCACAGTCTGAAAGCTTTTTGGCGACATTTCCAGCATAGTGACGGTTAATATCGCCGTAGTTAATTTCCTTGGGATTCATATAAAAAGTTCCATCATAATTAAGATGTCTTCCGGATTCTGCATCAAAAATACCCGTGCCAGTTGAGGATTTGCGATAAACCGGAGTAAGAATACCTTTGTCGCGTTTATAGTATGTAAGCTCAAGACCGCATTTGTCAAAAAAATGTTCATATGCCTCATCCGCAGAAATTATGTAGTCGGCCGGTGAAAACTCTGTATTATCCCATGCAAATGAAATATTCTTGATTTTACCGTTTAAACAGTATATATAAAGACCGTTGCTTTTGTATGGTATGCCGTTAACGGTACGTTCGTAAAGTAAGGCGGTACTTTGACCGTCGCTGCTTTTTTTCTTAAGGAACTGGTTTGAATAATCGGCGTAATATTTAGCGGCAAAACCTTCAGCTACAGCTTCGGAATTATTCACAGCTGTATAAATATCTACGGAAGAATCCGTGTATTCTGCAAGAACTCCGTTTTGGGCATTAAGAGTAACTTTTTTTGTATTGTTGCCGTTTTTGTAAAGTATGGATATAAGATGCGTATCATCGTGATTTTTCAGATAGTCAACTGAAGATATTGAATATTCGTGAGATATTTCAAGCTCACTCATATTTCGTATTATGCTGTTTGCATCGGAAATTGAAAGTACAGTGCCGTTGTCTGTATACTCCGAAACCTTTTCGGCAGTATTTAAAACATCAAAATAACCTTCTTTAGGAATACTGTAGGGCGTTACAATAATGTTTTGCGTAGCAGCATTTATAATAACATCATCAGCAGTGTAGGTAAGGTATGTGCGTATTTTGTTGTTAACAATTTTTTTATTGTACTGCAGATTCATACCTACTGCAATCTTGTATATATTTTCAGCAGTTTCAATATCAATAAGCTCTGTACTTTCCTCAATTTGAATATTGCTGTCAAAGTTTTTTATAAAGGAAACAATCTGTCCGTTTTTGCTATCTATAAAAAATGATACGTTGTTTTCTCTGTAAACAATACCATTAATAATTCTGGGAAAGGTAATGTTATAGCCGTATGGATAAGATTTTGTGTGTGAAATACTTACGGATTCCACGCTGATACTGTCGGCAATTTCAAAACAGTGGTCTTTTATAAAAGTAACAGCAATATCAATTGCATCCTGCTTGCTTACATTTGGTACAGTCATTACATCCGAACCATAATATTGGTCACTGTAGATCAAAAGTGTATTGTTTTCATCGTAAACGACATCTGCAAATACAATTGTATTTACGGATGTGCATATTGAAAGTATTACACATATCAAGCTGATAATTTTTTTCATAATAATCACCTTTTTTATACTCACGGCACACAAAGCCATAATTTATACATTATAATATTATAACAAAAAAAATATTAAAATAAAAGTCTTTTTGCAAATTTTTCTTGTCAATTTAACATAAATGTAGTAATATGTAATAGTACAGGGAGGTTAAACCGATGTCAGATAACAAAAAACAATCGTTTGTACAAGGTGCTTTTATACTTGTTATAGCCGCACTTTTCGTTAAATTTATAGGGGCATTTTTCAAAATACCACTTGCAAATCTCATAGAAAATGACGGTATGGGGCTTTTTAATTCCGCATATCAGATTTATACAATAATGTTTATAGTGGCTACTGCCGGATTTCCCACAGCAATTTCCAAAATGGTTGCGGAAAGTCTTGCACTTAACAGAAAGCAGGAGGCTGACCGTGTCTTTAAAGTGGCAATATGTATACTTGCAGTTATAGGTGTGGTAGGAAGTCTGTTTTTGTTTTTTGGAGCAGATGTTATTTCCGGTTGGATTAAAAATACCCGTTCGTTTGATGCAATCCGTGCCATAGCACCGGCTGTTCTTTGTGTGTCATTTATGGCAGTTTTTAGAGGCTATTTTCAGGGCAGACAAAATATGTATCCTACTGCAATATCGGAAGTTACAGAGGCTTTGGGTAAGCTTATATTCGGTTATCTTTTTGCGTGGATGTTTATGAGTCATTCTGTGGAAAAGGCTTCTGCAGGTGCAGTATTTGGCGTAACAATGGGTACTGTTCTGGGCTTTTTTTCATTGCTTGTAATGTATATAATGTATAAGAAAAAGAAAGAATCCTATATGCCAGGGGAGGTTACGGATTCGTATAGAAATATTACAAAAAAGCTTATTCGTATAGCGGTGCCGATTACAATAGGTGCATCGGTTTCATCACTTACAAACCTTGCGGATATGTTTACTGTAATGCGAAGATTACAGGATATCACTAACCTTACACCTGAGTTTATGGCAAAGTATGGCTCAGTTATTGAAAACTTTGCAGGAACTTCAATGAATGAACAGCTTGCAAACTCTCTTTACGGAATGTATACGGGTAAAGCACTTACTTTGTTTAATTTTCCGCTTACAATGGTAGTAGCACTTGGTATGAGTGTTGTTCCCGTTATTGCGGGAGCCTTGGCTAAAAAGGATTCTTTGGGTGCACAACGTGCGGTAAATACTGTTTTAAAACTTACAATATTGTTTGCAATACCATGTGCAATAGGTATGTATGTTCTTGCATCACCTATTTTACAGGTAGTTTTCCACGATACATTGGCAACCACACTTTTGCAAAAGCTTGCAATTTCAATTGTTTTTGTATCACTTCTGCAGATTACCACATCCATACTTCAGGCATACGGCAGAACGGTAATACCTGTAATTAATATGATTATAGGCGGTATTATAAAGGTTGTTATAAACTATAACCTTGTTGCTGTGCCGGAAATAAATATAGACGGTGCACCAATTGGTACAATGGTATGTTACTGTACTGTTATGCTGCTTAATATGTTCTGGATTATTAAAGAAACAAAGTGTAAATTCAATATAGTTGAATTTGTTGTAAAGCCTGTTTTTGCTGGCGGAGTTATGGGAGTTGTTGTACATTTTCTCTATAACGGAGTTGTAGGCTACGGTACAGTTGTGGCACTTGGTGTGTCCGTAATTGTGGCAGTTTTTGTATACTTTGCAATATTACTTGTTGTAAAAGCGTTTAAAGAAGACGATGTGCGTATGCTTCCTAAGGGTGAAAAAATATTAAAATTATTCCGTAGATTTCACTTGATGTAATTAAGGAGTTAATATGAGATTAGATAAATTTTTAAAGGTTTCAAGAATTATAAAAAGAAGAACTGTTGCAAATGAGGCTTGTGACCAGGGTAGGGTTTCCGTAAACGGACGGGTTGCAAAAGCATCTGTTGACGTAAAGGCAGGAGACGTTCTGGAAATTCGTTTTGGTGAAAAGATTTTTAAGGCAGAAATTGTAAATGTTGCCGAGCATGTACTTAAAAACGAGGCGGCAGAGCTGTATAAAGTTATTTTGTAATATTTTTTGTTCACTCCCAATATATTAAAATATAATATTTTGGGAGTGATTTTTATGGAAGACCGCAAAAATCAGAAGGAACGGCAGGTATGTAACATTATACTTGAGGACAGAAGCAAATTAAGCGTTTCAGGTGTTGATGATATAGATAACTTTGATGAAACAAATTTCACCGCCATAACCTGTGCGGGGGCATTGGTTGTAAAGGGCGCAGACCTTCACATAAGTAAGCTTAATGTAGATACGGGTGAACTTGTTGTAGAAGGCGAAATAGACAGCTGTGTTTTCAATAACAGCTATGGAGGCAAGTCGGGAGGCTTGTTTTCAAAAATATTCCGATAGGTGAACATATGTATACGGATATATGGCACCAGCTTTTTTTGTTTTTTGTATTCTTTGTGATTGGTGCGGTTTTTGCTTTGATTTACGATACACTTAAAGTTTCGGTTAAATTTGTACCCCAAAAAGCGGTGTTTACAATTATAAGGGATGTTGTTTTCTGGCTTATAGTAACTGTTGTTATGTTTTCTGTATGCCTTAAATTCAACGACGGTGAAATACGTTTTTTTATGCTTTTGGGAATTTTTTCTGGTGCTTTTTTGTACTTCAATACTGTAAGTAGATTTGTGGTTGCTGTGCTTGGTTTTGTTGCAGATTTGCTTAAAAAGATAACAACGTATATACTTAGAATCCTCTTTTTTCCGCTTAAAATTTTAAATAAACCTGTTTTTTTTGTTTTTTCTTTTACAAAAAATAATACTGTTAAAATACTTAGAAAAATTAAATTTAAATTTAAAATATTTGTGAAATTCAAAAGATAAAGCTGAAATTCTTTTTACGGAAGCGGAAGAAAAAGTTACATCCTTATTATTTTATCTTATAGTAAATTGCTGTTTTGCAATTTACTATATTACACAAAAGTGTACCTTAATACCATCAAAATTGAGGGGTAGGGGAGTTGATGAAT
>CAZNKU010000019.1:0-22524 GCA_964573775.1 uncultured Clostridiaceae bacterium | reverse complement strand
TCAAATTCTTTACCAACTTCTTCAAGTGTTCTTGCTCGTCCATCATCAAGACCGAAACGAAGTCTTAAAACCTTTTCTTCTCTTGGAGTAAGTGTTGAAAGAACGGTTGTAAGCTGTTCTTTTAACAAAGAGAATGATGCAGCTTCAGCAGGTGCCGGAGCATCATCATCAGGAATAAAGTCACCAAGATGACTGTCTTCCTCTTCGCCGATAGGAGTTTCAAGAGAAACCGGTTCCTGAGCAATTTTCTGAATTTCGCGAACTTTGTCAATGGATAAATTCATTTCCTTGGCAATTTCTTCCGGATATGGGTCGCGGCCAAGCTCCTGTAAAAGCTGTCTTGAAATACGGATAAGCTTGTTTATGGTTTCAACCATATGCACAGGAATACGGATAGTTCTTGCCTGGTCGGCAATAGCTCTTGTGATAGCCTGTCTTATCCACCATGTCGCATAGGTACTGAATTTGTAACCCTTCTGGTAGTCAAACTTTTCGACGGCCTTTATAAGACCAAGGTTACCTTCCTGAATAAGGTCAAGGAACAACATTCCGCGACCTACATATCTTTTGGCAATGCTTACAACAAGTCGAAGGTTTGCTTCGGAAAGCATTTTTTTCGCTTCCTCGTCACCTTCTGACATTTTTTTCGCAAGATCGTGTTCTTCTTCCGGTGAAAGAAGCGGAACCTTACCTATTTCTTTAAGGTACATTCTTACCGGGTCATCAAGAGCAATGCCTTCCGGTATTGTAAGGTCAATTTCAGTTTCCTCTTCCTTTATTGCCTCAAGTTCTTCTTCCATATTACCTATAATTTCAATACCCATAGATTCAATATTTTCATATATTGCATCCATTTGTGCGGGTTCAATCTCTATTTCTTCAAGGGAATCTGTAATTTCCTTGTAGGTAAGCATACCCTTCTTTTTACCCTTTTCAAGTAAGTCTTTAATAATATTTTTCTTGTTAACTGTGGAATTTGCGTCCTTATTGTTCGCTGTCATTCTCTCCACCCTTTCCTTTGTTGCTCAATACTTCGTTAATCTGATTAAGTTTATCAGCAGACGATAGCTCGTCATTCTTCAGTGCATTTTGCAAATTTTTTGTTTTATTGTAATTAATAATTATTTCAACTGATTGTTTTGTTGCCTTTTCCACATCGTCGATGTTTTTGTCATCGTGCAAAACCTCTGCCGCCAATGGTGTGTTGGGAAAAGACGAAACGATAATGCGTGCATCTGGGGTTGTGCCGGTTGAATGTATTGCCTTTAATATAGCAAAAATCTGATTCAATTCTTCGTCAAAATCCGAATCGGAAAGATGCTCCATAATATATTGTGCCTGAGTTTTGTTGTAGCACATTATATTAAGTAAAAGCTTTTGTGCATTTATACATTGTTGCCGTTTCATATCAGAAGGCCTTTGTGTGCGTATTGCAGACTGACTGCGGAAATTACTTATTTCTTTGTTTTTGTCGGATATTGCACGAAGTCTTGCCATTTCGGCAAATATACTTTCAGGAGAAACTCCCGTTTCAGCAGAGATTTTCTTGACATAAAGTTCCTGTTCTACAGGACTTTTTATGGTGTTGAATTCCTTTGCCGCCAAGTTGACATATTCTGATTTTTGAGTTATGTCATCAAGGTTGTATTTTGCCTTTAGCTTTTTGATTTTATACTCTATTTGTTCCTGAGAATCTGCAATGAGTTTTCGAAAAGCCCCCACACCGTTTGTTTTTATATATTCATCCGGGTCCTTGCTTTCGGCCATTGTAAGAACACGTACTCTTAACCCTTCTTCGTTTAAAAGCTCTATTGCTCTTTGTGTAGCTTTTTGTCCTGCCTCATCGCTGTCATAGGCTATTATTACTTCTGCCTTGTGTCTTTTTATTATTCTTGCCTGCTCGGGAGTAAGCGCTGTGCCAAGAGTTGCAATTGCACTGTTTATTCCGTGCTGGTGAAGCTGTATAACATCCATATAACCTTCAACAAGAATAAGATAATCCTCTGCAGAGTTTTTTGCTAAGTTAAGACCAAAAAGATTGTAGCTTTTGTTAAATGCTGCAGTTTCCGGAGAATTAAGGTATTTTGGCTTTGAATCGTCCAGAACTCTGCCTCCAAATCCTATTATGTTTTTTCGGATGTCTATAATAGGAAACATAAGTCTGTTGCGAAAGCGGTCATAAATATCTCCGTTTTCAGATTTTCCCACAACACCGCTTTCTACAATTTCGTCGTCTGAAAAGCCCTGTTCACGAAGATACTTTAAAAGTGCATTTCCGTCAGGTGCATAGCCAATGCCAAAGCGGTTTACTGTTGCCTGTGCCATTTGTCTGCGGCTTATATAATCTCTTGCGGCTTCACCGCAGGGTTCAAACAATTTATCATAGAAAAATCTGCCGGATATTGAATTGATTTTATATATAGTCTGTCGTTTTTTTAAATTATTTTCATTTGTTCTGCGGTCGTCGTCGGGAAGCTCCATCCCGCACTTTTCGGCAAGTAACTTTACTGCTTCCACAAAGTCCAGATTTTCCTGTTGCATTGCAAAGTTAATTACCGTGCCACCCTTGCCGCAACCAAAGCAATAAAAGAGCTGCTTGTCCGGTGAAACGGAAAAGGACGGAGTTTTTTCTTTGTGGAAAGGACACAAGCCCTTAAATGTACTGCCTGCACGCTTCAGGTGTACACTTCGGGAAATATATTCTACAATGTCGTTTTTGTCAATTAATTCTTGAAGATAATCTTCCGAAAAATATAACGCCATCTGTTGCCCTTCCTTTCATAAAATCGCAAATCAGCAATTATATATTTCGACATAAACATAAAAAACCCTTTTTTATTCCATATTTTTTATATTATTATCGAAAAAAAGCCTTTATATACATTAAAATACAGTAAACGACTTGGGTACAAAAAGCTCATTAAACTTGTGTACACAGTATGTGTCGGTCATACCTGCAATATAATCACATACATCCTGATGTGCATCGCCCTTGATGTAGTCTTTTGGCATAGCATCCGGATGTTTTAAGAAGTGATAGTATAGTTCGGATATTATGTTGTGCGCCCTTTGTTCTTCTGCGCGTACAAATGGGTTCATATATACCCGTTCAAACATAAATTCACGTAGTTTCATAAGCATTTCATAGCTTTTATCGTCCATTTTTATTTCCGTGCTGTTCTGACTGTTTTCAACAACAGAATGTATCATTGAGCTTATGCGGTCAGACCTTGAGTTGCCGTAAAAATTTTTAAATTCACCTGGAATGTCACCATAGCTTATAACTCCTGCACGAATTGAATCGTCAATATCGTGATTTATATATGCTATGCGGTCTGCAATACGTATAATTTGTCCTTCAATTGTTTTGGGCATAGTGTCGTCAGTATGTGTAACAATGCCGTCCCTGACTTCAAATGTCAGGTTCATTCCTTCGCCGTCGTTTTCCAGAATATCAACAACACGCAGGCTTTGAATGTTGTGCTTAAAGCCGTTAGGGCATATTTTATCAAGCCCTCTTTCACCGGAGTGGCCAAATGGTGTGTGACCAAGGTCGTGTCCTAAGGCTATTGCTTCTGTCAAGTCCTCGTTAAGGCAAAGTGCCCTTGCAATAGTGCGTGCAATCTGCGAAACCTCAAGCGTATGAGTAAGCCTTGTACGGTAATGGTCACCTTCCGGGGTTAAGAACACTTGTGTTTTGTGTTTTAGTCTGCGGAATGATTTAGAGTGAAGAATTTTATCTCTGTCGCGTTGGAATTCTGTACGAAGGTCACACTTTTCAACCTTGACCTTTCGCCCTTTTGAATTTATTGCACGTGTGGCAAAGGGGCTTAAGGTTTCCTCTTCTCTCTTTTCAAGCATTTGTCTGACGTTCATAAAATCAGTCCTTATTTTTTGATTTCGTTCATTATTCTTATTGCCATGGAATGACAACGTGAAATTGCAAATTCATCCTTGTTTGCGGGTGCCTGTGCAGAAATTCCTATGTGGCCCGCGTCATATTCGGCACTTCCGCTGTTTATAATTGTCATACCCTGTACAAGGGCGGAAGATTGCATAGAATGAAGTGTTGATTCCTGCCCTCCAAAGCGTGAATGACCGCAGGTAATAAATCCTGTTGGTTTACCCACAAAAGCCTTTGCTTTGCGATATTCACTGCTTCTGTCCCAGAAAGCTTTTAACTGTGCGGACATACTTGCAAAATAAACAGGGCTTGCAATAATTACCGCATCGGCTTTGGCAACCTTGTCGTATGCATCACCTAATTTTGTGCCCTTATAGCATTTACCCTCGCAAGGGCTGCTACACTGTATACAAAAGGGAGTCTTTGAATCCATAATCGCTTCGTGTATGTTAATTACTTCAACTTCTGCTCCCATTTCCCTGCAATCGTTTAAAACTGTGTCAATCAAGAAGCGACAGTTGCCGTTTTTGTTTATACTTCCGTTTAATGCTACTATGTACATAAACGAACCTCCTGAAAAATTTTCTATATTATTATATACGGCACAAACCCTTGAAATTCCTTTATTTCAAGGCATTTTCGGCACATTTTTGTCAATTTTCGGATTTTTTGTAAAAGTTTTTGGGTAAAATTCACTAACAAAATTATGCTTTTGGGATAATGTAGATAAAAAATGATGTAAAAATTAACCAAATGTGGCAAGTTGAGTATTGACAGCAATTTTATAAAGTGGTATTATTTAGGTGTATGAAAATATCACATTCGTGGTTTTTAAAGAAATATATTTTGGGAGGAATTTACAATGAAAAATCCATTCAGTTTGGAAGGTAAGATTGCTCTTGTAACAGGCGCATCTTACGGTATCGGGTTTGCTATTGCAACAGGTTTTGCTGAAGCAGGTGCTAAAATCGTATTTAATGACATCAACCAGGAATTGGTTGACAAAGGTATTGCTGCATACAAAGAAAAAGGCATTGAAGCTAAGGGCTATGTATGTGACGTTACAAATGAAGATGCAGTTAACGCTATGGTTGCTAAAATTGAAGAAGAAGTTGGCGTTATCGACATCCTTGTTAACAACGCTGGTATCATCAAGAGAATTCCTATGCATGAAATGACTGCTGCAGAATTCAGACAGGTTATTGATATTGACCTTAACGGTCCATTTATCGTTTCTAAGGCTGTTATTCCTTCAATGATTAAGAAGGGTCACGGTAAGATCATCAACATCTGCTCAATGATGTCTGAACTTGGTCGTGAAACAGTTTCTGCATACGCTGCTGCTAAAGGTGGCCTTAAGATGCTTACAAGAAACATCTGCTCAGAATACGGTGAATTCAACATTCAGTGTAACGGTATCGGCCCTGGTTACATTGCTACACCTCAGACTGCACCTCTAAGAGAACCACAGGCTGACGGTTCTAAGCACCCATTCGATTCATTTATCTGCGCTAAGACACCAGCAGGCAGATGGTTGGATCCTGAAGAACTTGCAGGTCCTGCAGTATTCTTGGCTTCCGAAGCTTCAAACGCTGTTAACGGTCACATCTTGTATGTTGACGGTGGTATATTGGCATACATCGGTAAACAGCCTAAATAAGTTTAAGTCAAATACATATGCTTTTGGGTGACGACTTGCCCGAATCGACATTTATATGACGTTTTCGGAACGGTTTTTACCGTTCCGATTTTTTATGGTAATAGATAAAATATTAACAAAGATAAAGGAGATTACATAATGGATAAGGAGAAAATTATTACACGAATTACTGACTGCGGTATTGTTGCTGTTGTTCGTGCAGACAGTGCAGACCAGGCTAAGAGAATTACAGATGCTTGTATCGAAGGCGGCGTTGCTGCAATCGAAATGACATTCACAGTTCCTTATGCGCATAAAGTAATTGAAGAAGTTGCAAAAGCTTATGACCCTAAGGATATTATCCTTGGTGCAGGTACAGTTATGGATAGCGAAACAGCTCGTATCGCAATTCTTAGTGGTGCTAACTACATCGTAAGCCCATACTTTGACCCTGAAACAGTTAAGCTTTGTAACAGATACAGAGTTGCATCAATGCCCGGTGCTATGACAATTAAAGAAGTTGTAGCTGCTATGGAAGCAGGTGCTGACATCGTTAAGGTATTCCCCGGTGAAGCTTTTGGTCCTAAGATTCTTAAGGCTATCAAAGGTCCTGTTCCTCAGGCGAAATTGATGCCTACAGGCGGTGTTGACGTTAACAACGTTGGCGAATGGATTAAAAACGGTGCGGTTGCAGTAGGTGCAGGCGGTGCTCTTACAGGCGGCGCTAAAACAGGCGACTATGCTTCAATTACACGTATCGGTAGAGAATTTATCGAAAAGATTAAAGAAGCTCGTGCTAAATAATAGGTGAAAGCTTATTTTAGTCGGACATGAGACAATTAAATAAAAATAAAAAATGACCTATGCAAAAGCATAGGTCATTTCATGTTAATAAAAGGAGATTTGTAGATTTTTAATTACACATTAAACTTCGCTTATTACAACAATTTCTGTTACAACGCCTTTGTACATTCTTACAAATACTTTTTCAGGCTGTGCTTCGTCAAACTTTGTAATATAGCTTGTGTCTGCAACCTTAACCTGTGCTCTTTCAGACTTGCTTGCGTCATAAACGTAAACTTTTGCTGATGAAATGTCAAGGTTTGTTTCAGGCATATTGTTTGCAACAATGTTCATAGAGTTTGCAAATTTCTTTGTTACTGTACCGATAATTGTTACCATTTCTGTGCCTTCTACTTCTGTCATAACTTCTACTTCGTCGCTTGCTCTGTCATTTCTGTCAAACAGTAGGGTAATCTTGTCGATTTCACCCTTAGAATTTTTCTGGTACTGAATAATGTCACCTGTCTGAAGTGTTGAACCTTCTTTTACAAGAGTATCAGTGTCCTTTGCGTTGATAACGATTTCCTTGCCGTCCTGGAATGCATAAAGCTTGTGAACTTCATCACCGTCGGCATTTGTAGCTGATGCTATCTTGTTAACAATCGCAATTGAAGAATCCGCATTTACAACTCCTGCAGAGTTTTTAACAATCATTACACTTGCTGTCAAATCTTCTGTCAAATCGTAAATTTCCACATCGTAAGTTGACTTGTCTACAAACATATCAATTGTGCGTACTGAGTATTCTTCGCTGTCTTCTGCGTCTGCAGGGATTTCAAATACCAATGTTGAAGAATTTACATTAAATCCGCCCAATTTTTTGGATGCGGCATTGTATTTTGCATTTTCAGATACATAGTCAAGTGAGAATGTGTTTTTAAGCGGTGTACCTGATGATTCGTTTAGTGATGCTGTGTTAATATATGAAATTTCGCCGTTTGTGTTTGTATCGTAAGTTATAAGCTGTGCAATTTCGCCTTCGTTTGCTTCTTTAATTGCGTTTATAACGGCTTCGCCCTTAAGTCCTGTTGTGCTGTTTATCTTAAGCTTTGAAGCACCTTCAAGTATAACTGTTTCACCTTTTTTGTTGAATATTTCAAACTGAACCTGTGTGTCAAGTGAACCCTTAACACCTGCGTTTACAAGGTAAGCATAGTTGCTGCCTGCTTTTGTCTGAGTGTCTACTGCCGCAATTTTACCTTCAATATCAAGGTAGAATGTGCCTTCGTCACCAAGCTTAAGTTCAGGCTGGTTAGCTTCAGTGTAGTTCGCAGCTACCTCGAACAGCTTGTCACCAATTCGGAACATACCGTCCTCAATTTCTTCTATTTTACCTGTTACTTTTTCATTGCTTACATATACTTTTATAACTGTTGCTTCTGAAATGTTGTGGTCGTTTGCCGCTACTGAAAGAACATCCCATTCCTTAATGTCTTCAAGACCGATTTTCTTACCGTCTTTGTATATGCCGAATGTCAAATCCTTATTTTCGGGATCAAGTGTAAGTGTAAGAAGATTGAATTTGTCTGTAATTCTGTTACCTGTAAGTGATACTTCATCTACTATAATATTTCTGTATTCTGTAACAAATACATAGTCGAATATTTCGTCACTTGTTGTATCCAGCAAAGCAATTTTGCCACTTTCAAGTGCCTCAAGTTCTGTAATGTCAAGGTCTACTACAACGCCGTTGTAGAATACTGTCGGGTTTTCTTTAACTGTTACAGTTGTTGCTTTTTTGTCATTTTCTTTGTCTTTCCAGTAAGAAACAGATGTGCTTGTAATTTTTTCTATATGGTCCGCTTTAATTTCAATTTCTTCATTTTTGCTTTTGTTGTTTGAAATTAAAATAATGTTGTAATCACCATTTGCTTCTTCCTGAACATAGAATACAACATTTCTTGCAATGTGTTCAGATGCGTCAATGTTTGTGGTATATGTCTTTACTGTACCGTCAACCTTAATCTGTACCTGGTTGTCTCTTAGTGTAGATGCTCCGCTTAGAGTTGTTTCGCTTGTGGCAACAAGCTGACCTGTAAGCTTCTCTACATCAAGCTTGTCAAAAAGCAATGTCTTGTCTACTACTTCGTAGTTTTCATACGCGCCGTAGCCAGTTTTTTCCATTAGATTAATTGTTAGTGCATTGTATGCAAGCTGTGCAACAATGCCTCTTGTAGCTATTGAGTTTGTAGGTGCAGAGATACCGCCTTTAAACAGTCCTGCTGAGCCTGCTGTTACAAGGTATCCTGTTGGAAATCCGCCGTTTGATTTTGCGGCAGGTTCGTATCCTAAAACTCGCATCATAATTGTTACGGCTTCTGCATAAGTGATGTTATCGTCCGGACGGAATTTACCGGTGTCATCACCTATAACAAAGTTTTGCGCCTGTGATACATTAATGTATCCGTTTGCCCAGTGACTTGCTGCTACGTCAGGAAAGTTTGCCTGTGCCTTTGTGCTTTCAGCAACGTCTGTAAGTCCTGCAATTGCTGTTGCAATTTTAGCAACCTCTGAACGCTTTATGTGGTCTTCAAGCCTGAATTCACCTGTGTCGTCGCCCACCATAATTTCAAGAGCATTTAAAAGCTCTACTGCTTCTTCGTATTTAGTACCAACTACATCTTCGGGCAAGACAGATGCTGATACTGCAGGTATTGCTATCATAGCTGTCATAATAAACGCTATCATTAAAGATAGCACTCTTTTGATATTACTCATTATGTTTTCCTCCTTGGATTTTTTTGTTGATAAATGTTGCCGATTCAGCAGGTTTACTTTTTATGCAACATTATGTCAACCACGAATACGATAATACATTATTTTATTCAAAAATTCAATGATAAATATTTTCCATTTTTACAAATTGTTGTTGCTATTTTATTTTTGTTGTGATACAATATATTGTAGATAGGTATAAATACCAACTACAAATGGAGGGATATCAATGAAATTGAAAAAATTAATCTCGCTGTTTATAACAGTTATACTGGTTGTGGGTATGGTTTCTACAGTCAGTGCGGCAACTTTCCCCGATCTCGAGTCAAGACACAACTGGGCAAAAGATGCTATAGATAATATGGTAGGTCGTGGAATTTTAAAAGGTTATACAGATGGAACTTTCAAGCCCGACAGACCGGTAACACATATGGAAACTCTTATTATTGCCGCTCGTATTATGGGTGTTGATGAAGATGTAAATGAAGAATACCGCGAAGTTGCACTAAAACAGTATGAGTCTGTTTTGTCAGCTTACGATATAACATACAAGGCAGAAGTTTCATATCTTTTGTATACAGGTGTGCTTGCTTCTGATGAGCTTTCAAGCTACATATCAAACAGTACAAAGGATCAGCCGCTTAAAAGATATGAAGCAGCTATTTTGCTTACAAAACTTGTTGGTGGCGAAAAGGATGCCCTTGCAAACAGTGTAATTGTGTTGGATTTTGCAGATGCAAGTTCAATTCCTTCTTCTGCAAAAGCATATGTTAAATATGTTTCTGAATGCGGTCTTATGAACGGTATGGAAGAAAATAGGTTTGTTCCTTCAGGAGAACTTACTCGTGCAATGATTTCTACAGTTATGTATCGTGCAGAAGAATACATGGATACAAATACAGTAGAGGGTACTGTTGAATCAAAGGATGCGGCAAATGTTACTTTGTCGGTAAAGGGCGTTTCAAAGAGTATTGAGCTTCCTGATGATGTTATAATTAAAATAGATGGTAAAATAGTGGACTTAAGTGATGTAGCTATTGGTCAGTATGTAAGGGTTCATTATCAGGATAAGGAAATAAGATACATAGACGGTGTCACATCAAACCTGTATCAGACAGTAAGCGGCACAATTTCCACAATGGCGGAAGTTTCCGGTGCCAAAAAGATTTCTTTGAAATCTTCAACAGGGGTAAATACTTATACAATTAATCCTGATGCATGTATCTACTATGTTGATAACAAAATTTCTACATATTCCGATATTAAAACAGGTATGTATGCTACTATTACAGTTCAGGGTGGTTATATTACAGAAATTTCTGTGGAAACAGGTTCTAAAAAAATTACAGGTACACTACAGGGAATTGAAGTTTCTTCAAATGATGTAATTGCAGTAGTTGAGCATAAAGACGGAACAGAAGCAGAGTATATCTTTAATGATGAAGCAAAAGTCATCAGAAATAATGCAACTTCAGATTTCCGTTCATTGGCAGTAGGAGATTCTGTTACAATTACTCTTGTAAACGGTGGAATAGATTCATTGATTGCTACAAGTGCTTCATCAAGTATAACCGGAACAATAACAAAAATCGTTATTGCATCAAATTCAGAGCTTACAATCAAAACAGCTACTGCTGAAAACACATATAGCATAACATCGGACACAAAGTTTACAGTAGACGGAACTGCTGATTGTACGGTGTACGATTTGCGTCTTGGTGCAACTGCTGACGTAAGACTTGACGGTACAAAAATCAAGACAATATCAAGTCAGTCACTTGTAGTAAGTCCTACAATGACAGGTGTTATAACATACATTCACCCAACAGGTTACGCTATGGGACTTCGTGTGACAGATCCTGCAACAGGAACAGTAAGTGAGGTTCAGACAGTTGTAAAATCATCTGTAAAAATTACAGACTCAACATCTTCCCGCATAACTGAATTTAAAAACTTGAAGCAGGGAATGTCAGTAGTTGTGGTAGGTACTTCAAACTATGGCGTATATGAGGTAAATCAGATTATTGTAGTAGCAACAGTTGAATAAGATTAATGAATTCCTGCCTCTTGGTTAAAAGGGGCAGGATTTTTTTTAAAATAACAGTTTTTTTGTTGACAAAATGTATGGTGATTTATATAATATACATATAGACGCTTATTTATAGCAGAAAGAGGGATTTTAATGAAAAAAAAGAATATATTTACAATGTTAGTAGCTGCTGTAATGTCTGTATTTGCGTTTAAAGTTGTCAGTAACAGACACAATAAGAAAAATCTCCGCAAATGAGTTTATGTGTTATTAAGAGATTATAGTAAAAGTTGTGAGATATTGAATTCTGTATAGAAAGCTTAAAGATTTAAAATTTAAACCGTCCTTAGTGGACGGTTTTATTATTTTATAATTTACAAGGATTTAAGATAAATTAATGATTTTGGTATATGACATATATGGTGTAAAATGTACTGTTCTGCAAAAACTGAAAGCTCATGTATAATTAAGTTATCTGCATCAAAGCTGAAAATATTTTTTGGGTTTGTTGTGGCAATATATTGCATAGCATTCAAAGTTCCGCAGGAAATGTTGGATGTTTTGCGACATATTGAACACTCTGCTATGCCTTCTTCCACAGAAAAATAATGGATGTTTTCTGAACTTCCGCAGTTGTTGCAGCTTTCAAGCCGAGGGGTAAACCCCGCTTCGCACATTAATCGTATTTCAAATACCGGTTTTACCTTAGGGGTAAAACTGTTTTTTTCTATGTAGTACACGGTATTTAACAGAAGCCTTAAAATATCGGCACATTCCACATCCTGTACGGTAATAAAATTTACAAGGTCGCAAAGGTAATTTACCAAAGCCACTTTTTCAATATCGTATCGTAATTCGAAAAAGTCCATTTTCTTATCCGCCGATACAATGCTGTAAATATCCTTGCTTTTTCCTTTTTTCAGAATAAAATCCGAATAGCAAAACAGTGAACATCCGGAGCCCAGCTTGCTTTTGTAACTGCGAACTCCGGCACCGCTTGCCTGAATTTTACCGTGTTCGGCGGTTAAAATGGTAAAAATCTTATTTCCTTCGCCGACTTTGGTTTCTTTAATTATCATTCCTGATGTTGCTATTTCCTTTGTCAATACCGTTCAGTTCCTTTATTTTTGTATATTCTAAAAAAGCTTCAATGTTTCCGGTGTTTTTGAAAAAATCCCAACTTAGTTGTTCCAACATATAATCACCTCTGTAATTATGTTTAGCATTGAAGGTAATTATATTCTATGAAAAAAATGCTATTTTTGTTCCTTATATCCAAAATTTTTAAGCATCATATCGCTGTTTCTCCAGTTATCCTTAACCTTTACCCAAAGTTCAAGAAAAACCTTTGAATGCGTAAACTTTTCAAGGTCATATCTGGCCTGTGAACCTATTTTTTTAAGCATTTCACCTTTTTTTCCTATGATAATTGCTTTGTGAGAATCTCTTTCACAATAAATTGTGGCAGAAATTTTTGTAAGGTCTTTTTCTTCGTCATATTTCATAAGGTCGGTGGTTACTGCAATACCAAAAGGAATTTCGTCGTTGAGATTACGCATAAGCTTTTCTCTTATAAATTCTGCGGCAATTTGTTTTTCAGGCTGGTCGGTAAGTGTGTCATCGGGGAAGAATTTAGGACCTTCCGGCAATTTTTCCTTGATTATTTCAAGTAAAGTTTCCAAGCCGTCTTTTTTCAGTGCAGAAATTGGCATAATCTCAATAAATTTTCTGTGTTCACTAAGCTGTGCTATTATTGGAAGAATAGTTTCCTTTTCAACCTTATCTGTCTTGTTAATTACAAGAATTATATTATCGCTTTTAATTGTATCAAGCACTTCTGTTTCTCTTTCAAAATTAAAAACAGCTGCGTCTACAATATAAAGTACAACATCAGCTTCGTCAGAGCCTGCCGCTACTTCCTTCATCATAAATTTACCAAGCTTGTTTTTGGGCTTGTGAATACCCGGCGTATCCACAAATACAAACTGGCAGTCATCGTGTGTGAGTACACCCATTATCTGTGTGCGAGTAGTTTGTGGTTTAGATGAAACTGCCGCAATTTTTTCTCCCAATACTGCATTTAAAAGTGTAGACTTTCCTGCATTTGGTCTGCCCATTATTGATATGAATCCTGATTTAAACATATTTTTTCTCCTGTTAATTATCCTTAATCTCTTGTAATTCCAAGTTCGTTTAATATTTCGTCCTGTTTAACGTACATTTCCTGCTCGCCGTTTTCGTGGTCGTATCCTAAAAGATGAAGCATTGAATGTGCAGTTAAAAATGCCACTTCTCTTTTTAAACTGTGGTTGTATTCCTCTGCCTGAGCTTTTGCGCGCTCTAAAGATATTACAATGTCCCCAAGCTCTTCATCATCTAAGTTACCGTCCTCATCAAAAAGAGGGAATGAAAGCACATCAGTAGGGTCATCCTTTTGGCGATATTCAAGGTTTAAGCCGTGTATTTCCTCGTTGTCTGTAATAAGCACACTGACATTTCTCGGCCTTACATCTTCGTATTCAAAAACCTTTTCTATAACAATATTTATTGTTTCTTCAAGCTCTGCAGTAAATTCAATTTTATTTTGACTGTTTTGAATGTCGTTCATTTTCTTTTTCCGCCTTTCTTCTGTCATCCCGTTCGTAAGCCTTTACAATAGCCTGTACCAACGGATGTCTTACAACGTCTTTTTCCGAAAGAGTACAAAATTCTATATCGTCAATATTTTTAAGTATTCTTACAACTTCCTTAAGACCGCTTTTTTTGCCGAAGGGCAAGTCTACCTGAGTTATATCACCTGTAATAATGGCTCTTGAACCAAAGCCTATACGTGTAAGGAACATTTTCATCTGCTCAGGAGTAGTGTTTTGTGCTTCGTCAAGTATAATGTAAGAATCGTCCAAAGTTCTGCCTCGCATATAAGCAAGGGGAGCAACTTCAATAACTCCTCTTTCCACATATCTCTGATAAGCCTCAACGCCCAGCATATCGTAAAGTGCGTCATGCAGCGGGCGAAGGTAAGGGTCAACCTTGCTTTGCAGGTCACCGGGCAAGAAGCCCAGGCTTTCACCGGCTTCTACTGCAGGGCGTGTTATAACTATACGGCTTACCTCCTTCTTTTTAAGACTTGTAACCGCCATAGCTACTGCAAGGTATGTTTTACCTGTACCTGCAGGACCGATACCAAAGGTAATGGTATTGTGAGAAATTGCATCAATATATTTTTTCTGACCAAGGGTTTTTGCCTTTATAGGTCTGCCCTTAGATGTAATGCACACAATATCCTTTTCCAGGGTGTAGAGTTTATCTTCCATATCCTCCTCTACCATTGAAATTGCATATCTTACATTTTGTTCAGTAATATTTTCATTGTTTGCAGTCATACCAATCAGACCGGAAATGCATCTGTGCGCCTTGTCTGCATTTGCCTCTTCCCCTGCAATTTTCAAAGTTGTTCCTCTGTGTACTATGTGAACATTGTAATGATTTTCAATAATTTTGATATTGCTGTCAAAATTTCCGAAAATGTTTAAAATCTGCTCCACATTGTCAACTTCCAGATGTTTTTCTGTTGTCATTAATTTCCTCCTCACGACCGATATCTTCTATACACTCATAGATTACGGTCAGCTTGTTATCTTTGGTTTCAAAGGTACGGCTTATAATTTCACTGTCTTTGTACTGTGTGTCAAGCTCTTTTAAAAGCAATTTTTTTGTTTGTTCAACGGTAAGCTTTGTGCGTTTTATTATATATTCCTCATACCTGTGTGTTTCTATTCCAAAGGGCAATACTTTACCTTTGCCCAACGATATATAATTAGTATAACTTAATATGTCGTATTTTTCAAACAAAATTTTATTTTTTATAAATAAATTTAAGGAAAAATCAAAGATTTTAATTTTTCTCTTGTTTTTTACCTTTCCTGTAGGAACTTTTTCCTCAATATAGTAAGGTAATTCCACAGTTTTTTCATGCCACACCCTTGCCATTATTTCTGCATCAGAATTTGAGTATTTTATTCCAAGATATTTGTTGTCTGTTGCCCCGCTTACCAAAAGCTGACCTTTGTAAACCACATCGCCTTTTTTTACGGCGGCGGTACCGCTTTGTACCAGTACAGATTCCACAACACCGCTTTGGTCTGCAACTATATTTGAAAATGTATTTTTGTCAAAGTGTTCACGCTTTTCCTCCCTTTCCCTTACATCAATGTACACGGTGGTACCGTTTCTGGTTACCGAAACAAAGGAAAGCGCCTCCATATTTGTCATAAGATAAGTCTGTATTTCTTTTGGATTTACGGCAGATGCAAACATTCCGGTTTTTAAACCGCACTTGTTTGCCTGTTCCAGAATTAAACTGTCCGCCACCTTATCGTTGCCCGTTATATCAATAATCCAAACAAATTTTGTAAGACTCCACAAAATTATAAAAAATACAACAAGTCCAATTGCAAGAGCCTTTCTTTTTCTGTAACGGTATATAAAAAATCTCAATCCGTACTTTTTTGTAATGTGTATTTTACATCCGGAGCGACTGCGTATTTTGCGTATTTTTTTAAAATTGTCTATGGCTACATCTGCAGTTATTTCATTTTTGTTTTTCCTTTTGATATTCCATAGGCTTATTTTGTTTTTTGTACAAAGGTTTATAAATCTTTCGGGAAACAACCCCTTAATTACAATCGAAACATAACCTTTTATGTAGGTTGTAATTTTCAAAAACACCTATTCCCACCCCACATTGTGAAATTTTCCTTCAATTAAAATATCATTTTCGGTAATGGCATTTATAAAAAGCTTTTCGCCGTTTAAGCAAAGTATTCTGTCGGGAGTTTTAATGCGTATTTTCTCGTCAGTGTATTCTAAAATACCCTTGTAGTTTTCCACAATTACCTGATTGTCGTTGTAGGAGGTTATTTTAGAACAGTTGGAAAGCAGGTCTTTTGGCATTTCCAACATTTCTGCAAATTTTTCCATTCTGCTTTTGGTTTCAGCCTTTTGTTTTTTTCTCAATTTTATAACACCTCCATTTAAAGTATATTCTAAAAGCGGGGTTTTAGCATAGTTTTTATTAGGAGGATGATAATGTGAAAATATCTACAGCACTTACGGTTTATATATTTTTAGGACTTGTACTTTTGCCTGCACAATGTATTGCCGCTGCATCACAGGGTGTTAAGCTTTGTATTGAGGTTATAATCCCCTCCCTGCTTCCTTTTTTTATATGTTCAAAAATACTTTTAAAAAACGGCTTTGCCGAAAAAATAAGTGCACCCTTGCGTTTTGTTATGCGGCCGTTATTTAATGTACCGGGTTGCGGAGCCTTTGCATTTATAATGGGCATAATAAGCGGATGTCCGGTAGGTGCAAAAACCGTAGCAGATATGTATGAGCGGTCAATGTGTACAAAGGCAGAGGCACAGCGGATGCTTTGCTTTTGTAATAATTCAGGACCGCTTTTTATTGTAGGCTCGGTTGCAACAGGAATGCTTGGATTTAGTGAAATAGGTTTGTTGTTGTATGTATCACACATTATTTCTGCAATAGCGGTAGGAATTATTGTGTCAGGTTACAGGAAAAAAGAGGTTATAAATAAAAACGTCGAAAATGTTGGTGCCGTATCAAACAATCTTTTGGGCGAATCGGTAACAGAAGCCGTGTCGCTTGTTGGTTATGTATGCGGCTTTGTAATATTTTTTGCTGTAGCTGTTGAAATTTTAAAGCAATCGGGTGTTGTTATGCTTATAGCTCAGCACTTTGAAAGTAAAAGCATTGTTTCGGGAATTATTTACGGTATGTGTGAAATGACAAACGGTATATCCGCTCTTTCCGCTATTTCGGTTACGGTACCCCAACTGTGTGCCGTTTCATTTGTATTGGCTTTTGGCGGACTTTCCGTTATGTTGCAGGTGTATGGTATTGTAAAAAAATATAATTTTTCATTTGCTATGTTTGTGGGTGCAAAATTTGTGCAGGGAATAATATCGGCGGTGGTAACAGTGGCTATGCTTAATTTTACAAAAATCAATATGCCGGTTTTTGCCGTAAAATCGGACTACGGCATATTAAATTCATTGGCACTTTCAATAAACATTTTTGCTGTTTTTGGAATAATAATCCTGTTTTTGTCAATACTGTATATAGGCTGTAAAATCCTGCGAAAAGTGTAACAGTTCTGTAATGGACATTGGAGAATCTTCCTATATAATAATGTACACTAAAACAAAGGAGGAAAATAAATGGATACTTTGCTTGAATACAAGGGTGATACTATGATAGTGCGTTTGTCCGGTGAAATGGACCAACACTATGCAGGCGGACTGCGTTCATCAATAGACACTCAGGTGGCACACAGAGGAATACATAAAATAGTATTCGACTTTTCAAATGTGGGGTTTATGGATAGCTCAGGCATAGGAGTGATAATGGGCAGGTACAGACTTATGCAGTCGGTAGGCGGCAAGGTGTGTGCCTTTGGCATAAGCCCAAGGGTGGACAAGCTTATAGAAATGTCGGGAATTAAAAGAATAGTAAATATTTATGCAGATGAACAAACCGCACTAAGAAAGGAAGGTTAAGATGTCATATAACAATAAAATGAAAATACAGTTTTTAAATAAATCTGCCAACGAGGGCTTTGCCCGTGTATCCGTTGCGGCATTTGTAACACAGCTCGATGTTACGGTGGAACAGCTTGCGGATATCAAAACAGCCGTTTCCGAGGCAGTAACAAATTCTATAGTTCACGGCTATGAGGGACTTACGGGTTACGTAACATTGGAATGTGAAATTGATGAAGGCGTAGTATACATAACGGTGTCAGACTGCGGCAGAGGTATTTCCGATATAGAACTTGCACGCAAACCTCTTTACACATCAAGACCTGAATTGGAACGCTCAGGTATGGGATTTACGGTAATGGAAACCTTTATGGATACGGTGGAGGTGTCCTCCTCCCTCGGTTTGGGTACTGTGGTAAAGATGTCAAAGCGTTTGCAGGGGTGATCTTTTGGAATACAAAAATATTTTTGAGGCAATATCTCTTGCAAAGGACGGTGATATGCAGGCAAAGGAATATGTTGTAAACAGCAATACGGGATTGGTGTGGAGCATAGTCCGTAAATTTCTGAACAGGGGAACAGAGGCGGACGACTTGTTCCAGATAGGTTGCATAGGTCTTATAAAGGCAATTGAAAAATTTGACATGTCCTTTGAAGTTCAGTTTTCAACCTATGCAGTACCAATGATTATGGGGGAAATAAAAAGGCATCTGCGAGATGACGGTATAATAAAGGTAAGTCGCAGCCTTAAGGAGCTTTCCGTAAAGGCAAAATCGGCAACGGACAGAATGTCCAAGGAAATGGGCAGAGAACCCACCGTTTCGGAAGTGGCAAATGAAGTGGGCGTTACTGTGGAGGAACTTGTAATGGCACTTGATGCAACAGTAATGCCGGAATCTATCAATGCAAAAATCGGCGGGGACGGCAAGGAGATAGAATCCTTAATAGGTTGCGATGAGGATATGGAGAGAACTGTCGTGGATAAAATTGCCATAAAGGATGCCCTGTCGGGTTTAACTGCCCGCGAAAGACAGATTATTATATTAAGGTACTTTAAAGATAAAACCCAATCCCAGATAGCCGCACAGCTTGGCATTTCCCAGGTGCAGGTTTCGAGAATCGAAAAAAAGGTGCTTGCACAAATGAGGGATAAAATTATTTGCTGATGCAAATAATATACCTATTATATAATGAAAGGATTAATGCTGATGAAAAAAGATTTTACACCGCAGGAATATAATAAGTATGTATCAGCTATGTCACCTAAGTCACGAATTGTAAGAGATACGGTAGTCGCTTTTGTTACAGGAGGGCTTATATGCACATTTGCACAGGTTATATATAATATAATGTTAAATTACGGAATTACGGAAGATGTTGTAAAAAAATCCATACCTGTAATAATGATATTTATAGGTGCTTTCTTAACGGGCATTAATGTATACAGTAAATTGGGTAAGTTCTGTGGTGCGGGCACAATAGTTCCCATAACCGGCTTTGCAAACTCCATAGTTTCCTCCGCTATGGAGTTTAAAAGCGAAGGCTTTGTTACAGGCCTTGCCGTAAAGATGTTTTCTGTAGCGGGGCCTGTAATAGTTTACGGAACGGTTGTGTCGGTTGCAGTAGGACTTATATATTATTTAATATAGAATAGAAAATAAATATACGGACAGTGTGGTGTATGTGTTGATTTGTTGGATTATGAAGTTATTCTGGATGAAAAAACGCTTGACCGATTGGTCAAGCGTTTTTTTTGTTGCAAAGCCATTACGGTTGTGATATAATATAAAAGTAGTTATAGTGAAGGGAGACAGTATAATGTTTGAACTAAAAATAGGAGATTTGAAAAAATTTGAAAACGTAGTTCTGGAATATGAGAAACAACCCATAGAAAAGGGCAAGATATTGTTCTACGGTTCCTCCGGGTTTACTCGTTGGAGTGCGATTTATGGAAACCGCCCTTTGGAGGAAGACATTCGCATGAAGGATGGGTCCCCTGCTGCAGTAAACCACGGTTTTGGAGGATCTACCGTTGAAGAGGGTTTGTATTACTACAACCGTATGGTCAAACCTTGGGAACCTCGTGCTATCGTGGTACGCTTTTTCCCAAATGATGTAAAATTTGGTTACGCTCCAATAGAACTGGTTAATATGATAGCTCAGTTATGTAATTGGGCAAGGGCGGATTTCCCGGGAGTGAAACTATATTTGTGTGATGCAATGCCTCACTTGCGATATGTTAATAATAAGATATGGCATGGACTGGCTAAACGTTTTAACAAGATACTTAAGGAATATTGCGATGCAAATGAAGATTGCGTTTATGTAGGTCAGTCAACATGGCCGGGTTTTTATACAGATCCTGCAGATGCCGGCGATTACAGCAAGATCCGACAAGATATTTGGGTAGCTGATGAAGCACATTTTACACAGGAAGGATACGACATTTACCGAGATCTGTTCTTGGATGCATTAGACGATATCTTATAAATGTATTCACAGGGGACACTATACATTTTTATCACACCCCCCAGATTACCTTAATGCTGATTCGACAAAAGACGCTGCACCCTAATTTGACGCAGAGGTCTTTGTTACAGGCCTTGCCGTAAAGATGTTTTCAGTAGCGGGGCCTGTAATAGTTTACGGAACGGTTGTGTCGGTTGCAGTAGGTATTGTATATTATATAATGTAAATTAATAATGAAGAATTAATAATTAATAATTTATGTGGAAATCCGCTAATGCGGATTTCTTCTATAATTATTCATTATACATTATTAATTACTAATTAGTGAAAAATCTGCCAAAGCAGATTTTTCAAAAAAATACTTGACATTTGCAATTTTTTCTATTATAATATCCAAGTGCCTATGCGGGCAAAAGTAAAATGACAGGTTTTTAACCCTTATTTTTACCGAAATGTTACATAATAAGTGTTAATGTTACTGAAAAATTACAAGTTTTACAGTTATATTACAACACTTGACTACTGGGAATTTAAGTGTTATAATCAAGTCATCATCAGAAGAAATTCTGGTTTGCCGCTCGTTTGGGCGGTATCTCTAAAGAGAGAAAAATAAAAAAATTTTATAAGGAGGATTTTCACATGAAAAATCTAAACAAGGTTTTGGCTATGCTAGTAGTGTTCATGATGATGCTATCAACAGTAGCATTTGCTTCATCTTTCTCAGATGTTGCTGAAACATCAAGCTACAGCACAGCAATCGAAGTTGGTGTTGATCTTGGCCTTTTCAAAGGTTATGAAGACGGCACATTCGCTCCTGAGGGCGAAATCACAAGAGCTGAATTTGCAGCTATCATCGTAAGACTTTTGGGCCAGGAAGCTCAGTCTGAAGGTGCAAAGGCTGCTACACAGTTCGCAGACGTTCCTGCTAGCCACTGGGCAGCTGGTTACGTAAACATCGCAGTACAGGCTGGCGTTATCAACGGCTACGGCAATGGTAACTTTGGTCCTGAAGATCTAGTTGAATACCAGGATGCTATCACAATGATGGTTAGAGCTCTTGGTTATGAACCTGCTATCGGTGCTGCTGGTTACCCAACAGGTTACCTAACAAAAGCTGGTGAACTTGGTCTTACTGTAAACGTTAACGGTTCAAACGGCGTTGCTGCTAACAGAGGCGCTGTTGCTCAGATCGCTTTCAACGCACTTGATGTTCCAACAATGTCTCAGACAGGTTATGGTACATTCACACAGTACGTTATCAACGACGGTTACTCATCAACATTGGGTACAACAAACTTCAAGAAGACTCTTCTTTCTGAAAACTACAGCATAATCAAGGTTGCTGGTGTTATCGAAAGCTCTTCAGTTGAAGAATCAACAAGCACAATTGCTGAACCTTATGTAAAAGCTAAGATTACAGACGGTCTACGCAACAAATTCAGCATTGCTACAAAAACAGATGATGACGGTAATATCATCGCTGTAAACAAGAAAGTATATGTTGCTGAATCAGATGCTGTTGACTATGTTGGTAAGAAAGTAATGATGTTCCTTGAATACAATGAATTTGAAGACAAATTGACATGCAAGGCTCTTTACGAAGCTAGTGTTGATACATTGGTAATCGACTTGAACGATCTTGACGGCATTACATCTGAAGTTAAGAACAAAGGCAAAGATAACGAATACACCGTATTCGAATTCAAATATTTAAACGAAAACGGTAAGACAAAAACAGCTAAAGCTGTTGCATCAAACCTATTCTACAACGGCGTTAGCGTTGATGGATATAATGTAGATGATTTGTTGGTAATGAGCGGTTCTATCGAACTTTCACTTCTTGGCGACACAACAGTTGCTGACTATGATACAATCAAAGTTGAAGCTTTTGATGTATTCGTAGTTGACGAAGTTGCTACAAAGAAAGTAACATCTAAGATTGATCCAACAACATTTAAAGCTTCTATCGTATTTGACGAAGAAGATGGCGAAATCATTGCTGATTTGGTAGATGCTAACGGCAACGATATGGAATGGACTGACCTTGAAGAATATGACGTTCTTTTGGTTAAATACGTTAAGTCAGATATCGGCAAAAAGATTTACAAAGCTAAGGTTGTTGAAAACACAGTTACAGGTGCTGTAACAGGTCTTTCTGGTAATGTTGGCGAAGATGACAGATATGTTGACGTTGACGGTACAGAATACAAAGTAGCTGCTACAGCTGAAGATGAAAAAGAATTTTCACTTGGTAACGAAGGTACATTCTACCTTGACGATAGCGATAACGTAGTTTACTTCAATGCTACAATTACAAGAAACAACAACTATGCATTCGTTATGGGTGTTCAGGAAGCTACAG
>CAZNKU010000018.1:0-24047 GCA_964573775.1 uncultured Clostridiaceae bacterium | reverse complement strand
TCGGTCTTGATGATGGACGAGCAAGAACACTTGAAGAAGTTGGTAAAGAATTTGAAGTTACCCGTGAAAGAATAAGACAGATTGAAGCAAAGGCTTTAAGAAAACTTCGCCACCCGAGCAGAAGCAAAAAGTTAAAGGATTATCTTGACTAATGGAAACAGTAAAGCTAACCCCAAGGTTACAATGTGTGGCTGATTGCGTAAAAAAATGTAGGTTACTGGCGGATATAGGCACAGACCACGCATATATTCCCATATATACAGTTGAAAAGGGCATTGCAGACAGTGCTATTGCCTGCGATGTTGTAAAAGGACCGTTAAAAATTGCAACAGACAACATTAAAAGTCATGGTCTTGAAGAAAAAATTACTCCAATACTGGCTAACGGACTTAAAGCCGCAGACAATGCCGATGTTATTGTAATAGCAGGTATGGGTGGAAAACTGATTTGCACAATTCTGGAAAACAGCCCGGAAGTTGCAAAAAAAGCAGATTATATGGTTATACAAGCTATGACCTGCAGTTACGAGCTACGTAAATATCTTCATGAAAACGGTTTTTCCATAACAGAAGAAAAACTCGCAAGAGAAGAGGATAAAATATACAACATCATGGTTGTAAAAAAAGGTGACGAAAAGTATACGGATGAATTTCACTACCACATTGGAAAAAAACTGTTTGAAAGCAGAAGTCCAATACTTTCGGAATACATAAGAATGCGTGCAGAAGTAATAAAAAAACAAATCAGAGGGCTTAAAACAAGTAAAAACCCCGATTTACACTCAAAGGCTGATGAGCTTGAAGAAATATTCCGCAGATTTATACAGGAGGCTGATATTAATGACAAAAGTTGCTGATATTGTAAATATGATGAAAGCACTTGCACCTGTTGAATTAGCAGAAGAATGGGATAACGTAGGTTTGCTTATAGGTGACAGTGAACGTGAAGTTCATAAAATAATTGTAATGCTTGACTTTGACAAGCAGGGACTTGAAGAGGCATTGGAGGTAGGTGCAGATATGATAGTTACTCATCATCCTGCCATAATGCCAAAAATATCTGCAATTACAGACCCATTGTATTTAAGACTTATTGAAAATAAAATAAGTCTTTGCTCCATGCACACCAATCTTGACAGTGCAGACGAAGGTGTAAACCAGGTGCTTGCTGAAACCCTAGGTCTTTCAGATATTGAACCTATAGATTTTGATGGACTTTTGGGAAGAGTCGGTTATATAAGCGAATGTACTTTGGGAGAATTTATCCAAACAGTAAAGCTTGCTCTTGATATCGATCATGTAAGATATGTAGGAAGCAAAAGAAACACTGTAACCAAGGTAGCTGTCGTAGGCGGCGGTGGTGCAGACTTTATACCAAATGCTAAGATTGCCGGCTGTGATGTATATGTTACAGCAGATGTTAAGTACCATCAGGCACAGCAAGCAGATAAACTTGGCTTAAATGTTATAGATGCAGGACATTTTGAAACAGAAAACCCTGTTATATATAAAGTCGCAAGATATTTGCGAGGAAATTTGGAAGAAGTAGAGATTATTACATCTTTACGCAACAGAAGTTACATAAAATATGAGTAGGCCAGACAGTCGCGGGGAGCTGAAATAATGCTCAACGAGGAAAGTCCGAGCTCCACAGGGCAAGGGTGCCGGTTAACTGCCGGTGAAGGCGACTTTAAGGATAGTGCAACAGAAATAAACTACCGCAAAAGCGGTACAGGTGGAAAGGTGAGGTAAAAGCTCACCGGCGACCGGGAGATCGGTCGGCCGTGTAAACCCCATCCGGAGCAACACCGACCGGGAATGGCGGCCCGTCATATATTCCCAACGGGTGGCTTGAGTAATATAGTAATATATTACCTAGAAAGATGGCTGTCTAATACAGAACTCGGCTTACAGACCTGCTCATATTTTTGTATATTTTTCACAATATTAATTCTAATAAATGTTAATTTAATCATTGACATATTATTAATACTTGTGTTAAAATATATAAAGATATTAATGCAAAGAAAATGGAGGTCATTAAAATGAATTTCAAAACAGATATTTTACATATTGGTGATTTTATTAACAAAAACACAAATATCCTTATTATAATTGGTATAATAAGCATAATTACTGCTATTGCTTGTGCGCTTATCACAAAGGCAAGAAAAGGTCTTCTAGAAGACGTTATTTTTTCCGGCGTTTTTGGTTTGTTATTTAATGTTTTAGGTTTTCTCTTTGTTATCTTCAGAAAACCTGTTTGGAACAACCTTGGTTGGATTCCTGTAATTGTTGCATGGTTCTTCCTTGACGGCAACCTTGTTTTTGCACTTATGCTTATAGCCTACGCAGTTTTGTGGATGTTTACACAGCACGCTTTACTTGAAAGAATCAAAGTTATTGAAGAATAATACATAATAAAGGTGTGAGATTAACTCACACCTTTAATTTTTTATCTGTTTTTTATTGATTATTTAATTATATCCGTACCCATAAATGGTCTTAAAACTTCAGGAATTGTTACAGAACCGTCTTCATTCTGGAAGTTTTCAAGAATACATGCAACAGTTCTGCCTACTGCAACACCGCTACCGTTTAGTGTATGAACAAATTCCGGCTTAGAATCAGGTGTTCTCTTAAACTTAATGTTTGCACGTCTTGCCTGGAAATCTTCAAAGTTAGAGCATGAACTGATTTCAACATATCTGCCGTAGCTTGGCATCCATACTTCGATATCATATGTCATAGCAGAGCTAAAGCCAAGGTCACCGGTGCAAAGCCTTACAACACGGTAAGGAATGCCAAGTGCCTGGATTACCTTTTCAGCATCCAATGTAAGTGATTCCAATTCATCATAAGACGTATCAGAATTAGCAAATTTAACAAGTTCTACCTTGTTAAACTGATGCTGACGGATAAGACCACGTGTATCACGGCCAGCTGAACCTGCTTCTGCACGGAAGCAAGCAGAATATGCGCAGTATTTAATTGGAAGCTGTTCAGCTTTTAAGGTTTCATTTCTGTGCATATTTGTAACAGGAACTTCTGCTGTAGGAATAAGGAAATAATCTGTTCCTGTAACCTTGTAAGCATCTTCTTCAAACTTGGGAAGCTGACCTGTACCAACCATTGAATTTCTGTGCACCATATAAGGTGGGAACACTTCTGTATAGCCGCTGTTTGTTGAATGAAAATCAAGGTAGAAGTTATACACGGCGCGTTCCAATCTCGCGCCTAAACCCTTATAGAATGTAAATCTTGAGCCTGTAACCTTTGCAGCTGTATCTGCATCCAATATATCAAGATTTTCACCAATGTCCCAGTGTGCTTTTGGTTCAAAATCAAATTTTGTAGGTTCTCCCCATCTTCTGATTTCCACGTTATCTTCATCAGAAAGACCTTTTGTAACATTTTCGTTAGGAATATTAGGAATTGTAAGTACAATATTCTGCAACTTTTCGTCTAATTCTGCAACTTTTGCATCAATATCCTTAACAGTTTCTTTAATTTGGTTCATTTCAGCAAAAATAGGAGCAACATCCTTGCCTTCCTTTTTAAGCTGCGGAATCTGCTTTGAAACAACGTTCTGCTTGTTTTTCAAAGCTTCAACTTCTTGTAAAAGTTCTCTTCTTTGCTTATCTATTTCAGCAAATTCTGTAAGGTCTAATTCTCCGCCACGGCTTTTTATAGCATCTATTACTTTCTGTGGCTCACTTCTAAGTAGTTTAATGTCTAACATTTTTTATCCTCCTAAAATTAATTTAACTCATTAATTAAAAAATCATATACTTCTTTATCTTCCTCACTTAACAATTCTCTGTCTGTTGTTAAAACAATTTCTTTTGCTTCTTGAATATCATTTTGAACATACAACTTTAAAGCTTTATAAAAATTTCGAGTATCTTCATTATAATTTTTCTCATAATTTTCTATTACAACTTGATTTGAAGAAATTTCTTTTTCTAAATTTTCTACTTTATTTTGATACTCAATTATTTTTTCATTTAAAGTCTTGTTCATTTCCGTAAGACTTGAAACACTGTCCATCATTGTTGAGTTAAGTCCGGAATTTTCAGATTCGGTTGTTTCCTCCAAAGAATAAAGAGGTTCGAATTTATCATTTGAAAGAGATGTTATAAGAATTAATAAAATTGAAATAAAAAATAATAATCCTATATACATTCCAATAATTTTTATTTTTCTATCCATTTTTCCTCCAAAAAACGATACATCTAAATTAGCTCGAATTTTTAGTTGTATTTGAAAATTGCCGCTTTTGGTATTTTGTATCGTTGTTTTATTAAAAACTTAATACAACTTAAAAATAAGCTTCCACATTTTTCCACTTTTATACATTTTTTAACATTTCTGCCAGTCTTTCAAATTCATCATGTGAAAAATAAGAAATTTCAATTTTCCCTTTTCCGTTATTTTCTTTAATTTTAACTTTTGTTCCTAAATATTTTGAAAAGGAATTTTCCATCTCTTTAATAGCCATTTTAACTTCTGAACTTACAGCAGTAACTGATTTTTTGTTTTTTGATTTATTTTTTATAAGATTTTCAGTTTCTCTTACACTCATTTTCTTTTCAAAAACAAGCTCTGCCACCTGTATCTGTTCATTTTTATTGGATATTGAAAGTATCACTTTCGCGTGTCCTGTAGAAATTTGACCCTTTTCCAACATCTTTAAAACCTTGTCCGGCAGGTTAAGTAGTCTTAAAGAATTTGCGACAGCACTGCGGCTTTTGCCAACTCTTTCACTTATTTTATCTTGTGTCAGAGAGAATGTTTCCATCAAGGATTTATATCCTAAAGCTTCTTCAACAGGATTAAGGTCTTCTCTTTGAAGATTTTCAATAAGAGCAACTTCCATAACCTTTATTTCGTCATAATTTCTTATAATAGCGGGTATTTTTTTAAGACCTGCCTGTTTAGAAGCTCTCCATCTTCTTTCACCGGCAACTATCTGATATGTGTTTCCTTTTTTTGTAACAATAATTGGTTGAATAACACCATGTTTACTAATTGAATCAGCAAGTTCGTCCAATTTTTCTTTATCAAATTCCTTTCTTGGCTGATCTTTGTTAGGCTCAACATCAACTATTTTCAGTTCTAAAACTTGTGAATCGTCGGAATATTCTAAAGATTCTAATGCCTGGCTGTCATATTTGTCGGACAAAATAGCACTAAGTCCTTTTCCAAGTCCGCTTTTTTTAGCCATTAAATCACTTCCTTATTATATATTAAATTATCATTTGTTATTTTTAATTATTTCCTTTGCAAGTTCTCTGTAGCAATAAGCACCCTTACTGTTTGAGTCGTGCTCAATTACCGGCACACCAAAGCTTGGTGCCTCAGAAAGCCTTACATTACGCGGAATAATTGTCTTACACACCTTATGTGGCAAAGCTTTTTTAACTTCTTCTACAACTTCAATTGAAAGATTTGTTCTTGAATCAAACATTGTAAGCAAAGCGCCTTCAATATCAAGCCTAGGATTTATACCTTTTCTTACTATCTTTATTGTATGAGTAAGCTGTGAAAGTCCCTCCAAAGCGTAATATTCACACTGTATAGGTATAAGAACACTGTCTGCTGCTGCAAATGCGTTTACAGTAAGCAAGCTAAGCGAAGGTGGACAGTCTATAATTATAAAGTCATATTCTTCCGCAATAGTTGCAAATGCTTCTTTAAGCTTAAATTCACGCTTTTCAATAGCTACAAGCTCTATTTCTGCACCTGAAAGCTGAATATTTGAAGGACAAACATCTAAATTTTTGTATTTTGTATTAACAATAGCGGACTTAAGCGGAACATCATTTATAAGAACATCATAAATTGAATATTCAACTCCATCCTTATCAATACCAAAACCGCTTGTAGTATTGCCCTGGGGGTCCGTATCTACAACAAGTGTCTTTTTCTTTTGTTCTGCAAGGCAGGCGCTTAAATTTACTGCAGTAGTAGTTTTTCCAACCCCGCCTTTTTGATTTGCTATTGCAATAATTTTCATATTTTTCACCTCCGTGAAACATTGTTTTTTATTATATTTCTTATTATAACACATTTTTTTAAAATATCAATATAAAATTGTTCTACGTGGAACATTTTTTAAAATAAAAGAAATTGTTCTACGTGGAACAATTTACAAAAAACCTAATAAAATATTGAATTTTTAAAGGTTTTAAGGTATAATATAATTAATAAATTTTATGAGGTGAAAACAATGATATACAAATCTCCTGCTAAAATAAATTTGTCATTAGATGTTGTTTCCAAACGCAGTGACGGTTACCATGAACTTAAAATGATAATGCAAACTGTGTCACTTTATGATGAAATAAATATAGAAAAAGATGATAATGTATCAATTGATTGTAATAAAAAAAATATTCCTCTTAATAACAAAAACCTTGCATGGAAAGCGGCAGATGCTTTTTTTGAATATACATCCATAAAAGGAGGATGTAAAATTTATATAAATAAAAATATTCCCGATGGTGCAGGTTTAGGAGGAGGTTCGTCAAACGCTGCAACTGTTCTTTTGGCTCTTAATGAGTTATACAATACAAATCTCACCGATGACGAGCTTATAAATATAGGTGTGAAAATCGGAGCAGATGTTCCTTTCTTTATATTAAAAGGAACTTGCCTTGCGGAAGGAATAGGAGAAAAACTAACAAAAATAGAAAATAACACTAATCCTTATGTTTTAATATATAAACCTCAGTTTTCAATATCTACAAAGTGGGCATATGAAAATTTAAAATTAGATAGAAAACCTGTATATAATATTAATAAAATAACAGAAAATTTAAAAAATAAAAATTATAATTATAATGATATTTTTAATTATCTTGAGGATGTTTCAATTTCAAAATATCCGGAAATTAATAATATTAAAAATAAACTGAAAAACCTTGGTGCAACAGCTTCTCTTATGTCCGGAAGCGGCAGCAGTGTGTTTGGTATTTTTGATGATGAAATTGCTGCAAAAAAGGCTTTTGAAAACTTTGAAAAAAACAGTATATTTTTAACAAAATTTATTTAAAAAACCCTTGAAATTTTTAAATAAAAATGGTATAATTAGATATGTATTTTTATGTCTTTTTATTCATTCTTTTTAAGACTTAATTTACAATAAAATATTGGAGGAAACCGTTATGAATAAGGCGTCCGAAATTTGGACAAAAGCTATACCTTATGTCAAGGAAAAGATAATGGATGTAAGTTATGAAACTGCATTCAAAAAATTAAATCCTGAATATATCGAAGACGGTACATTTTATTTTTCAGTTCCCAATAAATTTTATAAAGATATCTATGTTACAATGGATCATTATATAAGAACAACAAAAGATTCTCTTTTTAAGGTTACAGATACCTTATATGAAATAGAAGTTTTTATAAAGGAAGAAGAACAACAAAATATAAAACAACCGGAAATTAAAAAACTTCCCGAATATGAGTTTAAAGGAAATGTTGATTTAAATCCTAAATATTCATTTCAAAATTTCATAGTTGGTTCAAACAGTGAGTTTGCATATGCAGCAGCTTACAGCATTACTCAAGGTCCTGTTAATGATGACTATAACCCTCTTTTCTTATATGGGGGAAGCGGTCTTGGTAAAACCCATCTTCTTCATGCAATAGGAAATGAAATAAAATCCAACGATTCTGAAAAAAATGTTCTCTATGTTACAGCAGAAACATTCATGAACAGTTTTATTAATTCAATTAAAGAAGAAAATAATGTGGAATTCAGAGAAAAGTTCAGAAATGTTGATGTACTGTTAATTGATGATATTCAATTTTTAGCAGGTAAGGAAGGTACTCAGATAGAATTCTTCCATACTTTTAATTCATTGGTTGATAAAAATAAACAAATTGTTATTACAAGTGATCGTCCACCTAAGGACATAGCACAGCTTGATGAAAGATTAAAACAAAGATTTTCAAGCCGAATAATGATAGATATTCAACCACCGGATTTTGAAACAAGAGTAGCAATACTTCATTCAAAAGCAAAAAATAATGATTTTACCGGAGAAATATCCGATGAAATAATAAACCTTATTGCACAGCGTATTAAATCAAGTATAAGAGAACTTGAAGGTGCAATGAAAACTATTATGGCTTATAGTGATGTTTCTAAAAAAGAAGTAGATATTGATAAAGCCAGTGAAATTTTAAAACGTTATTTTGATGATAATCAAAAAAGAAAAATAGATTCTGAGTTTATAATCAAAGAAGTTGAAAAGTATTTTAATCTTTCTGAAAATTCTCTTATAAGCAAAAACAGAAGTAAAGCCTATGCAGTACCTCGTCAGTATGCAATGTACATAGTAAGAGAACTTACAAAAAGCTCTTGTTCTCAGATAGGTAGAGATTTCCAAAAAGATCATACAACTGTTATGCACAACATTAATAAAGTTGTAGAAGATATGAAAAATGACCTTAAAATATACAATACAGTTAATGATTTAATTAAAAACATAAAGGATGAAAATTAATTATCCACAAAGTTATCCAAGTTATCCACAATTTTTAAAATATATTATTAACATCTTATAATATCAATAAATAACAGCATTTTATATAACATATAAAATCTTATTCGTTATTTTATACACATTGTAAAAAATTAAAAAAAAATATTCCACATTATACATGTGAATTATATTGTGTAAAAACTATGGATAAATTATTTTAATTTTTTAAAAATTACTGCTGTGTATAACATTAAAGTTATCAAAAAGGTTTCAACATCAAAATTCACATATCAAAAACCTTGATATGACAATAAAAAATAAGGTTATCAACATTTTCAACAACCCTTATTATAATAACTGTTAAATTATATTATTTATTCTTTTTATTTAAGGAGCGATTAAAATGAAATTTACTTGTGACAGAAATGTACTTACGGAAGCTATTAACATTTCACAGAAAGCTGTAGCAACTCGTTCTACTCTTCCTGTTTTGGAAGGTTTACTTATAAAAGCTACTGAAGGAAAGGTTGTTATTACAGGTAATGATCTTGAAATAGGCATAGAATGTATTTTAGAAGCAGAAGTAGATTATGAAGGAAGTATTGTTGTTAATTCTCGTCTTTTCGGTGATATTATCAGAAAAATGACAGGTGATACAGTAGCAATTGAAGTAAATTCAAATAATGTTACTAATATAAAATGCGGAAATTCAAAATTTAATATAACAGGTATTGAAGCTTCTGAGTTTCCTGAAATCAACAGATTTGATGTTGAATATGATATTACTCTTACTCAGAAACAGTTAAAAGAGCTTGTTCGTCATACTATTTTTGCAGTAGGAACAAATGAATCTAAAATTATTTTAACAGGTTGCTTACTTGAAGCTTCGGATAAAAATGTAAATATGGTAGCAGTTGATGGCTTTAGACTTGCATATAAGAAAATAACTTGCGAAAATAATACAGTAAGCGGTTATATGGGTGATGTTTCGCTGGTAATTCCTTCCAAATCACTTAATGAGCTTGTTAAGATTATAGATGACAGTGATGAAGAAATTAAAATTTACTGTTCAGAAAAAAATGTTCGTTTTGAATTTAACAATGTAATATTTACTTCAAGACTTTTAGAGGGAGATTATATTGATTATAAAAAAATTATCCCTTCAGATTACAGAACAACAATAAAAACAGGAGCAAGAGCTTTTATAGAAGCAGTTGAAAGAGCTTCACTTATTATTACAAGTGAAGTTACAAAGTCTCCTATTATAATGAACATTGTAGATTCAGAAGTTAAAATTAACTGTGAAACACAGGTAGGTAAGGTAGAAGAATTTATTCCTGTTGATATGACCGGAGATTCTATCGAAATAGGCTTTAACAACAGATATCTTTTAGATGCTCTTAAGGCTGTAAGTACAGATGAGATAAAATTCAGCTTTATAGGCTCTACAAGTCCTTGTCTTATTTCACCTGTAGAGGGAGATGACTTTAAATATATCGTTCTTCCTGTAAGATTAAAAACAGAATAATTTATAACATTATAAAGGGTCGTGCCAATTGGCAGCACGACCCGATATGTGTTTAAAAAGGGTGTTATTATGGATATAAAAATTTCTACGGAATTTATAAAATTAGACCAGCTTTTAAAATTTTCAGGTATTATAGGTAACGGTTCCGATGCAAAAATTTTAATTTTAAATGAACAGGTAAGCGTAAACGGGGAAATTGCAACTCAAAGAGGTAAAAAAATTCGTTCCGGTGATACTGTTCAGGTAGGAGACCAGGTTATAAATGTTTGTTGAACAGGTTTATCTTTTAAATTTCAGAAATTATGAAAAAGGAAATATAAAATTTAAAGATGGAACCAATGTTATTTACGGTGCTAATGCCAGAGGAAAAACAAATATATTAGAATCTATCTATATTATGGCAACCAGCAGATCTCATCGAGGGTCAAAGGAAGCCGAGATGATAAGATTTGGGCAAAATTCCGCAAAAATTGCAGCAAAATTTTATTCTCATGGAAGAGAAAATAAGACTGAAATAGATTTTTTTAACGATAAGAAAAAGAGAATTAAAATAAATGATGTTGTTGCTGATAAAACAAGTCAGCTTATGGGGTATTTAAATACTGTAATTTTTTGTCCCGAGGATTTAAAATTGGTAAAAGGTTCTCCGGGAATAAGAAGAAAAATGCTGGATTTTGGAATTTGTCAGCTAAGACAAAAATATTTTCATTCACTTTCATCTTACTATAAAGTTTTAGAACAGAGAAATAAGCTTTTGAGGGATAATCCTGAAAGTGAAATGCTTTGGGTATGGGATGAAAAGCTTACTGAATGCGGAACTGATATTATATGGTATCGAAACAGCTTTATTGAAAGATTGAATATAAAAATAAAAAATATTATAAAAGAAATCTGTGAAGAAGATATAGATTTGGTTTATGACTGTGGCTTTGAAGCAGAGGATTTAAAAGATAAGGAAAGTATAAAGAAATCTTTTGAGGAAGAACTGAAAAAAAATGTTATAAGAGAAAAAAAATTTGGAATGTCGTTGGTAGGACCTCACAGAGACGACTTTAAAATATATTTAAATGGCAAAGAGGCGAAACTTTACGCATCTCAGGGACAGCAAAGGACAATTGCTTTGGCTATAAAAATGTCAGAGGTAGAACTTATCAAAGATGATATGGGTGAAACTCCGGTATTATTGCTTGATGATGTTTTAAGTGAACTGGATGAAAATCGCAGAGAGTATGTTTTAAATAAAATAAAAAATATTCAGGTTATTATAACATGTACAGAAAAGGATTTGTTTGGTAATATTCCTGATGTTAATCTTATAAATGTTGAGGATATTAAGGATAAATTAAATTAAAAAGGGTGATAACTGTGTATATTCATCTTGGAAGTAATACAGTTGTTAATATTAAAGATGTTATTGCAATAATTGATATGGATAAAACTACTACATCAAAAAACACACGCGACTTTTTAACCTATGCGCAAAAAAACGGTATGGTTATAAATGTGTCGGAAGATTTACCAAAATCTGCAATAATATGTAATTACAAAGGGGAAAACAAAGTTTATATTTCTCAAATTTCACCTGCAACGTTATACGGACGTTATTTCAGAGACAGATAGGAAATCACACATATTGGAAGTGTGATTTCCGTAACGAAAAAAAACCAACCTTTGGAAGGGAATGATAAATTTGGCAGAAAACAATTATGGAGCAGGACAAATTCAGGTACTTGAAGGACTCGAGGCGGTTAGAAAGCGCCCGGGTATGTACATTGGTTCTACAGATGTAAGAGGTTTGCATCACCTTGTATATGAAATTGTAGATAACGCAATAGACGAAGCATTGGCAGGATATTGCGACAGCATCTATGTTTCTATAAACGGTGACAACAGTATAACTGTTGAAGACAATGGTCGTGGTATACCTGTGGATATTCAGGAACAAACAGGAAAACCCGCTGTAGAGGTTGTATTTACAATTCTTCATGCCGGTGGTAAATTCGGCGGTGGAGGATATAAAGTATCCGGCGGTTTACATGGTGTTGGTTCGTCTGTTGTTAATGCCTTGTCTGAATACACAGAGGTTGAGGTTTACAAAAACGGAAAAATCCACCATCAAAGATATGAAAGAGGACCTGCTGCTACTGAACTTAAGGTTATAGGTGATACAGATAAAACAGGTACAAAAGTTACCTTTAAACCAGACTACAAAATATTTGAAACCTTAGAGTTTGAATATGATATTCTTTTAAAGAGATTACGTGAACAGGCATTTTTGAATGCAGGTGTTAAAATTATCCTTGAGGATAAGCGTGCAGAAACAAAAACAATGGAAGAACTTCATTATGAGGGCGGTATTAAAAACTTTGTTTCGTTTTTGTTTGATGCTAAAAAAGCAAAAAAAGATACTCTTGAATTTGTACATGAAGATGTAATTTATGTATGTGGTGAAAAAAATGGAAATGTTGCAGAAGTTGCAATGCAGTGGAACAACGGTTATGATGAAGTTATAGAATCATTTGCAAATAACATCTGTACAACTGAAGGTGGTACTCATGAAACAGGCTTTAAAACTGCTCTTACAAGAGTACTTGTAGATTACGGTAAAAAGTATAAACTTATAAAAGATAATGAGGAACTTACAGGTGAAGATGCAAGGGAAGGACTTATAGCTATTGTATCTGTTAAGTTGGAAGAACCACAGTTTGAAGGTCAGACAAAAACAAAGCTTGGTAACTCCGATATGCGTCCTTTGGTTGACAGCATAGTAAGAGAAAAACTTGCAGATTTTCTTGAAGAAAATCCTGCAGTTGGTAAGGGAATTATAGAAAAAGCTTTGATGGCATCCCGTGCGAGAATTGCTGCACGAAAAGCAAGAGAAGCAACTCGTAAAACTCCTCTTGGTTCAAGTACACTTCCTGGTAAGCTTACAGACTGTATCGTTAAAGACCCTACAAAGACAGAAATATATATTGTCGAAGGTGATTCTGCGGGCGGTTCTGCAAAGAACGGACGTGACAGTAAATATCAGGCGATTTTACCTCTTTGGGGTAAAATGCTTAATGTTGAAAAGGCAAGAGCAGATAAGGTATACGGCAACGATAAGCTTACACCGGTTATTCAGGCACTTGGAACAGGTATAGGTGCTGAATTTAATATTGAAAAGCTAAGATATGATAAAGTTATTATTATGGCCGATGCCGACGTCGACGGTGCACATATTCAGACTTTGTTACTTACATTCTTCTTCAGATTTATGAAGGAGCTTATCGAAACAGGTCATATATACCTTGCAAAACCACCTCTTTATAAAATTTCAAGAGGTAAAAAGTCACAGGTAGCATTTTCTGATGAAGAAAGAGATCAGATAAGTGAAGAATTTAAGGGTGGAGATGCAAATGCCAAGGTTGATATAAGCCGTTATAAAGGTCTTGGTGAAATGAACCCTGAAGAACTTTGGGAAACAACAATGGATCCTAAAAACAGAATACTTTTAAAGGTTACACTTGAAGATGCTGAAAAAGCAGATGAAATTTTCAGCATACTTATGGGTGATGAGGTTGAACCGAGACGTATTTTCATTGAAGAAAATGCTCAGTATGTTACAAACCTTGATGTATAAAGTATAGGATAATTTGTAAAATTACCTCTCCCGAAAGGAATGAAACTTAAAGATGGCGAAGAAAAATAAAAAATATGAAGATTCACATTTTGAGGAATATTTAGATACCCAAACTATTGTGAATGTAGATATAGAAAAAAGAATGAAGGAAGCATTCATTGACTATGCTATGAGCGTTATAGTAAGCCGTGCTCTTCCTGATGTTCGTGACGGTTTAAAGCCTGTTCACAGAAGAATTTTGTATTCAATGTATGAAGAACATCTTACTGTAGACAAGCCTTTCTTTAAATCTGCGACAACCGTAGGTAACGTTATCGGTAGATATCATCCTCACGGTGATGCTTCCGTATATGATGCAATGGTAAGACTTGCTCAGGATTTTTCTATGAGATATCCGCTTATAGATGGTCACGGTAACTTCGGTTCAGTAGACGGAGACCCGCCTGCTGCATACCGTTATACTGAAGCACGTATGAGTAAAATTGCAAATGTACTTCTTGAAAACATAGACAAGGATACAGTAGATTTTGCACCTAACTTTGATGAAAAGAGAGTAGAACCTCTTGTATTGCCTACAAGAGTTCCAACACTTCTTATAAACGGTAGTTCAGGTATTGCGGTAGGTATGGCTACAAACATTCCTCCACATAATTTATCTGAAGTTATAGACGGTGTTATTGCACAGATTGATGACCCTGAAATAACGACAGAAGAATTAATGCAGTACATTAAAGGACCTGATTTCCCTACGCATGGAACAATTATGGGAAGAAGCGGTATAAGAAGTGCTTATGAAACAGGTCGCGGTAAAATTGTAATCCGTGCAAAGACTGAAATAGAAGAACATAAAGACGGTACTTCTTCAATTATAGTAACAGAATTACCTTATCAGGTTAACAAAAAGATGCTTGTTGAATCTATTGCAGAGCTTGTTAAGGATAAGAAAATTGAAGGACTTTCAGATATTGATGATCATTCATCAGACCGTGTAGGTATAAGACTTGAAATTTTCTTAAAGCGTGATGCTAACCCAGCGGTTGTTTTGAATCAGCTTTATAAATATACAAGACTTCAGGACAGCTTTTCTGTAAATATGCTTGCTATTCAGGATGGCAGACCAAAAACAATGAACTTAAAAGAAGTTCTTTCATCATTTATTACTTTCCAGGAAGAAATTGTTACAAGAAGAACAAAATATGATCTTGAAAAAGCAAAGGCAAGAATGCACATACTGGAAGGTTTGAAAATTGCACTTGATAATATTGATGCAGTTATTGAAACTATCAGAAATTCTTACGATGATGCTAAGGAAAGACTTATGGAAAGATTCGGTTTTTCTGATATTCAGGCACAAAGTGTTCTAGATATGCGTCTTGCACAGTTACAGAAATTGAATGGTGAAAAGATAGACGATGAGTATAATGAACTTTGTGAAAGATGTGAAGAGTATAACAGACTTCTTTCCGACAGAAATGCTCTTATGGAACAGATTAAAGATGAACTTCTTGAAATCCGTGATAAATATGGTGATGAAAGAGCAACGGAAATTGAAGCAAACTTTGATGAAATTGACGATGAAGATTTAATTGAAAGAGAAGAGGTTGTTATAACACTTACTCATTTTGGTTACACAAAGCGTTTGCCGTCAGATACTTACAAAGCACAAAAACGTGGTGGTAAGGGTATTATAGGTCTTCAGACAAGAGAAGAAGACTTTGTTGAAACAATTCTTACATGTTCGACACATGATTATCTGTTGTTCTTTACAGATAAGGGCAGAATGTACAAGATTAAGGCTTACAGAATTCCTGAAGGCGGTCGTACCTCAAAGGGTACAGCTATTGTAAACTTACTTCAGCTTGAAAGTGATGAAAAGGTAACTGCCACAATTCCTATTAAGGAATTTGAAGAAGGCAAATACCTTGTAATGATGACCAAAAACGGTACGATTAAAAAGACATCACTTACTGAATACGACACTGCCCGCAAAGGCGGTATACGTGCTATAGAGCTTGAAGAAGATAACGAGCTTATCAATGTTATCTTAACAGACGGTTCAAAGACCTTGATTATAGGTACTCATGGCGGTAACGCAATACGCTTTGATGAAAACGATGTTCGTCCTATGGGTCGTGTTGCTCGCGGTGTTCGAGGAATTAAGCTTGCAGAAAATGACTACGTTGTAGGTATTGACGTTTGCCGTGAAGACGGTGAAATTCTTGTGGTTTCAGAATATGGTTTCGGTAAACGTACAAGCCTTGATGAATACAAAGTTCAGACTCGTGGCGGTAAGGGTGTAACCTCTTACAAGATTTCTGAAAAAACAGGTAATGTTGCAGGTATTCATATTGTTGACGATTCTAACGATATTATGCTTATTACAAGCGAAGGTGTAATTATCCGTATGGCTGCGGCAGATATAAACACATTCGGCCGTGTTACAAAGGGTGTAACAATGATGAGACTTAACGAAGGTGTTAAGATTGTGGGCGTTGCACTTACCGAGCATGCAGAACCTGAGGAAGAAGCAACAGAAGAAAAGCCAGAAGAAGTAGTTCAGGAAACTAATGAAAATGCAGGTGAGTAATGAGGAGGCGGTTTTTTGTGTGAAAGCCGTGTAAGTAGCCTGATAAAAGAAAAAACAGGTATTAAATATACCCTCAAAATAAAACGTACTCACAATTTTGCAAATTTATTTCAGGAAAAGATGACATTTTTATGGTACAAATAAAGAAATTTTACTTAAATAAATGGAGGTTTGGAAAATGTTTGAAAATTTAAAAAGTATGACAGATGATGAGGTTATAAATGTTATCAATACAATAGTAACTGATAATATTGATGTTGAACTTGCCGATTTAAAACTTATTCTTGCGGAAGCTTCAGGAAGAAAACTGGAAAAGAAGTATATAAATATCATTGCTGAAAGAATTAAATCGAAAATTCAACCCGAAACAGTTGAAGTAAAAAGAAGAAGCGAACAGCCGGTTGTAAAGCCGGTTCATGAACCAAAAAATCAGGTTCCAAAAGCACCGGTTGTACAAAAGCCTACTTTTGATGATGTATATAACGTGTCTGATGATGAAGATTTTGAAGAGGAATATGAAAGATATCCTGCTTTAGCATTTCTTAGCGGATTGTATAAAATTTTAGCGTGGGTATTTTTGGTACTTTCAATAATGGGCTTTATAGGATATGGAATCATTGTATTTAAGGGTGTAATATACCTTGTTTGTGCAACAGCTTTTTGCGGTATTATAACAGGACTAATAATGCTTCTTGTATTTTACAGTCTGGCAGAATCTATCAAGTTGCGTCTGGATACAGAAGAACATTTAAGGGAAATAAATTCAAAAAAATAGTGTAAAGAAACTGTGGTAAATTTTATCACAGTCTCTTTATTATAATATTCAGTTTTTCTTTTAATAATATATTAAAAAGGAGAGTTTTTATGGACACAAATGCACTGTTTAAAATAAGCTATGGTCTGTATGTTTTAATAGCCCGCGAAAATGATTTTGATAACGGTTGTATAATTAATACATTCAGTCAGGTTACCAATACACCCAAACGTCTTGCAGTTGTAGTAAACAAAACAAATAAAACCGCAGATATGATAAGAAAAACAGGAATTTTTAATGTAAGTATGATTTCTGAAAGTGCAAATTTTAAGCTTTTTGAAAATTTTGGGTTTCAAAGCGGCAGAGATGTAAATAAATTTGTGGAATTTAAGGATGTTAAACGTAGCACTAACGGCCTTTACTATCTTACAAAATACTCAAATTCTTATATAAGCTGTAAGGTTACAGATACTGTTGACTTTGATACTCACTATATGTTTGTTGCCGATATGGAGGATGCCGAAATACTAAATGACGAAAAATCTGTTACCTACGATGAATATCATAATAGTATAAAACCCAAGCCTGATAATAATAAGGTAAAAGGTTATCGTTGCAAAATATGCGGATATATTTATGAAGGAGAAGAACTTCCGGATAATTTTGAATGTCCGCTGTGCAAACATGGACCGGATGATTTTGAACCAATTAAATAAATAAAAGCTTTAAAGTCTTTTGACTTTAAAGCTTTTTTTATATGAATTATTGATAGATTATATACTACGATATTTTCCCGGAGAAACTCCTTTAATTTTTTTAAATGTTTTAATGAAATAACTTAAATCTGAAAAACCGCAGGAAAATGCGATATCTGTTACAGATGAATCTGTTAAGCGCAATTTTCGAACAGCTTTTTCTATACGATATTCATTAAGATATTCTATTGGTGTTTTTCCGGTCATTGTTTTAAAAAAACATCCAAGATATTTTGGCGATTTTTGAACTGTATATGAAAGAGTTTCAAGGGATATAGGCTTGTCATAATTTTCTCTCAAAAAAGAAAGAATGGTTTTAAGCATTACAATATTTTTGTTGTTCGTTAAAGCATTATTTTCAATATTAAGCGTATATTGTTTTTCTTCATAAATAGCAGCAAAAAATTTGTAAAATGCAGAGATAACCAAAAATTTGCATGTAGGGGTATTTGATGTAATTGATTCAAATATATCGTTCAGGGCATCATAACTTTTGCCTGATTGTACAGGAAAATATTCGTTTACTATACATTCACAGTCGAAAATGTTTTTTATAAAAGAAAAACAATCAAAGTTTTCTAAATACAGAAAGTTGGCATGAAAAACAATGCACTCATACACACAGTTTATTGGATAACCATGATGTACAGTTTCACTATTTATAAATATTATATCTCCCTCTTTAGCAATATATAATTTGTTATTAAGAGTAATGTGGAATTCTCCCTTTATTATTCTGACAAGTTCAACCTCTGAATGCCAGTGCGAAACCATATTATATCGGGAGTGATTTTTATCTACATGAAAAAGCGCAAAGGGGAAATCCTCCGTGCCTCTCTGTTCAATCTCATTATATGCCATTACCATACCTCAAATCTGTATATAATTATACTTTTTTCCATTATAGCACAAGAAAAAAAAGAAAGTCAAGAATATAATTATACTTATAAGGTATATGATAATAAAATTCAGGAGGGGAATTTATGTCAAAATCAAGATATGTTGGTAGTTATCCGGTAATAGGAATCCGTCCTATAATTGACGGACGCCGCGGACCGATGAAGCTTCGTGAAAGCTTAGAGGGGCAGACTATGGAACTTGCTATGGCTGCCAAAAAGTTATTTGAGGAAAACCTTTACTATTCAAATGGTGAGCCTGTAAAGGTAGTTATTGCAGATAATAGTATTGGTCGTGTACCGGAGGCGGCAGCGTGTGCTGACAAATTTAAAAAAGAAGGTGTTGATATTACACTTTCAGTAACACCTTGTTGGTGTTATGGTTCTGAAACTATGGATATGGACCCTAATACTATAAAAGGTGTTTGGGGGTTTAATGGTACAGAAAGACCTGGTGCGGTGTATCTGGCAGCGGTGCTTGCTTCACATGCACAAAAAGGGTTGCCTGCTTTTGGAATATACGGACACGAAGTTCAGGACAGAGATATGGTTTCAGTTATTCCTGAAGATGTAAAAGAAAAACTATTGAGATTTGGTCGTGCCGCAGTTGCAGTTGCAACTATGAGAGGTAAGTCATATTTGCAGATTGGTTCCCAATGTATGGGTATTGGTGGTTCTATTATGGATCAGGACTTTGTGGAATCCTATCTTGGCATGAGAGTTGAGTCTGTGGATGAGGTCGAAATTCTTCGCAGAATGGAAGAAGGCATATATAACGAAGACGAATATCAAAAGGCTTTAGCATGGACAAAAGAACATTGTAAAATGGGTCGCGATGACAACCCTGATTTTGTTCGTTTTTCTGATGAAGAAAAAGAAAAACAATGGGAATTTACAGTTAAAATGTATTGCATTATAAAAGACCTTATGGCAGGTAATAAAAATCTTCCTGAAGGATTTGAAGAGGAAATGGTTGGTCACAATGCCATAGCCGGAGGTTTTCAGGGTCAAAGACAATGGACAGACCATTGGCCAAACTGTGACTATCCTGAAGCACTTTTAAGTTCAAGCTTTGACTATGATGGTGCTCGTGAGCCTTATACATTAGCTACTGAAAATGACATATTAAATGGATTGGGCATGTTGTTTATGAGACTGCTTACACATAGAGCACAGATTTTTGCCGATGTGCGTACATACTGGTCACCTGAAGCTACTAAAAGAGTTACGGGTTATGATTTGGAAGGCAAAGCAAAAGAAAACGGTGGTATAATTCATTTGCTTAATTCAGGCGCTGCGTGTCTTGATGCTTGTGGTGAATGTAAGGATGAAAATGGTAACGCTATTATGAAAAAATGGTGGGAAGTTACAGATAATGATATTAAAAAAATGACAGATGCCACAGTTTGGTGTGAGGCGGGATTTGATAATTTCCGTGGTGGCGGATTTTCAAGTCATTTTACAACACGCGCAGAAATGCCTGTTACTATGATAAGACTAAACCTTGTGAAAAATCTTGGTCCTGTTCTTCAGATTGCTGAGGGGTGGACAGTAAATCTTCCGGATGATGTTTCGGATGCACTTATGGAGAGGACTAACCCTACATGGCCTTGTACATGGTTTGCTCCGCGTTGCGACGGGAAAGAGGGAAGTCCGTTTAAAACAGCATACGATGTAATGAATAACTGGGGTGCAAACCACGGTGCAATATCTTATGGTCATATCGGAGCTGATATTATTACACTTTGCTCAATGCTTAGAATTCCTATTAGTATGCATAATGTACCTGAAGATGAAATCTTCAGACCTGCGTGCTGGAGTGCTTTCGGAATGGATAAAGAGGGTGCTGATTACAGAGCATGCAGTGCCTATGGACCGCTTTATAAGTAAATATAATGTGAAGGAGAATAAGTATAATGAAATATATAGAAATAAAAGAAGAAATATGTGACGTTTGTCATAAAATGTGGCAACTTGGGTGGGTTGCTGCAAATGATGGTAATGTTTCTGTTAAATTACCTGATGGTAACTTTATGGTTACACCTACAGGTATTAGCAAGAGCTTTATAACACCAGATAAACTTTTGATTATAAATAGTAAGGGAGATGTGATTTCCGGTAAACCATATAAACCATCAAGTGAAATAAAAATGCATCTTCGTTGTTATGAGGAACGTGATGATGTGGGAGCAGTTGTTCATGCACACCCTCCTACGGCTACAGGGTATGCAGTTGCTGGTAAAAGTCTTGATGAATATTCTATGATTGAAACTGTAATTGCTATTGGTTCTATTCCGCTTACTCCATACGGTACTCCAAGTACAAATGAAGTACCAGAAGCCATAGCACCATACCTTGATGAACATGATGTTTTTTTACTTAAAAATCACGGGGCCTTGACTGTTGGTTGCGACCTTATTACTGCATATTATCGCATGGAAACTCTTGAACTTTTTGCAAAAATTTCTCTTAATGCACATCTTTTAGGTGGTGCACAGGAAATAGAAAAACCACAGATAGATAAATTACTTGAATTACGTGAAAATTACTATAAGGTAAGTGGCAAGCATCCGGGATATAAGCATTATAATAAATAAAACCATAGAAAGGATGATTTGATTGAAATATTATTTAGCTATTGATATTGGAGCATCCAGTGGTAGACATATTATCGGTTATTTGGATAATGGAGTTATAAAACTTGAGGAAATATATCGTTTTAAAAATGGTATAAAAGAGGAAGATGGATTTCTTGTATGGGATGTAGAGCATATTTTTAAAGAAATAAAAAATGGACTTAGGGAATGTAAAAATGTGGAAAAAATCCCTGGAACTATTGCTATTGATACATGGGGTGTAGATTATGTTCTTTTAGATGAGCATAAAAAAGAGATTTTACCTTATGTGTCATACCGTGATTTCCGTACTTTTGATGTGCCTCAAGAGGTTGATAAAATAATACCAAGAAACAAGTTGTATGAAATAACAGGTATTCAGGCAACAAATTATAATACCATATATCAGCTTTATTGTGATAAAAAAACAGGGAAACTTGATAATGCAAAATACTGTCTTATGATGCCTGAATATTTTTCTTTCAAATTAACCGGGGTGTGCAAAAATGAGTATACCATAAGCACCACCGGGGGTCTTGTGAATGTAAACACGTTTGAACGGGATTTAGATTTGCTTGAAAAACTTGGAATTGATAAGAACATTTTTATGCCTTTATCTGCTCCAGGAACAGTAGTTGGTAATCTTACAGAAGAAGTAAAAAAAGAGATTGGTTTTGATACCAAAGTTGTTTTTTGTGCATCACACGACACCGCTTCTGCAGTTGCGGCGTGTTGTGTTGAAGATGATGGCGTTTATATTGCATCAGGTACATGGAGCCTTATAGGTACAGAAGTTTTAAAACCTATAGTATGTAAACAAGCTATGGATTTTGGTTTTACCAACGAAGGTGGAATAGAAAAGCGGTTCCGTTTTCTAAAAAATATTATGGGTATGTGGCTTTTTCAGAATATTCGTAAAAATATGAATGAGTCAATTACATATGACGAAATGATTGAATTGGCAAAAAACAGTGAATTTAAAGGATATATAGACCCGAATGCAAAGGAGTTTGTTGCACCTGAAAGTATGATTGAGGCCATTAAAGAATATCATAACAACTATGAGCTGACAGTAGGTGATGTGCTTAATTCTGCTTATCATTCACTTGCAAAAACATATGCTGAATCCATAAAAACTATAGAAGAGATTACAGATAAAACTATTAATGTAATTAATATAATAGGCGGAGGATGTCAGGATAAATATTTGAATTCGTTAGTTGAAAAATACACGAACAAAAAAGTGATTGCAGGTCCTGTAGAGGCTTCTGCAATAGGTAATATTGCAGTGCAATTAATGTGTGACAATGAAAATCTTAAACTTGAAGATGTAAGAAAAATTATAAAAAAATCCTTTGCTATAAAATAATACCTTGTATGATTTTACTTGATACACTGTGTTAAGACACTTCTATATCACCTTTAGTTATATGTATAATAAGCGGAGTATTATTAAATATAAACAACGCTATGGATAACCTCACTCCATAGCGTTGTAGTTTTTTATAAAATAATTCATTAATGTGTAACCGTTTTGTTCAAATCTGCCTTTTTTACCATTTTCTTCGGTATATGAAAGATTACAGTTTTTCGGGTCATTGCTGCGATAGATTGCATATGGTACAGGGTCGCCTGTATGTGTGCCTATATCTATTGGTGTAGGGTGGTCAGGCATTATAAGAAATGCAAAATCCTCACCGCTTTCCTTAAGAGCATTGTATACAGGACCAACAACCTTTTGGTCAATAAGCTCTATTGACAGAATTTTTGCATCCTTGTCAAAATGATGGCCGCTTTCGTCAGGAGCTTCCATGTGTATGTAGACAAAATCATTTGTTTTAAGCGCATCTATTGCAGCCTGAGCTTTGCCGTCAAAGTTGGAATCTACATTTCCTGTTGCACCTTCAACATTAATATTTTCCATATCTGCACAAATACCTATACCCTTTACAAGGTCAACTGCAGATATAACAGCCCCTTTTACGCCGTATTTTTCTTCAAATGGCATAAGTGCTGCTTTTTTGCCCTGTCCCCACATCCATATTGAATTTGCAGGTTTTAAACCTCTTTCAATTCTACTTTTATTAATAGGGTGGTCTTTTAATATTTCATAACTCTTTTTCATAAGCTCCAGCATAACAGGATTGTCCGGCAAATAATCTATAACCTTTTTACCTGTAATGTCGTGTGGGGGTGTAAAGTTAATATCTTCAATTTCACTGTGCCACAATAGCAAGTGACGGTAAGATATACCACCAAAAAAGTTATATTCATCAGTACCCAGCGCATCATCAACAGCCTTCATAAGCTGACGGCTTTCTTCCGTAGTAATTTCATCGGAGCTGTAGTCTATCATAGTCTTTTGTTCATACACAGCTTCGTCAGATACTGTTACAAGGTTTGTACGGAATGTAGTATCTGTAGGTAAAACATCAATACCCATGCTTACAGCTTCAAGTGGAGAGCGACCTGTATAAAATTTGTTGGGGTCATAACCCATAACGGAAAGGTTTGCTACATCACTTCCCGGGCTGAAGCCGTCAGGTACAGTTTTAACCATTCCGATTTCACCCATTTGGCATATTTTATCTATATTAGGTTTTTTGGCAACTTCCAAAGGTGTTTTACCATTAAGCTTTTCGCTTGGGGCATCAGCCATACCGTCGCCCAAAATAACTACGTATTTCATAAAAATCTCCATTCCGCCGCCATACGTCAGCACAAATAGGAATTAAAACTCTCTTATCCGTATGGCAAGGAATGATAAGAGATTTTTACGCCCATGTGCGTTTC
>CAZNKU010000017.1:0-27436 GCA_964573775.1 uncultured Clostridiaceae bacterium | reverse complement strand
AGAAAACGAGTGTAAGCGATGTTTGATTGGATACAATCCACTGCTGGTACTTTTGACTCCAAAAGTACATGAATATTCTTTTTTGTTATTTTATAAAACTGTCCTTAACAGTACTTGACATAGCTACTGTCTTTTTTATATTATATTATTTTGAAAATAGTCAAAAAGCTTTATAACAGGTATGCAAAGTAAAAACCACAATACAAAATACAGTGGGCAAATCTGTCCCAAAAAGTTGAACGCTCTTTCTGAATAATCCCACACATTCCACTTTAAAGTCATATTCACAATAAGCCCTGTTACAAGCTCAACGGCTGTGATTATTACTGCGCCCGTAAAGCATTTATAAATCAAATTCATATCATTGAATTGATAATTAAAAACATATATAAGCATAGCACAAAGTCCGCCTGCCACAGCCATTGTCCAATGTGTATGACCTCTCCACAATATTTCTATTGCCATATAATTTATTGCACCAAATACAAAAATAACTGCCTGCTCCATAATAAATTAACTCCTAACGTTAACTTATTATGCCTCAGCAGGCAGTTTTTATTCACTTATTCAAGTTCAAATGCACCTGTGTACAGCTGGTAATACTTGCCCTTCTTTGCTATAAGGTCATCATGACTTCCCCGTTCTATAATTCTGCCCTGGTCAAGCACCATAATAACATCAGAATTCTGAATTGTCGAAAGTCGGTGAGCAATAACAAAAACAGTTCTGCCGTGCATAAGTCTGTCCATACCCTTTTGCACTATGGATTCCGTACGGGTATCTATGCTTGACGTAGCTTCGTCCATAATCATAACAGGAGGGTCTGCAACTGCTGCCCTTGCTATGGATATAAGCTGACGTTGCCCCTGTGAAAGACTGCTGCCCTCATTTCCTATTACCGTGTCGTAACCCTCTGGCAACATCTGTATAAAGCCATCTGCATTGGCAAGCCTTGCCGCCGCATATACCTCCTCATCTGTTGCATCAAGCTTTCCGTAGCGGATGTTTTCCATAATAGTTCCCGTAAACAAATTAACATCCTGCAATATAACACCAAGAGAACGACGTAAATCCGTCTTTTTAATCTTATTTATATTTATATCATCATAACGTATTTTGCCGTCTGCAATGTCATAAAAACGGTTAATAAGATTTGTTATTGTAGTCTTACCTGCACCCGTTGCACCTACAAAGGCAATTTTTTGCCCGGGCTCTGCATACAGGCTTATGTTATGAAGTACCATTTTTTCATCTGTATAGCCAAAGTCAACGTCATCCATAGTCACTTTGCCTTCAAGCTTTGTGTATGTGGTAGTGCCGTCACCGTGAGGGTGCTTCCAAGCCCACATACCTGTACGTTCTGCAGTTTCAACAATTTCACCATTTTCATATTTTGCATTTACCAATGTAACATAGCCTTCATCAAATTCAGGCTCTTGATCCATCAAATCAAATATACGCTCTGCACCTGCCAAAGCCATAGCTATGGAATTAAGCTGTTGAGAAACCTGACTTACGGGCATTGAAAAGTTTTTGGATAGAAGCATAAAGGATGCAATCTGACCGACGGAAATCATACTTGCCCCGCTAAGCGCCAGCACACCGCCAACAAAAGCAACCATTACATACTGCAGATTCCCTATGTTTGCAAGTATCGGCATTAATATATTTGCAAAGCGGTTAGCCTTGGTCGCATCGTCACAAAGCTGTTCGTTAAGCTCATCAAATTTTTTCTTTGCTTCATCCTCATAACAAAAAACCTTTACTACCTTTTGACCGTTTATCATCTCTTCGATAAAGCCGTTTATTTTACCAAGTGATTTTTGCTGTTTTATAAAATATTTTGCAGAATTACCTCCAACCTTTTTCGCCACATTAAGCATAATGAAAACAAAAAATAAAATCATTACAGTAAGAGGTACACTTGTATAAACCATTGCACAAAAAACAGATGTAATTGTAATTATTGAAGAAAACATCTGTGGGATACTCTGTGAAATCATTTGCCTTAGGGTATCTGTATCATTTGTATAATGACTCATAAGGTCACCGTGAGAATGAGTGTCAAAATATTTGACAGGTAGTTTTTGCATATGTGTAAATAATTCGTCACGGATTTTTTTCATAACACCCTGAGAAACTGAAACCATTATAAAATTGTATATCCAGTTTGCAAGTACACCTGCGAAATATATTACAGCCATTGTAGCTATTGCTTTTATAAGCGGACCATAGTCAGGTGTACCCGTTGTAAGAAGCATTGGCGTTATATAATCATCAATAAGCCTTTGTAAAAACAGTGAACCTGCAACACCTGCAAGTGAACCTAAAATAATACACACAAAAACTACAATAATGTGGAATTTGTATTCCTTACCCACATATGAAAGGATTCTTTTTAAAGTCTTGCCTACGTTTTTGGCTTTTCTGCCGTCACCACGTGGCATTTTACCTCCGGGTCCCATCTTCTTCTCCCCCTTTCACCTGTGAATAGTATATTTCCTTGTAAATTTCATTACGTGCCAAAAGCTCGTTATGTGTACCCACATCGTCAATTTCGCCGTTTTCCATAATAACAATTTTATCCGCATCCTGTACGGAAGATACACGCTGTGCAATAATAAGCTTTGTGGTGTTGGGAATTTCTTCTGCAAATGCCTTTTTAATTAAAGCATCCGTCCTGGTATCAACGGCACTTGTGGAATCGTCAAGTATAAGAATTTTAGGCTTTTTAAGTAATGCACGTGCAATGCAAAGTCTTTGCTTTTGCCCTCCCGATACATTTGTACCGCCCTGTTCAATATAGGTATCATATTTATCGGGGAAGGACTGCACAAATTCATCTGCCTGTGCAAGCTTACATACTCTTATAATTTCTTCATCCGTTGCATCCTTGTTGCCCCAACGCAGGTTTTCTTTTATTGTGCCTGAAAAAAGCTCATTTTTCTGCAAAACTACCGAAACCTGATTTCTAAGTGCTTCAATATCGTATTCACGGACATCCCTTCCTCCAACATACACAGCACCGTCGTTTACATCGTAAAGTCTTGGAATAAGCTGAATAAGGCTTGTTTTTGAGCTGCCTGTACCGCCAATAATACCAACAGTTTCACCCGAATTTATTTTCAGATTAATATTTCTAAGACACATTTTTTTGTTATAGCCGAAAAAAACATTCTTAAATTCAATACTTCCGTCAGCAACATCCATGACGATATTTTCGGTATTTGTAATTGTACTTTCTTCGTCCAAAATTTCAACAATACGTCTTGCGGAAGCTCTTGACATTGTAATCATTACAAAAATCATAGACATCATCATAAGGCTCATAAGTATTTGTGTTGTGTAGGAAATAAGGCTTGTAAGCTGACCTGTGGTAAGCTCTGTTGCACCTGTTGACACAATTATCCTTGCACCAAACCATGAAATTAAAAGTATGCAGGTATAAACACAAAGTTGCATTATAGGTCCGTTAAAGGAAAGTATACGCTCCGCCCTTTTGGAAAGCTTTTGAATATCGTCGGACGCTTCACCGAATTTATCAACCTCAAAGCTGTCGCGGACAAACGACTTTACAACCCTTACACCACGCACATTTTCCTGCACTACGGTGTTTAGTCTGTCATATTTTTTAAACATCTTTTCAAATATAGGGTGTGCATTTTTGGAAATCACAAATAAGCTTACAGCAATTACGGGAATTGCAAACAAAAATACAAGTGAAAGCTTTTTGTTTATACTTATTGCCATTACAAGAGAAAAAATCATCATTGCAGGTGAACGCACCGCTATGCGAATAATCATTTGGTAGGCATTCTGCAAATGTGTAACGTCTGTTGTAAGACGTGTAACAATACTTGAGGTGCTGAATTTGTCAATGTTAAGAAAAGAAAATTCCTGTACCCTGTGGTACATATTTTTTCTTAGGTTTTTGGCAAAACCTGCTGATGCCTTTGCCGCAAAGCTACCCGACAAAGCGCCGAAAACAAGTGACATTATAGTCATAAGCACAAGTATAAGCCCTGTTTTTACAACAAAATTCATATTATTTCCGTAAATACCCTTGTCAATTATCTGTGCCATTGTAATTGGCATTAAAACTTCCATTATAACCTCTGCCGTAACTGACAGTGGTGCAAGTATGGAGGGCAGTTTGTATTCGCCGATATTTTTTGCCAGTTTTTTTATCACAAAAATTCCTCCTTGTACAATAAAACACTATTTTTATTATACCCAAATTGTGGAATTAGTTCAATAGAATTTACAATAAGTTCATAAAAACAGTCTGTGACAAAGTCACAGACTCAGACCGTCGAAAAAGTCGTTCTGCCGCAAGTGATTTAATAACAATATTTAATTGTAGGGCAAGGGCTTGCTCTTGCCGAAAAAGAATTATAACTACAAAACCGCAAGGAAAACATCGAATTTTCCTTGCGGTTACTTGTTTTTTGTCAATTTGAACTCTACCGTACCATCGTACGCCGACGAATTCAAATTGACAAAACATAACTTCCTTTTTCGCAATCTGCCAGCGTGTCGATAGGTTATCGACACACTGAGTCTGTGACAAAGTCACAGACTGTTTTAAATTTATCTTGCATTAAAACCTACTGCTATATTTTCAATTCCGTTTTTCTCAGCCTCCATCATTGTCATTATGATTGGAGCAAATGAATGTCCGTCATCCTTCCTTGGATGAACTGTTACAAGGTATGCTTCAACAGTACCTTTCATATCGCCCTGACCGGGACACAAACAACCGCGACAACATTTTTCTACGGAATAATCAGGATTGATACAGTGTGCAACAAGACCTTCTAAACCTTTTTTAAATGCAGGCATATATGTTTCCTTATCCAAAATACCCAATCTCATACCTACACCGAAAGCATAAAGGATGATGCCCGTACCTGAAGATTCTTCCCATGAAAGCTTTTCGGGAATTTCCTGTCTCCAAAGACCTCTGAAATCCTGATATTTAATCAAAGCAGCACAGTGTGCTTTAAAGCGTTCAACCGCTTCGTTGTAACACTTATGATCTTTAGGAAGATACTGTACAATTTCAGAAAGACCAATAATACCCCAACCGTTACCTCTTGACCAATGGTCTTCGGAGATTTTTTCGGGATCAGGATAGAATCCTCTTGCCTGATGAAGAAGACCGTTTGATTCATCCATAAATAAATCGTACATTTTAAAGCACTGGTCTACTGCATAATCTATGTATTTAGGTTCATTAAGAACCAAACCTGCATAAAGCATAAACGGAGTTACAGCAAATACAACATCAATCCAGACTCTAACTTTTTTAGGATCATTGATACCACATGTTATGCCATCATAACTATGAGGTCCATTTATTGTTTTTTCTGCACATTCTCTTAGAACCTCCTTGTGATCTTCAAAATGACCATTCATTATCATCCAGCCTTTGCCAAGACCACCTACACGGTAGTTTTCAAAGTTGTATTTGAAGTTTATACCCTGTTCTTCAAATTCGAAAGGATACCTTGCAAGGTAACTTTTAACCTGGTCAAGCCATGCTTCATCACCGGAATAAAGTGCCGCCTGAGATGCAGCCCACATAGTTAAAATACCGGGATAACTGTACAAAGGTGCAGCACCGTAGTATGCAGACCCAGTTCCCACTTTATTGTGCACTTCAACTGCATGGTCCCATATTCTTTTTGCAATAATCATTGGTTTCATAATAAAAAGCCTCCATTGTTTACTATAATTTCACCTGCTTAGTATATTCTACCATATGTTTTTGTACAAAACAATTAGTAAAAATGGCTTTTATTTGTACAAAATGATTATTTTTTGTATTAATAGAAGGTTGCAATCTGTTGAGTAGGCTCTGATGTTCTTTTTATCTCTGTTGCGTAAAGCACAGGGCCATCTTCCTCGTACATCTCGTGGAATTCTTTTGTGATTTTTGCTGTTACGATTACCCAGTCACGTTTTTTAAGACCGTTTACAACAACACCCTTGCACACCAACCCTCTGTATGTGATGTCATCTTCACAGCAAACCATAACGTGTCTGCCAACCACAACAGTATATTTGGGAAACGAATCGTCATGTGCAACAATGGCTTTAAACCGTACGGTTTTGCCGATATATTTTTCCATTTCCTCGGACAAATCTCTGTACCATATTGCATAGTCCTCGTCTGCAATACCTATAACATCCGCCTCTATGTCAAATGGCAATGGGTCTTCGATATCGTCATATTCCACTCTATCCTCTGAAAATTCATACGCAATATCCGCAGACCTTGAAACCCCTCGCACAATTTTGTGTATTTCCATACGGTCAAGGTCATCTGTGCAACGGTTTAAGATAACCATATTTGTGCCCTGTAATTTTTCAACCGTCAGCTGACGCATATTAGTATTGTATGAAACAAATTTATTTGCATCCGCAAACATCATTTCCTGATATATAATCCAGCCGTATGGCATTGAATCAAACAATGTTTTAAGACTCCACATACCGTTGTATTCTATAACAACACGTGTTGCCTTGTGTTTTTTCTGCAAGGCTTTAAGTGTTTCCTCAGTAAGGTCAGCTTCGTCATCAAGATATTCAATAAATACGTTGTCTACCTTAAACTTACTGCTGTCATATTCTTCAACACCCTCTTCGCATACCAGAAGCAAGGTGTTGTCATTTGTTCCAAAACGCTCGTCTTCTAAAAAACCCTGAATAAAATTCGTCTTACCGCTTTCTAAAAAGCCTGTAAACAGATATACGGGAACTTCCTGCATAAATACCCCTCCTTAAGCACACGAGAGTCAAACACCGTATGCCTTAAATTTATAAATTTGCACACTTTCAATTTGTCGTCCTCGCAAAGCGTCAGCCTTGCAAAGATGACAAGCCTAAAGATGCCGAAATCACGCTGTTTAAGGCGGGTTCGGACTACTTTCTTTCGGCTATATTCTAAATAGTTTGGCTATTTCATCTTCGTTAATTTTTGCACCGATTACACAAATTCTGCCTGTTACATCAGCACTGCCTGTACGTACATCGGGTTCACCGGGAACGTAGTCAAAATGTATCCAGCTTCCGTCCTCACCTGCAACAATACCCTTTGCACGAAGTACCATGCCATATTTGTTGTCGTTAATAAGTTCTTCAAGTATACCGTTGATTTCATCTGCGGTATATTTGTTTACGGTTTCAACACCCCAGCTTGTAAACACCTCTTCAGCATGGTGATGATGGTGATGTCCGCAATGACATTCTTCATCGTGGTCATGGTGGTGATGTCCACAACTACAATTTTCATCGTGGTCGTGGTGGTGATGTCCGCAATGACATTCTTCTTCATGGTCGTGGTGGTGATGTCCGCAGCTGCATTCTTCGTTGTGGTGATGCTCGTGCTCAAGCTCTTCAATATCTGCACTCAAAGAATTACTGCGTTCAATAGCTTCCAAAAGCTGTTTACCCCCAAGGCTTTCCCATGGGGTAGTAACAATAATCGCTTCCGGATTATGCTCCTTTATTAAATCAACACAGGTGTGGATTTTGTCGTGACTGATGTTTCCTGTGTGACTTAAAACAATACATCCTGCACTTTCAATCTGGTCATTGAAAAATTCTCCGAAATTTTTCATATACATTTTGCACTTGTTGGCATCAACAACTGTTGCATATGCGTTAAGGCAGGCATCGTGCATTTCCACATCCTTTACCGCCTTTATAACATCGCTTAGCTTACCTACACCCGATGGCTCTATAAGTATTCTGTCAGGTGCATATTCATCAAGCACCTTTTTAAGCGCTATGCCGAAATCACCAACAAGGCTGCAACAAATACAGCCCGAATTCATTTCATTAACCTGAATGCCTGCATCCTTTAAAAATCCGCCGTCTATGCCGATTTCACCAAATTCATTTTCAATAATTACAATTTTTTCACCTTTGTAAGCTTCTTCCACAAGCTTTTTTATAAGTGTAGTTTTGCCTGCACCCAAAAAGCCTGAAAATATATCTATTTTTGTCATATAAAAACACTCCTTTTATATATAATGATAATACTTTTAAAACAGCTTGTCAATTAAGAAAATCACTTAATTTTCAAGGTTTTTAAATATTCTTTTATCTCATTTGGCACACGGTAGCTTTCCACCGCCTTTTGAATGGTTTTGTTGTGTACCCATGTTCCTAGACGTTTTTGTTCCAAATATTTAACTGCACTTTCATATTGCTTGGCAAGAGCTGTTGCAAAGTACCATGCAATCATCATATTTATGTAATATTCCTCTGACTTTACGTCGGCTATCCACCGTAAATATTCTTCCCTAAAATCTTCATCCAAAAACAATTTCATAAATATTCCTATACCATATCTTACAGTATAAGTATGCTGACTTTTTATCCATTTTTTTGCAAATGGAAGTATTTTATCCTTATGCTTTTTAAAAACCTTTGGGGAAAACATATCGCAGGTTGCCCAGTTATCTATATACGGCAAAAATTCTTCTGTAAGCTTTACAGCCTCATCAAAATCCTTTGTTTTTTCCAATACAAAGGCATGGAGATTATCCTCTTCATAATATTTATGTGGTAAATCGGCAAGAAAGCTTTTTGCATCCTTGCTTTTTGCAAAATCGTTTGCAAATTTACGAAGTACAGGTATACGGATACCTATAATTTTATCTTCCTCTATTGTGGGCATAAGCTTACTGTGAAATGCCCTGTATTTAAGATCCTGCATTGTAAAAAGCTGTTTTTGAATTTCCTTCATAAAATCACCTACACCAATAATATCACATTTTTTAAGATTAATCAATGAAAAACAAAACTTGTTGACAAATCAACAAGTTGTGATATAATAGATGTTGATAAATCAACAAGTGGGGTATTTATATGTTCGACAGATTTGAAAAATTTGCACTTACAATAGCACAGATTAACAGATATGTACAAAAAATTAAAACTATGGAAATGTCTGAGCTTGGTCTTAAAGGCAACCACACAATGTGCCTTTATTACCTTGGCAAAAACAGCGGCGGACTTACTTCTACTGAGCTTTGTACCCTTTGTAAGGAGGACAAGGCGGCAATATCCCGCACAGTGACAGATCTTGAAGCCTTAGGCTTTGTAAAGACAGATGATACTGCCGGAAAACGTGAATACCGTACAAAATTGCACCTTACAAAAAAGGGTGAGGGTGCGGCGTGTATACTTGACACTAAAATACGTAATGCAGTAGACATTGGCGGTAAAAATCTTACCTACCAACAACGTGAAGCTTTTTATGCCACTTTGGACGTCATAGCAGAAAATTTAGAAGATTATGCGAAAGGAAAAAACAATGAACACAATTAAGAAAATTTATTGCAGAATATTTCAGACAGCTTTTAAAATTGCAGGCCCCGTACTTCCGTACAAAGACCCGGAAATTTTGTATAATATAGAAGATACTTATAAAATACTTGAAAATAAAAACTACAAAAAACCAATAATTATAACAGACAAAATGTTGGCATCTACAGAGGCATTTAAACTCTTGGAACAGTCATTGAAAAGCCATAAGGCAGAATACATTCTTTTTGACGAAACTATTCCAAACCCTACGTGCGAGATTGTAGAAAAGGCTGTTAAAGTATATAGTGAAAATAAATGCGACTGCTTTATAGCATTTGGTGGCGGCTCACCTATGGACTGTGCGAAGGCAGCAGCAACAAGAATTGCAAGCCCCAAAAAGACATTGCAACAGCTCTCAGGTCTTTTGAGGGTAATGAAAAAACTTCCTACAATAATTGCAATTCCCACAACAGCGGGTACAGGCAGCGAAACTACACCTACTGCAGTTATTACAGATGAGAAAACTTGTCATAAATGTACTATGAACGATTTCGTCCTTATACCAGCACACGCTGTGCTTGACTACAGAACAACCCTTACTCTGCCACAGCATATTGCGGCAACTACGGGCATGGATGCTCTTACCCATGCAGTAGAAGCATACATTGGAAGAACTACCTTTAAAAAATCACGAACAGATGCAGAAGATGCAGTAAAGCTGATATTTGAAAATATAGAAAAAGCAGTTTTTGAAAAGGATGAAGAAGCACTAAAAGCTATGCTTATAGCATCTCACAAAGCAGGCAGAGCCTTCAGCCGTTCATATGTAGGCTACATACATGCAGTATCACATTCCCTTAGCGGTAAATACAATATGCCTCACGGACTTACAAATTCAGTTATTTTGCCAATAGGTCTTGAAAAATACGGAAGTGTTGTATACAAAAAGTTGGCAAAGCTTGCAAGATGTGCTAAAATAGGATGCAGTGAATGCTGTGACGAAATACTTGCAAAGAAATTTATAGAAGCTATTAAAGAATTGAATAAAAAGCTTGGCATTCCCGAAAAATTAAGCGGAATTAAAGAGGCGGATATTCCCGAAATGGCAAAATATGCAGACAAAGAGGCAAATCCGCTTTATCCCGTACCTGTACTTTGGAATGCGAAAGAGCTTGAAGAAATTTATCACATTGTAATGGAGAAATAATATGACAGAATTTGAAATCAAAAACATAATAGAAAAACAGAAAAAGTTTTTTGCTACAGGCAAAACATTGGATATAAAATACCGTACGGAAGCTTTAAAAAAGCTTAAAGCCACTATTGAAAAGTACGAAGTTGAAATAGGCAAGGCAATAAAGGCAGACCTTGGCAAAAGCAGTTCCGAAAGCTTTATGTGTGAAATTGGTCTTGTAAAAAGTGAAATTTCATACATGATAAAGCACATTAAAAAATACGCAAAGGAAAAGACAGTAAAAACACCTATAACCAACTGGATTTCACGTAGCTTTGTAAAGCCCGTACCCTACGGAAACCTGCTTATAATGAGCCCATGGAATTATCCTTTTTTGCTTACAATTGACCCGTTGGCAGATGCTTTGGCGGCAGGTAATACCGTTGTTGTAAAACCAAGTGCATATTCTCCTGAAACAAGCAAAATTATTAAGAAAATAGTTGAAGAATGCTTTGAAAGTGAGTATGTTGCAATAGTAGAAGGCGGCAGAGCAGAAAATCAGTATCTTTTAAAGGGTGATTTTAACTACATTTTCTTTACGGGAAGCAAATCCGTCGGAAAAGAGGTTATGGCAAATGCAGCAGAAAAGCTTATACCCGTAACATTGGAGCTTGGGGGCAAAAGTCCTTGTATAGTAGACAAAAGTGCAAACATAAAGCTTGCGGCGAAACGTATAGTTTTCGGCAAATTCATAAACTGCGGACAAACCTGTGTTGCTCCTGACTACATTTATTGCCACAAGGATGTAAAGGCACAGCTTGTAGAAGAACTTAAAAAGCAGATTGTATTACAGTATGGCAAAAAACCTTTGGAAAATGAAGCCTACGGCAAAATAATTAACGAAAAACACTTTGACAGAATATGCAGACTTATCCCTGCTGAAAAGGTTGTAATTGGCGGAGGTTCTGACAAAGCTACCCTAAAAATAGAACCTACAATTATAAACAATGCAACTTGGGACGATGCAGTTATGCAGGAGGAAATTTTTGGCCCTGTTCTTCCTATACTTACGTTTGAAGACATTACAGATGTTGCTGAAAAAGTAAATTCTATGGACAGCCCCTTGGCTCTTTACATTTTTGCATCAGACAAAAAGGTAATTAAATATGTAACAAGCCACATTCAGTACGGCGGCGGATGTGTAAATGACACAATAGTTCACCTTGCAACCACGGAAATGGGCTTTGGCGGTGTAGGTGCAAGCGGTATGGGATCATACCATGGAAAACACGGCTTTGATACCTTTACCCATTATAAAAGCATAATGGACAAAAAGACCTTTTTGGATTTGCCAATGAGATATCAGCCGTACAACAAGCTAAATGACAAACTTATAAAAATGTTTTTGAAATAACACAAAAAGAAGGAATGCAAAGCATTCCCTCAAAGAGCCTTTTTATTCTACCATAGGAGGTTTACTGTTGATTTAACCAATATAATCGTAAACAGCATCAATAATAATTTCGCCGTTCCAGTTCATTGCTCCGTAATTTGAATCCTCACAGAAAACAATATAGTCGTTATGTGTACTGGAAACATAATCTATGTCATCAAGTTCTTTTTCTTTGCCGTTTTTGTCAACAATGTATACATCTCCACTTTTTTCCACAACTGCTTTTCCGTCAACAAATACACTGCCTAATTCATATTTGTATTCGTCCATAAATGAATAATACTTCGTGTCCGGATATACAATATAATCATAGTGGGGTTCTACAACCCATATTCCTTTCTTATTGATAAATCCCCACTTACCATCATCGCATACAGCTGCTACTCCGTCATCGGAAAATGTTGTTGCAGATTCATAGGAACATTCAATTACAATATCGCCTTTTGTATTTATGTAGCCCCACTTGCCTTTTTTGCAAACGGCAGCAAGTCCGTTATCGGAAAAGCTGTAAATGTCATCATACTTAGCACTTACAATAACATTGCCCTTTTTATCGATAACTCCCCATTTACCGTCTTCTCTAATCATAGCAAATCCGTTGTCATCAAAATCTGCCGCCAAATCATATTCCGGCTCAATAATAAATTCACCTTTCTTATTTATATATCCCCATTTATCATCATCGCACACAGCGGCATAACCGTTAACAAAAGGTCTTGCGGCACTATATTTATAATCAATTACAAATTCCCCTTTTTTATCAATATAACCGCACTTTCTTTCGTCGCCATATTTTACCACGATTGCATAATCGTCAACAAAACCGTATGCATATTCAAAATCAGGCTCTATTACAAATTTTCCGTGTTTATCTATAAATCCGTATTTTTCATTTTTACATACCAATGCAAGACCATTATCACCAAATGCTCTTGCCTCTTTAAATTTAGGAGTAATTACATATTCTCCCTTTTTATTGATATAACCATATTCCCATCCCGTTTTTTCATCATAAAGACCAACCACAGCCAATCCGTTTTCAGAAAAATCGTCTGCAAAGTCATATTCAAATTCAATTGCTTTTTCTCCGTCTTCGTCAATGTATCCGTACCTGCCGTCACTGTCAGATACATTTGTAAGACCCTGCTTAAACAACATATTATCCGTATCCTTGCCACTGCTGCAACCTTTAATTGCAACAACAAGAATTATAACAAGAAAAACTGCCACCGCTGCTATTATTGTAACAAACAGATTCTTTTTTTGACGATTGTCAGGTTTTTTAGGATTTACCACTGAAGGTTGAGGATTTTCCGGCTGAGATATTTCCGCATCCTCTGGCAGATAATCCGGATAGTCATTTTTAAAATATTCTTCTATACTTGCATTAAATAAACTGTTATAATCCTCATTGTTTTTCTCTTTATCATTTTTCGGTACATATCCGTTTTTAATACCGTCATTATTCATACTAATCCCTCTTCTCAAAGTATTTATGTTTTAGTTATGCCATCAATCTTCCGATACAGTTATATCTTCATCAAAATCCCCGGCTTTGCATATATTGTTTTTACATTTATTAAGACAAATAGCTCTCGCCACGGGAATTATAATACTGAATACAAGATATTTATTGGCTTTTTCGGGCTTTGCATATACAAAAATTTTGTATGCACATATTGTTGCAAACACAAATCTTACCAAAAGCAAAACTGTAAATATAAGTAACATAAAATATATAAATATCGAAAAAACAACTGTTACTTCTTTTATAAACAAAACATGCAAAGCCTTAGTAATCACCAGAAAAATCACTACTATCAAAAATAAAAGTACGCACGCTGCCATAATTGATAGAGAATATAATATTTTGCCGGGTTTGTCGGGTATATCCTCCTCTTCAAGACTGTCTGCAATGCTTCCCATAATACAATCCGAAGCTATGGGTATCCACGCAAAACCACACCTACGCATTTTGAATTTTTTTGCTATACCGTATAACGCTTTGGATGTAAGCACATAATTTATAACTATTACAAATAAAATTATAGAACTGAAAAGCTCTAAAGCAAGGCTTATAAATTCAGACATAATTACCCCTCAAACAAAAAATTTCACATAAATTATATCATATTTATGAATTGATGTAAAGTTAATGTATTATTTATCTTCCGCGTGTATCACAAAACCCATCTCGGTATGAGATGGGTTTTGGATTATTCAGGTATATTATAATACACACTATCTACATCAAAAAATGTTTCATTTATAAACTCTTTTTGGTTTCTCATATTGAATCTGTCAAGATTAAAGCGCTCCTGTATAACCGTTCCGTCATCCGTAAAAATAGTCCTCATAGCTGTACTTACAGGACAAAAATAGCTATAACCCATATCTTCAGACAAATAATTCAGCCTTTCATCCCCAGGCTTTAGGTGATATCCAAAAGGACTTATGTAAATATCGGGGTCTATGACATATTCGGCAATGGTATCTTCCCACCTTTGTGTGTCATACACCAATGTGTCATAAGCCACTCCGCCGTCCTTAAAATAGTCGTTATGCGTATAACTGTGGCAGGCAAACAACCAACCGTTTTCCTTCATCACACCGGCAATTTTCTTTACTTCATTCTGCGCATCTGTAAGCTCCTGTCCTTCAAGGTCTGTTATACGGTAACCAAGTGCGCCTTCATAACCCGTAACGGCTACAATGCCTTTTGCCCCACGGTATGAAAAATCAGGATATTCCTTTACAAATTGGTCAAGTATAGGCATAACATCGCCGTCATATGTAACTATAGTTTCACCTTCAGGTGTGCGCACTTCGCAGGCAACCTCACCATCATCATTAATTACAAGTCTGTCAGCAAAGCCGTCATTTTTCATATAATCGTAATAACATACATCATCTATGGATATGATAAGCGGTTTTTTACCCGGTGGCAAAAGAATTTCCTTATCCTTTTTTATATCTGCCAAAGAGTACAGTATAAACCCTCTCTCGTAGAGCTGGGGAAGCATATTTTTAAACTCGGAAACCGTAGTCATCCACATATCATAGCCTTCGTGCATATAGTCTCCGTCAAAAGCAAGCTCCGGATAAACTATAAGACTATGAAAGAATACGTGGTAAAACTGACCTTCATACTTTACAAGTTCACCTTTTTTTGCCGTAATTTCATTTTTTAAATTTACAATCTGCTCTTCGTCACTATATTTGGAATTATCAAGTACCGCTAAAGCTTCATCGTAAAAATAGCCCTGCGCCAGAACTTTTGCCTGTTCAATCTCCTGTGCTATGGTATTTGCTTTTTCTTCTTGCTTTTTATTTCCCCCACAACCGGAAACAACAATACACAAAGCCGCAAACAAACATAATAATCTTATCTTCAAAATCTCCACATCCCTTTGTTTTAAGTATATCACGAAATAAACTTTTGTCAACAAATTATGAGGAATTTCGACAAAGAAAAAGATGGCAGAAAAACCCGCCATCTAAAACCAATCTTCTATATTAATTTGATAAGTTTTTCGCCTTCGTATATAGGCATTTTCATTTAAATACCCTTAAACTCAAAAAAACGGCACAAGCTGTACCGTTTTTTATCTTTATTATCTGTTAAGAATAAGCTTTGTAAGTTCAACGGGATCAACAATTTTGCCATCCTTATAAACACGCATATTACCTGATGCAATTTCGTCAATAAGAATAACTTCACCATTGTTGTAACCAAATTCAAACTTAATATCCCAAAGGTCAAGACCGATAGATTTAAGGTCATCGGCAACAATCTTTGTAATTTTAAGAGTGTTTTCCTTCATGCTTTCAAACATTTCAGGAGTCATAACGCCCAAAGCTGCAAGGCCTTCCATTGTAACCAACGGGTCGCCCTTTTCGTCATTTTTGAAAGTACATTCAACGTATCCGCCTTCCAAAGCTGTACCGTCTTCTATATATTCACCGTATCTGCGGATAAAGCTGCCTGTTGCAACCAGACGGCAGATAACTTCAAGGCCATGACCGAATACTGTGGCAGGAAGAACTTCCATAGTTGCATTGTCAATATCTGCACTTACATAATGAGTTTTGATGCCTGCTTCTTTCAACATATCAAAATAGTATACTGATGTTCTTAGGTTAGCTTTACCAATACCTTCAATAGTAAGACCAACAGTATTTTCGCCGGGATCAAAAACACCGTCCTTACCTGTGCAGTCATCTTTGAATTTAAGCATTACATTGCCGTTATCAAGACCGTAAACGTCTTTTGTTTTACCTTCGTAAATTTTCTTCATACATCATGCCTTCTTTTCTTTAAAAATTTTCATACTTATAATATATCATATCCCAAAACCATTTTCAATAATTTTTTTATTGATATAATATTTTTCTACAAATTTTACAAAACATAATATATATGAAGCTTTTGAATATAAAATTAAACAAGTATCATGGAGTAAAAAATGTTTTAAAAAACACAGATTAAATTCTGCTTTCAATAATTTCAATCAGGTCTTTAACTGCATAATTCTTACAGTCATTCACAATCATATCTGCCGCCTGTTTTACAGAATCTACCGCATTGCCTGTTGCAACGCCAATATCTGCATATTCCATAAGCTTGACATCGTTTTCAAAATCACCTATACCGATTGATGTATGTATATTTCCAAGATAATTTTTTATAAACCGTACAGCGTGCCCCTTGGTACCGTCCACAGAATTAAACTCCACACCCAAAGGCCATGATTTTGATATAAATGTATTTTTTAATAAATCCTGCTTAAGCGCAAAGCTTTTAAATTCATCTGCTTCTTCAATAGTGTTAAATGCACAGACTATTTTAATCATATTAAGCGAAAATTCGTCTTTATATTCTTCAAAGCTTTCTCCACGTTGCCAGGGTGCAAAGCAGTCGTTGTAAATACCTACTGTCGAAAAATCAAAGCTTCCGTTGTTTGCCAAATCTACAAAATCCCCCAATTTAAATTCAAGGCGTGATTCTCTTAGTGTTTTTTCATTCTGATAATCATATATAAGCCCGCCGTTAAACACACCGGCAGGGGCGTTGATAAGCCAAAAAAACTCCTGTTCAGGAAGATATGATGCAGTTCTTCCTGTTATAAAAGTAAATTTTCCGCCATTGTCTGTAAAGTATTTTACAGCTTTACTGTTTGCAGATATTACGTCTTCTCCACCTGTAAAAGTACCATCTAAATCCGAACATATAAGATATCCGTCAAACTTGCCCATACAAACACCTCCATTTTAATAATTGTACCAAAAAAATTTATATATATCAACAAATACCACACATTTTTATAACTTGACGTTCACAAAAAAAGAGGTGCTATCAAAAAGCACCTCTAACGTTATTTAACCAATATTATTTTCTTGCATCTAACTGAAGTGTATAATGTGGGTCAAAAGCCTTTTCTTCGTCTGTAAATTTACGAAGTGTATCTATAACCTCACCGTTATTCCACTTTCTGTCTATTTCAGCATCACCAATACCCATAACAGTAACGTTAACCTGTCTGCGACGTGCACGTACGTGATCCCAGTCTACGAAATAAACGTGAGCAAATTCACCACCGTCAAGTTCCCCGTCTTTAACTGTCATTGTTTCACTTCTGCCGAAGAATACACTGCGAAGATGTCCGTCAGTATTCATACTTGTGAAATCCCCAGGTTCATTTACATATCTGCCGAACTGTGAATGAATTGGACCCGGATGACGGTAATCGCCTTCATCTACATAGTCAGGTATCATCTTTCTCATAATATCCAAAAGGTCATGCTGTAAGTATTCAAGGTCAAATGAATCTATATCATGAGAGCATTCCTGAACCATAACACTGCAAGTTGTGTGATGTGATGCAATAGTAACTGTTCCGTTTTTTACTCCTGATGCCTTAACAATTTCCACTATTTCCTTAGAAATATCATGGAATGTAGGTATCCAACCTCTTGATTGTAGTTCCAATTCTTTCTGAAAAAACTTAAATTCCATTTTAAAATCCTCCTGAATTTTTTATATTAATTATTTTTTATTTAATCTTTCGCCTACTGCTCCACCGGGATGGATAAGAGCAAATTGTTCATTTTTATAATCTGTTTCCTCAATTAATGCTGTCTGAAGTGCATGAAAAATCATGCAAAGCGACGTAGAAGATGTAGTACCCTGAGCATTATATTTATCTGTTTCGCGGTTTACATACTGTTTAAGTACAACATCCGCACTCTTTGCTAAAGGAGAATCCAGATTTTCTGTTACAGTTATAATTTTTACGCCTTTTTCCTTGCAAATATCCACTATAGGAAGAAGCTCACTTGTTTTTCCTCCCCTGGAGGCAAAAACTACAACGTCATCTTTTTGCAAATATCCTGTTCCGCCATGTACAGCTTCTGCAGGAGAAATAAACTTTGCAGGACGTTCTATGCAACACATAAGATGGGCAAAATGCTGACAGATAATACCTGAATGTCCGCATCCTGAAGCACCTATTCTCTGTGCATTTGCAAGAAGCTCCACTGCTCTTGAAAAACTTTCTTCATCAAAATAGTCAAGCATTGTTGCTATACATTCGCTTTCAATTTCATAGGCTTTTTTTGCCATTTTTAAACTTTCTGCTTTCATACGTCACCCATTCATTTCATCCCATGCTTTTCTTAGGTTAAAGAGCATTTCTTCAACCATTGCATAGGGGTCGTCCGCCTTTAAAATACCACTTGTTGAACCTGTGGCCTGTGCTCCAAGCTTTATTGTATTGTACACATCCTGGCCGTTTGAAATACCTGCGCCCTGAAGCACCATAATATTTTCATTAATTTCCTTAACAGTATTAATTGTGTCTATGACATAATTGCTGTCGCTTGTAGTACCTGTACCTATAAGCTCTGTAGGCTCAGCAACAATCATATCAGGTCCCATTTTTGCTATTGTTTTAACATCTTCTACCGTATCGGCACAAACAATAGTAGCAAGTCCTACTTCCTCAGCACGTCTTATTGTTTTTTCTATAACATCCAAAGTTAACGGCTTTTCTGCATGATTTAGCATAACACCTTTTGCTCCTGCTGCCTTTACAGCCTCAGGAAGAACACTTCCAAGCCCTCTGCCCGGTCTTAGATAATCCATGTGCTGTGCATAAACAAAAATTCTTTCTGTGTTGTCGGCAAGAAGCTTTATATCAGTATACTGAGGTGTCAGAATAACATCCACATCATACTTCATTGCTGTTTTATCAATCACTTTTGCAAGCTTAAGCATTTCTTCACCGTAGATAATAGCCTTTGGACCAATCTCAAAAAATGGAGGCTTAATGCCTGATGATTTTAACATTTTTCACTTTCCTTTCTTAAATTTATTTACACTTTTATCGTAGCAAATTGCATATTATTTTGTCAACAAATTTTTGGTATTTATTTTGTTATTTCTTAAAACCGAAAGTTTTTCGAAACTTTTACATTGACACAGGATTGTTGTTTTGCTAAAATAATTATGGAGTGATGAGTTATGAAATCGGAAAAAAGAAAAGATAAAATACTTGAAATTTTAAAAAAGAACGGAACCGTAAGGGTTACAAATTTAAGCAAAGCCCTAAAAGTATCTGAAGTTACCGTAAGAAATTATCTTACTGATATGGAAAACAAGGGACTGCTTACAAGGGTGCACGGCGGTGCTATTTTCTCCTACAGACCTTATTACAGCATGAACTTGAACCAACGACTTGAAACAAACCGACAAATAAAGGAACGCATAGCAAAAAAAGTTGCAAATCTGGTAAAGCCTAATGACACAGTTATGCTAAATGCAGGCACTACAACTTTGCTTGCCTTCCGTTGTCTGCCCTATGACTACAACTTAAACATTGTTACCAACTCCATTTCCATAGCACTTGAAGGCTCCGGAAACCCAAATTATAATATTGTTTTAATCGGCGGAACAATAAATTCAAAGTTTCAATTCACTTACGGAGAGGATGCCATAGAAACATTAAAAAAATATCATGCTGACAAGCTTATTCTTTCTGTTGACGGTGTGGATATGAAAAACGGATTTTCTACCTATTATGCCGAAGAAACCCGGGTTGACAAAACAATGATTGAACAATCCGATTCCCGCATTGTTGTTGCGGACAGCAGCAAATTTGGAAAAAACGCCTTTTCCAAAGTATATGATATGGATGTGGCAGATTATATTGTAACAGATATTCCTCTTAGTGTTGAAGATGCCAAACTAATGACAAAACTTGGCATAAAAATAATTGAGGCGTAGCACTCCACTTTTTTCATTTAAACGATTCTTTTTTGTTACTTTCAGGCATCACATCAATTTTAACAATTCCTTATTGACAGAATTCATATAACGCTTATACAGTTTAGAAAAATAATTTGCGTCACAAAAGCCTGTCTTTTCCGCAATTTCGGTTAGTGTAAAATTTTGTTCAAATAAAATTCTCGCCTTATTAAATCTGATTCTGTTGCGAAACTCTATAGGGGATACGCCCGTGTATTGACGAAAAAGCTTTCGAAAATGACTCTCGCTTAAGTTGCACGTATCCGCGTAAGTTTTCACAGGAAGATTTTCATTGTAATGCACACTGATAAAATCTATTGCGTTTTGCACCGGACAAACGGGATTGTTATCTGCCAGGTTTAAAAGCAGATAATGGAGTAATGTTTTGATTTTAAAGCGCGGCATTGGTATCTGATTATAGAGCTTTTCAATTAAAACGAAGATGTTTTCGTCGTCATATCTTATATCGACGTATTTATAATATATATCTTTTTTAAATAGATTTTCGGGTATGCCGTCTATGTCAAATGCGATGCCAATAGCCCAGTATTCTTCATCACACTTTAGTGCTTTTGTTATGTATTCCGTTTTGCTGGGAATGAAGATTACTCCACCTTTGCTGACCGTAAAATGTTCGTTACCGACTTCAAATTCTCTGATGCCGGACAACACAAAATGCAAAAGATGTTTTTTTCGTCCACGGTTTGTATAATCTAATACATATTCCGCATCCGAAAAGGATTTAACAACCAAGATGTTTTTGAGTTCTATATCCCAATGCAGCAAATCTTTTGTCATGCAACCACACTCCCTATAATTGAATTATACCAAATAGTGCCCAATACGTCAACATATTTACATTAATACGTGAACCAAATAATCGAATTATACTGATTGTTAAGTGTATAATACATTGGAAACTTACAAGATTTTTGGTATAATTAGACAAAGCTATTTTAATTCAAAATATAGGAAGTTAGGGTGATGAAATGATAACAGAGAAAAATACTGTATTGAAAATAACGGCAGGCAGACCGGAAGACGGATTTTCTGTTGTTCTTTTTGCGGAAAAGGATATAACAAGTGTTGCATGGTGCGTAAAAGATGCAGACGGTACAATTGCAGCAGAAGGCACGACGGAAGGTTCTGAAATTTCGGCGAAGTTTGATGCGTTGGCGTGGTCAGTAGAGTCGCCTGTTTTGTATACTTTTATTGCGCAAGTTACATACGCAAACGGTGAGAAAGAAGAAATTTCCGACCGCTTTGGCTTTCGCTGGCTTGAAACAGATGAAAAATACATCTATTTAAACGGCTTCCCGTTTTATATGCGTGCCTACATCCGTGGTGCTGCTGCACATGAGCACCAGAATAACTGCAATTTGTCAGAATATGAATTTTACAAAAAAAATATTCAAATGGCAAAAAGTTATGGTTTTAATACCATACGCTTTCATTCCGTTATTCCTCCGGAGGAATGCTTTAGGGCAGCTGATGAACTTGGCATACTGATACATATCGAGATGCGAAGAAACAAGAAGGAATATAACAATCTTCGTGAAATGCTGTATGGCAAAAATGACTTTGCAACCAATGAGGAAATAGAGGAAATTATAAACAGTCTGTATAATCACCCATCTTTTATGGTTTATTGCATAGGTAATGAAATAAGGGAACCGGGTAAAAAGCCAAGAATAAGGGAAATCCGTGATTTTATTAAGAAAAAAGATCCAACAAGATTGTTTTTGGATACTTGTGCACATGGCGAATATGACCGTGATTATGTGGATTTTGATGTTCAACACATGAGCTACTTTTTCCCTTATGGAAAAAATGCAGATATGTTTGAAAATACAGATAATCTACTGTGCTTCGGTACTGTAGATAACAAGGAAATGGTAAAGGTTGAGGATAATTGCAAAATCCGCAGAAGTATATCCTTTAACAGACCTCTTATAGCTCACGAGGTTTGTCATTACACCTCTTGGAGAGATTATTACGCTTTAAAAGAAAAGTTTGAGAAATATAATATTCCTGCACCATGGTGGGTTGATGAAGAAATAAAAATGCTTGAAGCTAAAGGATATAAGGAAAACTTTGCTGAAACCCTTCAGATTACAAAGGATTTTCAGTTCAGATGTTGGAAAACTGCTCTTGAGGGAATACGCTCCAGTAAGCTTTTGTCAGGTTTTCATATGCTTCAGTTTGCAGATACAGATAAGTATGAAAATTCAAACGGTGTTGTGGATTGCTTTGATGACCCACACGGTATATCCACAGAAGAATTCAAAAAATTCAATGGTGATACGGTAGTTATTGCGAAACTTCAGGAAAGAGTTTTTGAATGTAGTGACATTGTTAAAATTCCGGTTTTAATTTCTCAATATAAAATAAATCCTCCTGCAAAAGGCGTATTTTCATACGAACTAAAGGGCGAAAAAGTATATAATCAAGGAACCCTTGAAAATATTGATACCCGTAAATCAGGCTTGTATGATATATGCTCATTGGAAATTAAACTTCCTGATGTCAAAAATGCAGAAAAATTGATACTATCTTGTAAAATCGATTTTGAAGATGGTACAAAGTGCGACAACAGTTGGGAAATATGGGTATTCCCTACCCCTTCAAAGGAAGTAAGTGCAACTCTTAAAATGGATTCCGATTATATCTCAAATGCACGAAAGGTATGCGAGGATGACAGTTTAATTATAACAGACAGACTTAATGATGAAATTTTTGAAGACCTGGAAAATGGCAAGAATGTAATGTTGCTGTATCGTACAAACTGGACAAGACATTTGCTTGATAAAACACAGGCTGCACCAAAATATTCATTCCGTGCTGTATGGGAGAGATATAAGGGCGTAATATGGGACAGAGGTACTATAAACGGGGGTAAGGACGACAGGGATTTATTGTTAAAATACGGTTTTGTTACCGATGGACAGATTAATTTCCAGTATTATGATTTGATTGATGACAGTGATAAGATTAATCTTGATGATTTCCCTGTACAGGTTAAATCAATTGTTTCGGGATTGGATAAGGCAGCACGAGACAGATTTGATCCTAAAAAATTTGATTTACCTGAGCTTATGTATGACAGAACAATGCGTCATTTCAGCTACTGCTTCGAGATTAAAGTTGGTAAAGGAAAGCTTTTAGTTACAGGATTTAACTTTACAAACATTAAAGAAAGTGTAGCAACTTCTGCAATGTTTGACACTTTGGTTTCGTATTGTAAATCAAAAGATTTTGCACCTGAATCTGAAATTTCAGCAGAAAAATTGAAAGAATATTTGTCAGATGTTGCAAATTCAGGTCCTAACAAGGAACGTATGATGACACAGTATTGGCAGCTTGACCAGGAACCTGTTGAATCAATGGATTATTGGGAAGAATCAGAGCAGTATTTAAGGGAGCAGGATTAAAATAAAGCCATCAAGAGTGTGAGTTTTATGACGGATGCAGACCGTTTACGTGTGCTCAATCGTGATGTAAAACTGAAATATGCACTTGAACTCATGCCTGCAACTATTAAGCAGGTAAAGGCTTTAAAGTTGTTGTATTGTAATTATACATAAAAAATTTAAACGTAAAAAACGAGAAAAGGAGAAAACTATGGAAAAGAAAAACGAATTTCTAAAAAGTCTTATTTCCAGAATGACATTGGAACAAAAGGTGGGCGCAGTTATGACGCTTGCTTTTACCGGCGTTATTCCCAAAAAACACACCTATGACTATATAACAAAGTATCACTGCGGCGGTCTTAGACTTACACCTGTTGCAAGAGGATCTGTAGGTTATGTTGACCCTCGAACAGGCATTGTTGAAAAAAAATTCAGCAGAATTAAATATACCAATGCGCCACTGTGTTCACCTTCGGATTACAAAGCAGTTCTTAGTGAATTCCAACAGCTTGCGAAGTCCAGACCACTTTCAATCCCCCTTCATTTTTCATTTGATCAGGAAGGTGGCTATGCATCAAACTTCTTCTTTGGCGGCGCATCATTTTTCCCAAAGCCAATGGGATTGCGTGCAACTAACGACCCCAAAATGGCATATCTTGTTGCACATGCAAACGGCGAACAATGTAAGGCGGTTGGTTTCAACTGGGTTCACTCACCCGTTCTTGATATAAATACTGAACCGAAAAACCCTGAAATTTATACACGAGCATATTCTGACAATGCAGAAGAGGTTGCACTTTATGCTGCCGAAACCTGTCGCGGATATAAGGATTCCGGAATGATTACCACAGGTAAGCATTTTCCTGGCAGAGGCGAATCCGATGTAGATGCCCATTACAATGTTCCCGTAATTGATGTTGATGAAAAAACACTTTGGGAAAGAGAACTTTTGCCTTATCGTGTACTTATCGAACAAGACCTGTTGCCATCAATTATGATTGCGCACAGTATATTCCCTGCAATTGACCCTGATGATATTGCAACAGTTTCAAAGAAGGTTATTACAGGACTTCTGCGCGAAAAATTAGGCTTTAATGGTGTAATCACAACCGATAGTATGACTATGGGCGGTGTATCGCAACGCTACGGTGTTGCGAATGCATGTGCATTGGCATTGGAAGCCGGTGCAGATATTGTTCTTATGAAGGCAGAAAATCAGCTTGTTGAAGAAACCTTTAACACCATTAAGGACTTTGTAGAGAGCGGAAGAATTCCTGAAGAAGAATTGGACAATAAGGTTTATAGAATTCTTAATATGAAGTATAACTATGGTCTTTTCCATAATTATGCAGACGCGGATATTGTACCTGAGGAAGTTTTGAAAAAGCATGCGATAACTGACCTTTCAAAAGATGTTGCAAGACGCTCTGTGCTTGTATGTCGTGACAAAGCAGGCTTCCTTCCACTAAAGAAAGAGGAATCTGTGCTTGTTATTGAGCAAAAGATCTTCCAATTCAACGATATGAATTGGCATTCGGGAATGCTCTACGAAAATTGTCTTCAATACAGCAAAAATGTTGACTATCTTGAAACAGCATTTCGTTGGGATGAAGAGGATATGGAACGTATTCGCCATATAATAAAAGATTATGATAAAGTTGTAATCACAAATTATTATTCCCGCGACCAACTTTGCAATATTGAAGAATTGAAAGAACTCCTAAAAGAGCATAAGAACGTTGTTGTTGTTACCAACACTCCTTATGAGGAACTTTCAATCCCTGACAATGCAGAAAGCGTTGTTATAAGTTTTTCTGAAAGTCCGGATAATGCAAAGGTTACTGCAGGCGTTCTGTTCGGGGAAGTTACTCCTGAAGGAGTATGGCCTGTTTCGTACCATGCGTAAATAGAAGTGCACTGCAGAATGCAAAAAGCACACTCATACTTAAAATAATCGCTTAAAACAAAGATTTTAAAGCATAAAACAATAGAGTAATTGATAAATTGTATCAATTACTCTATTTTTATGGAAGAGCCGAATGGTTTAGATGTCACTCTCTTATTATAAATTTAACAGTTTTATGTCAAATCTTCCATTCTGCTTAAAATAACCTAAATTGAATATTTCTCCAGGATGTTTCTTTTTCCAAGTTTCTGCTACGGTCTTTAATTCTTCAGCAGTAATCAACAGAATTTGTGTGTCATTGTTCAAAGAAAAATCAACACATTCTTGTACACTTTGAGGTGTGAAATCAGGTGCAATTACCATAAACACAGTTACATCTTTATCTGATGTTTTTATGTATCTTTCAAACTGCTGAATGTGATCTTTTAAATTTACCGCTGTTTCCTTTGATTTATTATCCCACATAATATACTTATCTTTAAAGGACAATTTCCCATCCGGATGTTCTGAGCCAGTCAAAGTCAACGGCTTATTTAATAACATTTTTTCAAACAAATAATTCGTTGCATCTTCAAATAAATGTTCACATTGTAAATCTTTTTCAATGATATTATTTGCTCTCAAATTTTTCAAATCTCTATTTGCAAGTTGATTATAAAACGCAATAAGTTTTTCTCTTTCATCTTCCGTTTTAATTTCTATTCTTCTCATTGAATCATAGTATTCGAGAATCCTATCAATTAGCGTAACTTTATTTCCTGATACATTTAGCCCTATATCACCGCACCACGCTGACAACATTGTGACATCAAGGCCATCTCGTGGCGAAAATCCACCAATTAAATTAGAAGGTTGTATAGATTTCAAGATAATGTCTTTTAATTCATTTACAGTAGGATTATTTGATATTTCAATTTTAGCCTTTGAAAAATATTGACTAGCTTTATTTACAATATCAATAAGATACTGTTTCTTTGTTTTCTTAACTACATAATCAACAAGTTTCTCATAACCATATGCTCGTATTTCGATATTATAATATTTTCTGATACATTGAGCTATATCATCAGGTATCATATCACACATAACACCGTCAGAATTCTTTATTGCTACAATTAACCCCTTTGCCTGTAATACTTTTCTTGTATCCTCTATATCGTCATAGGTATGCAAAACATTTTCAGGCGTCGGAAATCTTCCGGATTTAGCTTCAAGCATATGAAATTCTTTAATAGAAATTGACAGATACTTTCTTAACGTTTCCAAAAGATTTTTCTCATCAACTGATATATCGTCATTATGCGCCCACGCAGCATCTAACATATGCTTAAACAAGGCAAAATCCTTTGAAATCTTGCTTTCATCAAAATTATTTGACTCATCGACAATAGACTTTTCGTAGTTTAAAACCGCAGAATCAGTATCTTTGGTAGGTGAAATAAAATCATCTTGATTTAACAAATAATCACGCAACAATATTGGCGCAATAATTCTTACTGCACGATTTGAATCAAGTTTGATTTCTTCTAATCTATTACTAATATTTTCAAAAGAGGTATATTGTTTAGCCGTTTTCTTTAAAAAATCTTTTATCTCATCAAGTTCTAATCGTCTGTAATCGGCAACATAAGCTGATGCAACTCGTTTTGCTATTGTAATATTGGGGATTTGTTCAACAAATTTAATAAAATCCATATTATACCACCTCAATATAATTATAGCATAGCTATGTCGAAAAGTCAAAATAAAAAACCAAATGATCTAGATATGTCATCTAAATCATTCGCTTCTTTTGGAAAAGCAGAACCGTAGAGATATTTTAATTTATCGGCGATATACTCACTTACGCTAGTGCGATATATTTGCT
>CAZNKU010000016.1:0-28580 GCA_964573775.1 uncultured Clostridiaceae bacterium | reverse complement strand
CATAAATAATCTTTTTCGTTATTTTAAAAAACTATCCTTAACAGTACCTGACATATGAAAAGTCTTTTTTAGAAAGTATCATATACTACTACTTCATCCATAGGTCTGTATTCGCTGTGCAGATTAAGGGGTGTTGCATCATCTGCAGGATATCCCATTACAAGCAGTGCAATGGGAATAATGTTTTCGGGAATGTTAAATTCCTTACGCATTGCTTCGGGGTCAAAATGCATTACCCATGTAGTGCCAATGCCCATTTCATGTGCCTGCAACATCATATGGGTGTTTACTATGCAAGCATCTACGGGTGCACTAAGTGCTCCGTCGTATCTTCTTACCCAGCTTTCATCCTTGTTGTAGCACACAAGCATAGCTGTAGGGGCACCAAAATGACTTTTAGTGCACTTGCGTAATTTTTCTATTGATTCGTCTGTGTTGATTACAAGTATTCTTTGGGGTTGGTAATTACATCCTGTGGGTGCAAGATGCCCCGCTTTTAAAATTTCATCTATAACTTTTTGTTCAAGATGTCCTTCCTTAAATTTGCGAACCGAATATCTTTCGGCGGCAAGCTTTAAAAAATTCATTATTACACCTCATTTCTGTATTATATTCTAATTATATACCAAAATTCATATATCTTCAACCTTTACATTTTAAAAAAAATATGGTACAATTTTAATATATAAGATATTAATGAGGTGTTTGGTGTGAATATGGTATTGCTGACAGCTCTCGGTGTAGGTGGTGCAACCTTAATCGGTGCACTTATCGGTTTTGTTTTTAAAACGCTATCTCATAAATTTTCCGATATCGTATTGTCATTTGCGGCAGGTGTTATGCTGGCGGCGGCTGTGCTTGGACTTATTATGCCTTCATTGGAATATGGCGGAAAATACGGTATTGTAATAACGGTTGCAGGAATTTTTGTTGGTGCACTATGCCTTAATCTTATAGACAAGGTGGTTCCTCATCTTCATAAAATGGTTGGTTCGGATATTGAAGTACACAACAATGCAAATTTAAGTAAGGTTTTGTTGTTTGTTACAGCCATTGCAATTCACAATCTTCCTGAAGGTATTGCGGCAGGTGTTGGTTTTGGCTCGGGTAATACTTCGCAGGCACTTATCATTGCGGGCGGTATAGCATTGCAAAATATTCCTGAGGGTATGGTTATTATAGCACCTATGCTTTCGGCAGGTGTGTCCCCTAAAAAAACTTTTGTATGTGCTATGATTACGGGGCTTGTTGAGGTTGTTGGTACATTAATAGGTTATTTTGCAGTAAGTGTGGCATCAGTTATACTCCCATTTGCACTTGCCTTTGCAGGCGGCACTATGCTTTATGTAATAAGTGATGAAATGATTCCGGAAACCCATGCACACGGGTCAGAACGTGGTGCAACTTATGCACTTTTAGTGGGTTTTTGTGTTATGCTTGTTTCCGATGTTTTATTAGGTTAATTTTAAATTTTTATATACAAAGGAGAAATGAAAGATGATTTTTGACAACATTAGAAATTGTAAACTGTACTATGGAGTAAATGAAAGATTCGAAAAAGCTTTTGATTTTATAAAAAAAGCTGTTGAAGAAAATCTTGAGGTTGGTAAATACGAAATAGACGGCACTGATGTATATGGATTGGTGCAGGCTTATGATTCTAAAACTGAAGATAAAAGTAAATTTGAAGGTCATAAAAATTATATAGATATTCAATATGTTATTTCAGGATGCGAAATGTTGGGTTCTGCAGATGTTTCATACACAGTTCCTACAACAGAATACAACCCTGAAAAAGATATTACTTTCTACGAAAATTACTACAAAGCTTCATATTGCACAGCTCAGGAAGGTGATTTCTGCGTTTTCTTCCCACACGATATTCACAGACCTGGTATGGCATATCAGGATGTACCTACACCTGTTAAGAAGATTGTTGTAAAAATACGTGTCTGATTAATATGCTAAAAAGTGTAATTACAGACGATGGCAGAAAAATTGTCTATGACTTACAGTTTAAAAAAGTAAAAAATGTAAATTTGCGAATAAAACCTGACGGTACAGTTAACCTTTCGGCAAATAGAGGTGTTCCCCAAAAGATTATAGACGATTTTGTACTGTCAAAGGCGAAATTTATATTTGATGCTTTGGAAAAATGTAGTGATAATTCTGAATTGGAACAGTATTTTACTGAAGTACAACTTAAGGATTTTATACTGCAGTTTTGCAAAATAGTATATCCGTACTATGAAAAATACGGTGTTAAATATCCTGTGATAAAATTCCGCAAAATGACATCAAGATGGGGAAGCTGTAATTCCACAAAAGGTATACTTACTTTTAACACACAGCTTATGTATGCTCCGCCAAAGTGTGTTGAGTATGTTGTGTGGCACGAATTCACACATTTTCTGCAGGCAAATCATTCAAAACTTTTCTATGATGAGCTTGAAAAGGTTTGTCCTGAATGGAAAATACTTAGAAAAATATTAAAAGAAATTATAATATAAAAGGTCATCCAAAAACGGATGACCTTTTATATTGATGTTTCGTAATAAGCAATACAATTTTTTTGGAGCTGGTGACAAGAATCGAACTTGCAACCTGCGGTTTACGATACCGCTGCTCTGCCTTTGAGCCACACCAGCATATATGAAGGGTGTTTTTTTCACCCTTTATATTTTATAACAAAAACATATTGCGTGTCAATATTTTGTTTTACTTTTGTTTTTGTAGTTTTCAGACCATTGTTTGAAAACAAAGCATACAGTGCGTCTATTCTGATTTTTATACATAATATCTCAAAAAGTGTTTCAATTTTAATAAAAACATGTCTAAATGACATGGATTTTTGAAATAGGGGATGTTAAAATATCGTTATCATTGTTATAAGTGAAAGCCAATGCTAATATTCTGAAAATTGAACGGAGTTGTAAATATGGGTATGGTAGTAATTAAAAATGCGCAAGTTGTACTTGAAAACGGTATTATTTGGGATGGAGCAATACTTATTGAAAATGGTACAATTCAAAAAGTTGGCAATGGACATAACATGGATATACCTTCAGATGCTCATATAATTGATGCAAAGGGTGCCTATGTGGGTCCGGGCTTTGTGGATATACACGTTCACGGTGGAGCAGGGCAAAGATTATTTTCTGAACCTGAAAAAGTTGCAGCTCATTTTTTAAAACATGGTGAAACAAGCATTCTGGCATCATGGTCCGGTGCTTATACATACGAGGAAACCTTGCAGGGCATACGCAATGTAAAAAAGGCTATGGATACCGCTAAGAACATAAAGGGAATTAATATGGAAGGACCCTATATGAATCCAGGCTACGGTGCCTGGAGCAACATGGATACGTGGTATAGTGGCAAAATTGATGAAAAACATTACAAGGTTATTGTTGATGAATTGGGTGATATAGTAAAATTGTGGTCTGTTGCACCTGAACGTGAGGGAATTATGCAATTTGTCGAATATGCACGAAAGGTTAACCCAAATGTTGCTTTTTCCGTAGGACACAGTGAAGCAACACCTGAAGAAATTCGTAAACTTGGCACAAAGTACAGACCAAAGCTTACTACACATATGATGAATGCTACAGGAAGACAAACAGGTTCACATGGTGTAAGAGGTTACGGACCCGATGAATATTGTCTGGCTGACCCTGAAATGTATGCAGAGCTAATCTGTGATTCCTGCGGTGTACACGTTCATTCTGACCTGCAGCGTATGATTATAAAAAACAAGGGGATACACCGTGTTGTGCTTATCACGGACAGCACAAACTATGATGGAAAAAATCCTGAAAAATATGCACATGTGGATGATATCAGTTTTAATCATTTGGGTAGAATTGCAGGAAGTAAGCTTACTTTGGATAAAGCCTGCAGAAACGTTATGTCCCACACAAACTGCGGCATAGCACAGGCTTTTGTAATGGCTTCACTTAACCCTGCAAAGGTTATTGGTATGGACGATGAAATCGGCTCAATCGAGCCGGGGAAAATTGCCGATTTGGTATTTGTTGACGATAAATTCAATGTGCAACAGGTTATGGTTGGCGGCGAAATTTATGAATTTTAACATTGGAGGAATTGGTTGTGAACAAATTAAAAGTAGGTTATGGTAAAGCTAATATTAATCCACCTCTTGGCATAAGTGTTACAGGTTATTATATTCCGAGATTTGCAAAAGGATTTTTAGATGACCTTGAAGTCAGTGCAATTGTAATGTCATGCGATGATACTAAGATTGCAGTAATAAGTGTTGACAGTTGTTATATAGATAAAATTTATATTGACAGATTCATAGAAACAATTGAAAAGAATACAGGTATAAAAAAGGAAAATGTATTTTTGAGCGCTACTCATACACACACAGGTCCGGGGCCTATGCTTGGCGGTGTTAATCCGCCAGGGGAAGAGGAAAGACTTCAGCGTTACTATGATTTTCTTGAAGTAAGAATAAGTGATGCGGTAAAGCTGGCTGAGCTTGACCTTAAGCCTGCTAAAATGGGCTATATAGTTGGACAGGCACCTGAAAGGGTTGCTTACATAAGACGATATAAGATGAAGGACGGCACAACAATGACTTGCCCTCCCATTAATGACACTAATATTGACCATCCTTTAGGTGAGCTTGACCAGAGGGTTAATGTTGTAAGATTTGACCGTGAGGGTGCACAAAGTATTGTTATTGTAAACTACGGTTTGCATGTTGATACAGTAAACGGTGAGCTTATATCCTCAGACTGGGTAGGCTGGATGAGAAGAACTATTGACAAGGCACTTGACGGTGTTAAGAGCATGCTTATTTGTGGTGCACAGGGAGATGTGGGAAGTACTAATGTAAATCCTAAAGACGGTGATATGAATGATACTGAAATCAGCTTTGATAATGAAATGAAGAGCCCCGGTATGGCACGTTTTGTAGGCCGTGCAATAGCGGGAACGGTGCTTCAGGTTTATGACAAGGTTAAGTATATCGATGTTGATGAAATCAAGTTTTTACACAATATAATCAAGATACCTTCAAATATGCCAAAGCCTGAGGATTTACCTTTGGCTCATAAATACAAAGAACTTCATGATGCCGGCAGGGATGATGAAATTCCATATGAGGCTATGGAGCTTACAACTGTTGTTGCGGAGGCTGCACGTATGTGCAGACTTGAAAACGGTCCTGAATTTTTTGAGCTTGACCTTTCAGGCATAAAGCTTGGCGGTGTTGCATTGATAGGTATTCCCGGTGAACCATTTACGGATATTGGCGTGGGTATTAAGGATACCGAAGGATGGGAACTTATTATGCCCTGTGCACTTGTTAACGGTTCTGAAGGTTATTTCCCTATGAAATCTGCTTATGACGAGGGCGGATATGAGGCACGATCTTCAAGATTTAAAGCCGGAGTCGCTGAAAAGATTATTGAGGGCGGAAAATCATTGTTGGATGAAATGAAAAAGTTATAAATACGGAACAATAGCAGGTGGTTTATACAGCCTTGCAGATTGTGTAAAAAACCCTGCTGAAACAGTAGGTATACAATAAAAAAGGCGTTTTTTTCAATGGAAAAACCGCCGATATCGTAATGTTAAATAAAGACCTTACAATTAAAAATGTTATTTTGAGAGGTAAGTTGTTATCATAATCGGTAGCAAAAAGGATGATTTTTCCTCTTTAACTACACCGTGGCTGTTCTTTGAGCAGTCACGGTTTTTAAATATAAAGGGTATTATTTCCCTGTATATTCAAAATCTGTCAGCAACTTTGTGCATTCGTCTTCCATAATGCCGCCATATACGGTAAGAGAACTGCTTTTCAGCAGTTTGGGAAGATTGACCACTGTTCCCATACATCCGTTTTCTCTGCTGTATGCACCGTAATATACATTTTTGATTCTGGATTGCAATATTGCTCCGCAACACATAGGACAAGGTTCCATTGTGACATACATATCACATTTATCCAATCTCCAGTTATTTAAATATTCGCAGGCTTGATTTATTGCGTTAATTTCTGCATGGCCAAGCGTATTCTTGTCTTCTTCTCTTGTGTTGTGTGCTTTTGCAATTACAATATTATCTTTTACTATAACAGCTCCAATGGGTATCTCACCTTTTTGCAGAGCTTTTTTTGCCTCTTCAATGGCAATATTCATATATTTGTTATACATAGCATAGAGATACTAACATATTTTAATTAAAATGTCAAACATCAAGGAATATATACGGAAGAATTTGTATAATTGTATCGAATATAATACATTGACTTAATAGATTATTGTTGTTATAATATATTTGTATAAAAATGATGTTGTATGGAGGAATATCGGTGTCAGAAAAAACTTCCCGCAAAGTAAGAAAAGATGTTAATTTAAAAGTTGTTATAGGTGTTGCTGCAGGTTTGTTTATTTTGATTATTTGCTTTGGTCTTTTGGCATGCAATTATATAAATGTGCATATGCTTATTGATGAAAATGTATATGTTAATTCAATAGATGTAGGTGGATTGACCGTCGAACAGGCAAAGACTAAAATTGAACAGTCGGTTAATGAAGAGTATTTTAATAAAACCGTGCAATTTAATTATGGTGGGAAGCCCTATTATGTAAATATTAATGAATTTGTTACACTGGATGCTAAAAAAACAGCCGAGGCGGCACTTGAAACCCGTACAAACGGCGAAAAAAAGATTGTTCCGTTTAAATTTACTGTTAATGACGAAGAATTAAGAAAAGACATTATAAGATTTGTTCTTGGTGTTGAAGAAAAGACGGGCTTTTTAATATTTAATGAAGACTACACCCTTGCAGAAATTAATACGACAAATTTGAATGAAATTTTAGATATAGATAAAACATTAGATATTATTATTGAAAATGCAGGGTATGAAGCTTACAATACCATAGATGGAGTTTTGATTAAAAAAGGTGACGAGGGTTTTGTTGATGCTTTATATGCCCGTGTTTCAAGAGCTCCTGTTAATGCGTCAATCGGAATTAATGAAGATAAAAGTACTTATATTATAGGTGAGGTTGTAGGAATTAGTGCCGATAAGGATGACTTTACAGATTTATACAATTCGAAAAACGGAGTATTTAGCATATCTGTTAAACCAATCTTCCCCGAACTTACCACTGAAGATTTAGATATTGAGTTTTACCAGGATGTTTTAGGTACTTATACCTCTGAATATAATGCCAACCTGATAAACAGAACTAAAAATGTTTCCCTTGCGGCAGAGTATGTTAACGGAACAATAATAATGCCAGGTCAGGTTTTTTCATATAATACCGTTGTGGGAAAACGAACTGCTGAAAGAGGATTTAAACAAGCTACAGTGTATACAGGAGAAGGAACAGAGGAAGGTCTGGGTGGAGGAATTTGTCAGGTATCATCCACAATATACTGTGCACAGTTAAGAGCAAACCTTAAAACTGTTTCCAGAACAAACCATTCTTATACGGTTGCCTACGTTCCTTTGGGTCAGGATGCAACAGTATCATACGGAGTTTTGGATTACCTGTTTGAAAATGATACAAATTATCCTATAAAAATTGAAACTGTAATGGGCGGAGGAAAACTTACCGTAAATATTTTGGGAACAAAAATTGATAAATCCCTTACATATGATATAGTTAGTGTTACAAACTCCACAATCGCCAAAAAGGAAATTCAAAAAGAAGATCCATCCTTGCCTGCAGGCGAAACTGAGGTTAAGCAAAACGGACAAAACGGTGCGGTTGTAAGTACATATAAGGTGTATTATGATGATGGCGTTGAAATAAAGCGTGAATATATTGGCAAAAGTACATATGTGCCTATGAACAGAATTGTGTTGATTGGTACAGGTGAAATTGTTGAAAATCCGGATAACGAGAATGGCACAGAAGACGGTGATGAAAACGTCACAGTTGAACCTGATGTGCCTGTTGAAGGTGAGGAAGAAAATACGGAGCCTGAAGATGTTCCGCACCCTTCCGATGAACCTGAACCAAGTACGGAAAATACAGAAAATACAGAAAATCCAGAGCCATCAACTTCAGATACGGGATTATAAAACAATAGCATCAGTTTTCGGACTGATGCTTGTTGTGTTAAAAGGGAAGTGATTTCATGAACAGCATAAAAATTTTACATACAGGAGATTTACATCTTTGCTCACCTATGCTGAATATGGGTGATAAATCAAATATCCGCAAAGGTGAACTTTTGGAAACCTTTTCGAATATTATAAAACTTGCGGAGTCGGAAAATGTTGATGCATTATTCATAACTGGAGATTTGTTTGAAAACAGCAATCCTGATACCTCTACATTAAGTTATGTGTCAGAAGAGTTTGAAAAAATAAAAGACATAAAGGTTTTTATTGTACTTGGTAATCATGACTATGCTTTGGAATATAATTTTCCATTAAATGTTCACTTGTTTAAAAATTATATAGAAAAGATAAGTATTGAAAATGCAGATGTTTACGGCGTAAGCTTTGATGATGAACATTGCAACAGGTGTATTATAGAGGGATTTACGGCAGATAGTACGGAAAAGATAAATCTTTTGCTTGTTCATGGTGATGTTCAGTCGAAAAGTGTATATAATCCCATTACGACAGATGACATAAGGTATAGTAATATGGATTACATTGCGCTTGGTCATGTTCACAGCCATAATGGGTTTGAAAAAGCAGGTGCAACTACATATGCTTATTGCGGCATTCCTGAGGGAAGAGCATTTGATGAATGCGGAGAAAAGGGTGTTATAATTGCTGAAATAGGTAAGGGCTATGCAAATTGCCGTTTTGTTCCCATATGTAGCAGAAAATATCTTTGTAAAACAGTGGATATTACAGGTGTTGAAGATAATTTGCGGATTGCAGAAAAAATTGCGTCCGTACTTGAAGGTACAGAAAATGCGTACAGAGTAACCTTGACAGGAATAAAAAATACCTTTGCAGATACAAGGTTTATAAAAGAGTATCTTGAAAAAAATTATTATTACATAGAGGTTGAGGATAATTCGGAGAAATATTCCAAAGATGAGTATTCACTGAAAAATCTGTTTATTAAAAATTGTCATAATGAGGATGCTTTGAAATACGGACTTGCTGCACTTCGTGGAGAGAAGGTGATTATCGAATGATTATTAAAAGTATTTATATAAATCATTTTGGTTGCCTAAAAGAGAAAAATATTGAGTTTAAAAGTGGACTTAATGTTATATCCTTACCCAATGAAAGCGGAAAATCAACCGTCGCTGAGTTTATAAGAGTTATGCTGTATGGTGTAAATTCATTGCGCTTTAACCAACGTAAAAAGTATATGCCATTCGGCCATACATCTATGGGCGGTGAAATGACAGTGTGTCTTGACGGTGTGGATTATGTTATAAAACGCACTTTCGGTACACGTAAGCCGGATGATAAAATTGAAGTAATTAACGCAGTAAGCGGGGCTAAGGTTAAAGAATACAGTGTAGATAATGTGGGGGGAGCTATGTGCGGTATCAGCAGCGATGCCTACGAAAATACCTGTTACATAAAACAGCTTTCATCAAGGATAAATGACGTTAAATCATCGGAAATTCAAAGCAAGCTTATTAACCTGACACAAAGCAGTGATGAGGACTATTCGTATCGTAATGCGGTAGGTATTCTTGATAATGCCATAAAAGATTTAAATGGTACCAGAGGAAAAATACATCAGACTCAGTCGGTGTTGAATGAACTTGCCGTGAAAACTGCTGAAAAAAATAAGATAAAGGCAGAATACGAGCAGACAAAAATTCAACTTGAAAATCTAAATAAAAACAACAGTACGGAAAAGTTAAATAATCTTTTTGTATTAAGCTGGCTTCCTGCTACATTGTCCGCAGCTGCAACAATATATACAAAATTCAACCTTTTTACAATTATGTTATTCCTTTTGTTTTTGATAATTGCCATTGTATTAACTCTTAAAAACAAAAAGAGCAGTTCTGAAAAACTTAAACATGCAAAACAAATCGGTTTTTATGAAAGCCGACTTGAAAGTTTAAAGGAACAGTACAAGGCTATTGATGTTTCTCAAATGGATTTTTATAAACAAAAGTTGCAGACATACAACAAAAATCTTACGGATTTACGAGTTGCCAAGTATGTATTGGGAAAGGCTTTTGAACAGTTACAGATGGACTATTCACCCAAACTCAACAGCATAGCTTGCGGTATTTTTAAAAGTATTACGGATGGCGAATATGTAGATTTTATGGTAGATGAAGACTACAATGTAACTGTCAGAAACAGTGAAAATATACTTGTATCAAGCGATTATCTCAGCAGTGGTACCTTCGACCAGATATATTTTTCGCTTCGTATGGCACTGGTTTCGCTTATAGGCGGAAGTATGCCTGTAGTGCTTGATGATGCCTTTGCACTTTATGATGATACAAGGCTAAAAAAGGCAATGGAATATTTGAATACCTTAAAAAATCAGGTTTTGATTTTTTCATGTCAGACAAGAGAAGAAAAATGGGAACGCGGATGTGAATAAAGTGTGTTAAATACTTGACTTTTTAGCAAAAAAAAGTTAAAATATAAGGTAATAATGTTTTAATTTAGGATGTGAAAAAAATGCAGAATTTAGGTTTGAATGAAATCAGAGAAAAATTCCTGAGTTTCTTTGAAACAAAGGGATGTTTAAGACTTGGCAGCTTTTCACTTGTGCCAAAAAATGACGCAAGCTTGTTGCTTATAAATTCAGGTATGGCACCTATGAAGAAATGGTTTACAGGTGCGGAAATTCCACCAAGAAAGCGTGTTACAACTTGCCAGAAGTGTATCAGAACTCCTGATATCGAATGTGTTGGTAAGACAGCAAGACATGGTACTTTCTTTGAAATGCTTGGTAACTTTTCTTTTGGTGATTACTTCAAGCGTGAGGCTATCAACTGGGGTTGGGAATTTTTAACGAAAGAAATGCAGATTCCTGTGGACAAGCTTTGGATTACTGTTTATGAAGAAGACGATGAAGCACGTGATATCTGGATTAATGAAGTTGGTGTAGACCCTGAAAGAGTTGTTAAAATGGGTAAGTCTGAAAACTTCTGGGAACACGGCACAGGTCCTTGCGGCCCTTGTTCAGAAATCCACGTTGACCGTGGTGAAAAATACAGCTGTGGTAAGCCTGACTGTAAGCTTGGCTGTGACTGTGACAGATTTATGGAAGTATGGAATCTTGTATTTACACAGTTTGACAAGGATGAAGAAGGTAACTACAACCGTCTTGCTAACCCTAACATTGATACAGGTATGGGCTTGGAAAGACTTGCCGCAATTATGCAGGGTGTAAACAACCTGTTTGAAGTTGACACAGTACAAAACACTATGTCACACATTTCTGAAATTGCAGGTGTTAAATATAAGGATGACGAAAAGGTTGATATTTCACTTCGTGTTATTACTGACCATATCCGCAGTACCGTTATGATGGTTTCCGACGGTGTTATCCCTTCAAACGAAGGCAGAGGCTATGTTTTAAGAAGACTTTTAAGACGTGCGGCACGCCATGGAAAATTACTTAACATTCAGGGTGAATTCCTTTATACAGTTGCAGATACTGTAATTAACGAATCAAAGGCAGGCTATCCTGAACTTGAAGAAAAGAGAGAATACATCAAAAAGATTATAAAGATTGAAGAAGAAAGATTTTCAAAGACTATCGACAACGGTCTTTCAATTCTTGATGAATATATTGCAGAGCTTAACGCAGAGGGCAAAAAGGTTCTTAGTGGTGACAAGGCATTTAAGCTTAACGATACTTATGGTTTCCCAATTGATATTACAATAGAAATTTGTAATGAAAAGGGTATCGAGGTTGACAGAGAAGGCTTTGATGCAGAACTTGCTAAGCAGAAAAAGACAGCCCGTGAAGCTCGTAAAGACGGCTCAAGCTGGGAGGATAATGATAGTTTCAGCTTTGAAGGCGAAGCAACAGAATTTGTTGGTTATGAAAGTCTTGAGGCAGATGCTAAAATTATCAGTATTGCCGCTGAAGGTGAAGTATGTGCTTCAATTAACGAAGGTCAGAAGGGTATAATTGTTACCGACAAAACTACTTTCTACGCAGAAATGGGCGGTCAGGCAGGCGATAAAGGTAAAATCTGTACTGCCAATGCTTGTGCAAAGGTTTATGACACAAAGAAAAACGGCAACGGACTTTATATGCACTTTGTAAATGTTGAAAGCGGTAGTCTTAATGTAGATGACGTTGTTACAATGTCTGTTTGCAAAAAGAACAGAATGGCTATCTGCAGAAACCACAGTACAACTCATTTGCTTCATAAAGCACTTAAGGAAGTGTTGGGTGACCACGTTGCTCAGGCAGGTTCTGAAGTTACTGCTAACCACTTGCGTTTTGACTTCTCACACTTTGAAGCTATGACAGATGTTGAAATTAAAGAAGTTGAGAAGAAGGTTAACGATGCAATACTTGAGGCTATGCCTATTGTAGTTAAGGAGCTTCCTATTGAAGAAGCTAAAAAACTTGGTGCAGAAGCTCAGTTTGGTGAAAAATACGGCGATGTAGTACGTGTTGTTTCTATGGGTGATTATTCAGTAGAATTCTGCGGTGGTACACATCTTTCAAATACAGCTCAGGCAGGCTTGTTTAAGCTTCTTTCAGAGGCAGGTGTTGCGGCAGGTACAAGACGTATTGAAGCTGTAACAGGTCAGGGTGTACTTGACTACATTAAGGCAAAGGATAATCTTATTGCAAGTACAGCTTTGGCACTTAAGACAAACCTTCTTAACGAAATTGATAAAAAAGCAGAGGCTTTGGTTACAGAATCAAAGGCTGATAAAAAGAAACTTGAAGAGCTTAATGCAAAGGCTGCAACAGGCAAGCTTGATGATGTTATGAAAAATAAAGCTGAAGTTTGTGGTATTGAAGTTGTTGCAGGCCAGGTGGATGGTCTTGCAGTTAATGATATGAGAACACTTTGTGACAGCATACGTGACAAGATGGATACAGGCGTTGCAGTGTTGGCATCTGACAGCGACGGTAAATTGATGTTTATTGCTATGGCTACAAAAAACGCTCTTGCAAAGGGTGTACATGCAGGTAATATCATCAGAGAAATTACTAAAATTGCAGGAGGCTCCGGCGGCGGAAAGCCTGATATGGCACAGGGCGGCGGTAAGGATGCTTCAAAGGTTTCAGATGCACTTTCTGCAGTAAAGGACATTGTAGAATCTCAGGTTAAATAGGAGGTTTTTTAAATGGATTGCTTGTTTTGTAAAATTATAGCAGGTGAAATACCTTCAACAAAGGTATATGAGGACGATTTGGTATTTGCATTCCGCGATATCGAACCTCAGGCACCGTCACACATTTTGATTATACCAAAACAGCATATTTCATCAGTAAATGAAATTAATGATGAAAACTGTAAGGTTGTTGGTCATATATTTAAGGTGGCGGCAGAAATTGCTAAAAATGAAGGGATTGCTGAAGACGGTTACAGAATAGTAACCAACATTGGTGAAAATGGCGGACAAACCGTAAAACACCTTCATTATCATATGCTTGGCGGTCGCTCATTACAGTGGCCTCCAGGTTGATTTGAATTTAAAATAGCATAAGTGCAGGGTTGCACTTATGCTATTGTTGCTAATAAGTTGATTACATAAGAGGAGTTTTTATATGGCACGAGAAGTTAGTAAAAATAAAAAGAAAACATCTTCGGCAAAATCTGCTCCAAAAGCAAAAAGAAATGTTAATTATGATTTTGTTGCTATTATAATAATTGCAATCGGATTGTTTGTAGGTGCAAGTTTTATTGGAATAACAGGTCCCGTAGGCGAATTTGTAAAGAATTCACTGTTGGGTTTATTTGGTGGAACAGCGTATCTTTTATGTTTTGCAGCTATCGCCTGTTCCGTTCACTATATTATAAAAAGAGGATTGGGCAAAACCAGGAAAAAATATATTCTTACCGGTTTTCTGATTGTCTTTTTGTGTGTATTTTGGCATATAGTTGACCTTGCAGATGAATTTGATGAGGGAATTGTTAATGTGGTTGCCCAATTGTGGGAAAAAGGAATAGAAAATGTCGGCGGTGGATTAATTGGTGGACTTATAGGTATTCCTATGTATAAGCTTTTAAACTACTGGGGCAGCATGATTGTTCTTATAGCCGCTATTTTGATTCTTTTAATTGCCATATTCAATGTTTCTTTAGAAAACGTATTTAACCGTATTAAAGGTTGGTTTTCTAAAGGATATGATGCAATTAGTGAGGATGAGGTTGAAAATGTACCTGAAAATATGCCTCCCGAAATGCAGAAAGAATTGAAAAAACTTAAAAAACAGATTTTTGACTTTGAAAAAGAATTTTCCGAAATGCCCGAAAAATCCACTAAAAAGAAATCTAAAAAGGAAGTTTATGACCCTGTGGCAGATATGCCTGATACTCCTGATGAAGCTCCTTTCACATTCTTTGACGATGTTCCGATAAAGGAAGTTCAGGCAACTGCAGAGCCTGACACAGAGGCAATTGAACAGGCTATTGAAGTTGCTTCAGATGAATCACTACTCCCTAAAAAGAAGAAAAAGGAAGAAGCTGAACTTGTAGAAATTGATGTTGTAAACGAACCTGTTGATTATAAATATCCATCGCTTTCTATTTTGAAGGAGCCTGAAAAACCGTCACCCCAGGCGGAGGAGGCTTTACAAAAAACTGCAAGAAAGCTTATTGAAACATTGCATTCCTTTGGTGTTGAAGCAAAGATTGTAGATTACAGCCGTGGTCCTACAATTACAAGATACGAACTTCAGCCAAATGAGGGTGTTAAGATTTCCAAAATTACAAATCTGGCTGATGACATTGCTCTTAATTTGGCAGCGGTTGGTATCCGTATTGAACCGATTCCGGGTAAAACTGCAATCGGTATAGAAGTCCCCAATGAGGTTTTAAGCGCGGTGTATATGCGTGAAGTTATTGGCACAGCAGAGTTTGCTAACTTTAAAAGCAAGCTTGCGTTTGCACTTGGTAAGGATATTGCAGGTAAACCTGTTGTAGGTGATATAGCAAGAATGCCCCATCTTTTGATTGCAGGTTCTACCGGTTCAGGTAAATCTGTTTGTATAAACTCACTGGTTACAAGTATTCTTTACAAGGCAACACCTAATGAAGTTAAGCTTGTAATGGTAGACCCTAAGGCTGTTGAGCTTGGTGTTTACAATGGTATTCCTCATTTGCTTATCCCTGTTGTTACAGACCCCCGTAAAGCGGCAGGTGCACTGCAGTGGGCGGTTAATGAGATGACCAACAGATACAAACTGTTTGCAGATAATAATGTCCGTGACCTTAAGGGCTACAATGCATGGGCTAAGGAACATAACAGCGAGGAATTGCCTCAGATTGTTATTATTATAGACGAGCTTGCAGACCTTATGATGGTTGCACCTAATGATGTTGAAGACAGCATCTGCCGTCTTGCTCAGATGGCACGTGCAGCCGGTATGCACCTTGTTATTGCAACGCAAAGACCGTCTGTTGATGTTATCACAGGTATAATAAAAGCTAATATTCCTTCACGTATCGCTTTTGCTGTACGTCAGTTTGTTGACTCTAAAACCATACTTGATATGGGCGGTGCAGAAAAGCTTTTGGGTAAGGGTGATATGCTTTATTTTCCAATTGGTACGTCAAAGCCTATGCGTGTTCAGGGGTGCTTTGTAAGTGATAAGGAAGTTGAGCAGATTGTTGAATTTGTAAAAGGTCAGAATGAAGCAGTTTATGATGAAGATATTATTGAAAAGATTGAGCGTGCAGGTGAAACACCTAAGGCAAAAGATGAAAATGTAGGCAGAGAAGCCGATGTGCTTTTGCCTCGTGCTGTTGAAATGGCTATAGATGCAGGACAGGCTTCAGTTGCTATGTATCAAAGACATCTTAAGGTTGGTTACCAGCGTGCCGCAAAGCTTATTGACCAGATGGAAGAACGTGGAATTATAGGACCGTTTGACGGTACAAAGCCTCGTGAAGTTCTGGTTACAAAAGCACAGTGGAATGAAATGATGATGAATATGGATATGGGCATAAAGGAAGAGCAACAGACATCATTTGGCAATTCCGACGAATAATATTAAAAATGGCGGTGAAAAAAATTTAATTTTTTACACCGCCTTTTTTATCTTATAGGAAATTACTACACATGTGGTGTATGTAATTTCCTATATTACACAAAAGTGCACCTTAATCCCCCAAGATTGGGGGCAGGGGGTTGAAGTGTTTTCAAAACACTTTTTTACATCCTCTTTTAATTTGTTGACCGTTATTTGATTTTGTGTTAAAATCAAAATATGGTGTATATAATGTATTATTATTCTAAATGGAGGTAATTTTATGACAATATGTGTATACGGTGCATCAAGTGAGCTTATAGATAAGGAATATATAACGGTTACAGAAGAGCTGGGCAGAAAAATGGCAGACAGAGGCCACAGCCTTGTTTATGGTGCAGGGGCACAGGGACTTATGGGTGCTGTTGCAAGGGGTGTGTATGAAAAAAACGGTACAATAGTAGGCGTTGCACCAAGCTTTTTCAATGTTGACGGTGTACTTTTTGAAAACTGTACGGAAATGATTTCTACGGAAACTATGCGTCAGCGTAAGCAGATAATGGAGGACAGGGCTGATTGCTTTATTATGACTCCGGGCGGTATAGGAACATTTGAAGAATTTTTTGAAATTCTTACATTAAAACAGTTGGCAAGACATAAAAAGGCAATTGCAGTTCTTAATATTAAAGGCTATTATGATACAATGGAAAAAATGATGCAGGGTGCAATAGACGGTAAGTTTATGAAGCCTGAATGCAGTAAATTGTATAAGGTGTTTACTGATATAGATGAAATGCTTGATTATCTTGAAGAATATGATGATGATTTTGCAGATGTGTATAGGATGAAGAATATTTAAGAGGTTTTTATGAAAAAAATTAACACAGTTTCACTGGGATTTACATTTGCAGGATGTTTTTTAGGTGCAGGGTTTGTTTCGGGACAAGAAATATGGCAATTTTTTGGTGCCTTTGGATTAATGGGCATATTTGGGATTATTCTTACATTTTTACTTCATTTTCTGTTTGGGGTAATACTTATAAAGCTTATTCATAACACAAAGATAACAGATATGGATAAAATTGTAGTGTGGAAAAAAATACCGTGGCTAAGAGCTATGGTTGGGGCAATAACTACATTTTTTATGTTCAGTATTCTTATTATAATGTCTGCAGGAGCAGGGGCACTTTTAAATCGCATGTTTGGATTACCTCAGATTTTTGGATGCGGAATATTTTGCTTTGTGGTTGCAATTGTTTCTATGAGTGGTGTTGACGGTATGGTTTCGGCACTTTCAAAGCTTGTACCCTTTATGATTGTCGGTGGGGTTTTAATTGGAATTATATCTGTTTGCAGAGGTACTGTTAACTTTGATTTTCAAGCTGTTAACGAAAATCCACTTTTGAAAAATTGGGTATTTTCTGCTTTTACATATGCCTCGCACAATCTTTTTTGTACAATAGGTATTCTGGCACCTGTTGCCATGCAAATTGATAAAAAGTCAATTTTGCCTGGCATTGGTGCAGGCAGCGTAATGATGCTTTTAATTGCAGTAAGTGTACTGTTTGGGGTTTTTGCAAATATGGGTGTGGCAGATACTGAATTGCCTATGCTTGAACTCGCATACAATGTACATTCGGTTTTGGGTATAATTTATGCTGTGTTATTGCTTTTTGGTATGTTTGGTACATCCCTTTCAAGTATTGTTGGTGTAGTTGAATATGGTGAGCAAAAATCAGTATGGCTTAAAAAACATAAAAAGCTTGTGATAATTATTTTGTCTGTAATAGGCTGGATTTGCAGTTTGTTCGGTTTTGGCGATTTAATCGGGATTGTATACCCAATTAGCGGATACTTTGGTTTCACCGCAATTTTGGCGGTTACAGTGCATTATTTTGCAACAAAAAAGGCGGAGTAAATATGAGAAGTACCCTTAAGGATAGTTTTAACTATCCTTTTTAATTTTTACGCTATCCGCGTGGGACTTACTTTTTGCCCCGACAAAAAGTAAGCAAAAAATCGGCGCCGGGACGTTCGGTCAGCAACTCGTAATTCGTCAGTTTCTTAAAATTGTCGCCGTCGTCATATGCGAACTTATCGCACTGACTCCTAAAACCGTCCGTCAGCAGAGGGAAATGATACGGACGGTTTTACGCCAATTTTTTCAAAACTTCGAAACGATTTGCAATCCCTCTCTCTACGGCGTGTTGACTTATGGGAAACCTTGTTCTACAAAAAAAGCTCCCTTGCCTAAAGGGAGCTAGATTTGCCAAAGGCAAAAACTGAGGGATAATTTAACAATTTTGACTACAAAAGTACATAAAAATTCAATTTATTATTTAAAAACTATCCTTAACAGTATTTGGTGTAAATACACCCTTTTTTATGATATTTGTAATCTTTCTATTGATACAGCCTTTCCGGTTGTTTCATCTATATCTATTATCACACCATTCATGGTGGCTGTGCCCTCTTCAATTTCATGTCTTTGAGGAAGAGTGGTTAAAAATCTTTTTAATATAATATCTTTTTTGACTCCTAAAATACTGTCGTGGCAACCTGTCATACCTATGTCTGAAATGTATGCCGTACCACCGTCAAGTATTTTTTCGTCCGCAGTCTGTACATGGGTATGTGTGCCGAATACTGCGGAAACCCTACCGTTAAGGTAAAAGCCCATTGCCATCTTTTCACTTGTGGCTTCTGCATGAAAATCTACGATGATTATGTCCGCTTCATCCTTGATTTTTTCTATTATGGCATCAGCTTTTCTGAAGGGGCAGTCAACACATTCCATATATACTCTGCCAAGCAGATTTATTACAGCAATTTTTGTGCCGAAGAAATCAGTTATTATATAGCCATCACCTGTAGTTTCGGGAGGTAAATTGGCAGGACGTATAATGGGGAAATCCTCGTCAAACAACTTGTTGATTTCATAGTTGTTAAAGGTGTGGTTACCCATGGTTATAACATCTGTGCCGCAACTGTAAAGAGTTTGTGCGATAGCTTTATTTATTCCCTTTCCAACAGGTGTAGAGTTTTCGCCATTTGCAATTACGAAATCAATTTTATTTAATTTTTTTATGGAATTAAGGTGTTTTTGCAGATATTCCACACCCGGAGTACCTACAACATCACCGATAATTAAAAATCTCATACATTTGTCCTTTATTCGTGAGTTATTCCAAATTCCTCTTTCTTTTCATCCTGTCTGTGCAACACTACTCTTGTACCTCCGATAAGTACCGATAGCAATAAAATATCAAAAAGAACATTGTAATTTGTCATAACCATTGCCATATCACTGTTTCCGAAATATATTGAACCTACAATAAGTGAAATCAGCCACATAACTGAAATTCCTGCGAGGAATTCCACCGTATATTTAATGCTTGCATATTTCTTTCTTAAAATATGTGCAATAAGAATATATACAATGGTTACTGCAACAACAATTATAAAGTTCATTGGTATTTTTGTTTTTATGAAATTATACGGTGTAAAACCAAATTGCATATAGTGTAATGCAGAGTTTTTTGCCTGATAGTTTATAACCTTGTAAGCATTAAAAGGGTGAGCAGCATAGTATTTTACAATATCTTTGTAAGAAACTTTACTGTAAAATGTATTTTCAAGGTCATATTCATCTTCGTTTTCTTTCATACCATAATAAACTTCTTTAAAGTCATCAAGTTTAGGGTCAAGGCCTAATTCTGTAACACTGTCATATTTAGCTACGCCAAAAAATACTGCGTTATAAATATCACGTTTATAGTCGACGGATTTGTAGTTGAAAGCAAAAACGATGCTTTGGACTACAATTATACATCCCATTAAAATTGCAAGTATTTTATTTGCCTGATTTTTTGTAATAGCATACAGACGTGCGATGAGTATACCAACAACTATTGCTGTAACAGCCTGTACAATACCCAACCAACTGTATAGTAATGTTAAAATTGTCAGTATTACAATACCAATTGTTCCAACTGTTTGTTTATTGAATATATGCACAAAAACTGCACATATCAAAAGAAGAAGAACCATAATTAAAGGGTTGATATACAGTGTTTTGAAAAATGCTGTATTAGTAATATCACAGAACATAACCGGTAATAAAAAAGCACACAAATATGCTGTCCAGCTGTATTTTGTTTTTGATGCCGCCTTTGATATGATAGTTAAAGCTGTTACAAGCAAAATTGCCAAAATAATAAAGGATACAATAGTACTGGTTGTGTTGTTTATTGATATTTTTTTGAATATGCTTACCGCTGTTTCATGAGTACCATTTGTTGAAAAAGTGTTGTTTCCAACAGTACATATTGTCCCTGATGTTGATATTCCTAATTTTTCAAGCAATAACATTGGTTTGGAATAATCAGGGAAGTTAATGAATATAAGAGTAAAAACAAGCATTAATATTGAAAGAATTGCCGTAATTATTTGCGGTAAATTTTTTTTGTCCTTCATTTTTATAACCCTTTCTGAATTAAATGTTTACATCACCAAGCAGATACAATGAACCGCATATACATATAATGCTGTCATTATTACTTATGGATTTTGCAAGATTTACTGCTTTGTTTATATCAGGCTCGGAATACACTTTTTTAATGTACATTGATGCAACCTCTGATATTTCATCAGCAGTTGCTTTACGAGGGTTGTTTGCCTCTGTGCCAATGAAAGTATCAACAGCAGGAGCGATGGCTTCAATACATTTTTTGTACTCCTTGTCCTTTAGCATAGCCATTACCATTATTATTTTTTTGTCACTGAAATGTGTTTTCAGTGCATCGTACAGTGCGAGCACACCGGAATAGTTGTGTGCACCGTCTTCAATTATGACAGGGTCTTTGCATATTATTTCCAATCTTCCGCGGAATTTTGTGATTTCAAGACCTTTTTTTATAAACTCTTCCTCAACACCGAGTAATTTTACTGCTTCAATAGCATTAACAGCATTGTATACCTGATGTGTTCCCAACATATTAATGTGATATGCTTCGTTTTTATACTCAAAATCTGTTCCGTCTATACCTTGTCTTAGAATTTTTATATTCTTTTTATCAGGTATTATGAGAGGTACATTTTTCTCACAGGCAGTTTTTGTAATTACCTTATTTGCATCCTCGGGATTATCAGCATATGCAACGGTTTTTGAACCTGTTTTTATAATACCGCACTTTTCAAATGCTATATCAGCAATTGTATTACCCAGATATTCTGTGTGGTCAATACTTATACTTGTAATAACAGAAACTAAAGGTGCAGGTATAACATTTGTGGCATCAAATCTTCCGCCCATACCAACTTCCAATGCAACGTAGTCGCAACTTTGTCGTTCAAAGTACAAAAGACCTATTGCTGTTACGACTTCGAATTCAGTAGGAGTAAGACCGTGCTTTTCAATAGCATCTTTTACAACGGTTGTGCACTCTGCAAGGTCCGCTTTGGAAATTTCACAGTTGTTTACCTGTATGCGTTCTGTAAAAGAATGAACATACGGAGAAATAAACTTACCCACCTTGTATCCTTTTGTCATTAGAATATCGTGGATGTAGGAGGTGGTAGAGCCCTTGCCGTTAGTGCCTGCAATATGAACAAATTTAAGCTTGTGATGAGGATTACCTATTTTGTCAAGCAGGTTTGCTGTGGCATCAAGACCAAGCTTGATGCCAAATTTATTTCTGCTGTGAATGTAGTTTAGGGATTCTTCGTAGTTCATTTAAGCTTTTCAAGTCCTTCCAGTACCTTATCTAACATTTCACGGTACATTTCGCCTTTTTCCTTTTCTTTATCAACTACTGCCTGAGGAGCTTTTGCTACAAATGATTCGTTTGAAAGCTTGCCTTCAACACGATTGATTTCTGCTTCAAGACGCTTCTTTTCAGCATTAAGTCTTTCGATTTCCTTAGCTTTGTCCACAAGGTCATCCTGAGGCATAAATATTTCAGCTTTGTTTACAACTACTGAAATTGCATTTTCAGGAACTTCTGACTTGTTATTTGAAACTACAACTTCACTTGCACCTGCAAGCTTCAGGTAGAATGCTTCACCAAGCTTGAACAGATCGGTTTCTTCTGTTACGATTACAAGCTTTGCTTTCTTTGATGGAGGAACATCCATTTCGGAGCGCATATTTCTTACGCCCTTAATAGCTTCCTTGATTGTTTCAAGGTTTTCTTCCTCAGCAGAGAATTTAAGTTCATCCTTTGCAATGCTCCAGTCGGAAATCATAATGCTCTTCTTGTCTGTTACAGGAAGGTAGCTGTAGATTTCTTCTGTAATAAACGGCATAAACGGATGAAGAAGCTTCATAATGTTTGAAAGTACGTAAATAAGTAAGTTCTGAGGGTTTTTATCTGTACCAAGTCTTGGTTTTACAAGCTCGATATACCAGTCACAGAATTCGTCCCAGATAAAGTCATACAGATTCTGTACAGCAATACCAAGCTCGTATTTATCAAGGTTATCTGTAACTCTTTCTATAAGCTTATTAAGCTTTGATAAAATCCACTTGTCTTCAAGTTCAAGATTTGATGGAAGAACATCACTTGCGTTTTCGTCTGCATTCATAAGTACAAAACGTGAAGCATTCCAGATTTTGTTTGCAAAGTTTCTGCTTGCCTCAACTCTTTCATCATAAAATCTCATATCATTACCAGGTGAGTTACCTGTTGCAAGAGTAAATCTTAGGGCATCTGCACCGTATTTGTCAATAACTTCAAGAGGGTCAATACCATTACCCAATGACTTACTCATCTTTCTGCCCTGGCTGTCACGTACAATACCGTGAATAAGTACAGTGTCAAAAGGACTCTTGCCCATATGTTCAACACCGCTGAATATCATTCTTGCAACCCAGAAGAAGATGATGTCATAACCTGTTACCAACACGCTTGTTGGATAGAAGTAGTCAAGCTCTTCAGTCTTGTCAGGCCAGCCAAGTGTAGCAAAAGGCCAAAGAGCAGATGAGAACCATGTGTCAAGTACGTCGTTATCCTGGTGTACCTTGCCACCGCATTTTGGACATACGTCAATATCAGTTTTGGAAACAGTTGTTTCACCGCATTCGTCACAGTAGAATGCAGGGATTCTGTGACCCCACCATAGCTGACGTGAAATACACCAGTCGTGTACATTTTCCATCCAGTTTGTGTATGTCTTTGTAAATCTTTCAGGAACAAATTTTGTTGTACCGTTTTTAACAACTTCCAAAGCAGGTTCAGCCAATGGTTCCATTTTAACAAACCACTGCTTTGAAGTCATAGGTTCAACAGTTGTGCTGCAACGGTAGCACTGACCAACGTTGTGTGAATGGTCTTCAATTTTGTGTAGTAAGCCAAGTTCTTCAAGGTCGGCAACAACAGCCTTTCTTGCTGCATATCTGTCCATACCTTCGTACTTGCCGCCGTTTGCATTTATTGTAGCATCATCGTTCATAACCTTAATCTGTTCAAGGTTGTGACGAAGACCAACTTCAAAGTCGTTAGGGTCATGTGCAGGTGTGATTTTAACACAGCCTGTACCAAATTCCTTGTCAACATATTCGTCTGCAATAACAGGGATTTCTCTGTTAACAAGAGGAAGCATAAGTGTTTTGCCGACAAGATGTTTGTATCTTTCGTCTTCAGGATTAACTGCAACGGCAGTATCACCCATCATTGTTTCAGGACGTGTTGTAGCAACTATAACATATTCGTTTTCAGAGCCTACAACAGGGTATTTAATGTGCCAGAAATGTCCAGGCTGGTCTGCATATTCAACCTCAGCATCTGAAAGAGCAGTTGTACAGTGTGGACACCAGTTTATAATACGGTTGCCCTGATAGATAAGACCTTTGTTATATAGATTTACGAATACTTCACGTACAGCCTTTGAACACTTTTCATCCATTGTAAAGCGTTCTCTGTCCCAATCACATGAACTGCCAAGTTTTTTAAGCTGATTTATAATGTTACTGCCGTACTGGTGTTTCCATTCCCATACTCTTTCAAGGAACTTTTCACGTCCAAGGTCATATCTTGTAAGACCTTCTTCGTTACGCAAAACTTCTTCAACCTTAATCTGTGTAGCTATACCTGCGTGGTCTGTACCGGGTAGCCACAAAGCCTCTTCACCCTTCATTCTGTGGTAACGTATAAGGATATCCTGCAATGTTTCATCAAGAGCATGGCCCATGTGCAGTTTACCTGTTACGTTTGGAGGAGGTATAACGATTGTAAAAGGTTTTTTGTCAGGATTTGGTTTTGCATGGAAATAACCTTTTTCAACCCATTCGGCATAAAGTCTGTCTTCAACTTTTTTAGGATCGTATTTTGTTTCTAAATTTTTCATTGGTTTTCTCCTTTGATTTACTTGGTTTAAGATAATTTACAGATTTTACAAATATCTGTAATAAGATTTTAATTGTGAATTTGTATATCAGATTTTTAAAATTTCATGGGGATGAGATACTATAATATGGGGTTCTCCGTTTTTTAGTTCATCAAGACCACGGAAGCCCCACAGTACACCCACTGTGTAAAGCCCTGCATTCTTGCCTGTTTCCATATCTGTTATTGTGTCACCGCAGTATACACAATTGTTTTTTTCTGCCCCCAACTGTTCAATTACTTCCAGTACAGCTGTGGGGTTGGGTTTTATGGGGCAGCCATCAATCTGCCCACGGCATATGTCTATTAAATCTCCAAAAAGCCCACTGCATATTTTTTGAGTTGTTATGTCAGGCTTGTTTGATACAACAGCGGTTTTGCAACCACGCTTTTTTAGTTCCTTCAACATATCAATTATACCGTCATAAGGTTCTGTAAGATATGAAAAGTTTTGGTCGTATGTGTCGCAATATTCGTGGTATACAACATCAAACATCGATGGGTCTGCATCAACTTCTTTTAGCATTCCCTTTGTGAGATTTGCGGCACCGTTTCCCACAAGCATTTTGTATCTTTCTTCCGGAATGGAGGGAAGCCCGAATTTGTTTAATGCTTTGTTTGCAAAATATGCAATAGAAGGCAAAGAATTAGCTAAGGTACCATCGAAATCAAAAATATATGTATTCACTGTTTTACCACCTTTGTTTTCGAAGTTCTACATCATATAATTTTACTACAAATAAGTAGAATAGTCAATGAATTTAATAAAAATATCAACATTATATAATAAATAATAAAAAATACTTGATTTTGTTGTTAAAGTATGTTAGAATATACCATGTAAGGTAAATAGTTGGTTGACAAGGAGTGGGGTTTCCCACTCTTTGTTCATTGTTTAGGAGGTTTTGAGTTGGTTTTATCAAAAATCGAAAAGCTTACTTACGATATTGCTTTGCCTGTTGCTCAGGGTGAAGGATATGAAATTTATGATGTTGAGTATGTAAAGGAAGGTCCTCACTGGTTTTTGAGGGTGTTTATTACAAGTGAAAACGGTGTTAATATTGATGATTGTGAAACAATAAGCCGTGCACTTAGTACACTTCTTGATGAAAAAGACTGTATTTCCGCAAACTATTTTTTGGAAGTGTCCTCACCTGGTATTGAAAGAATACTTCGTCAGGATGAACACTTTGAAAATGCAGTTGGTGAAAAGGTGAGAATAAAGCTTTACAAGGAAGTTGATGGCACTAAGGAAACAGAAGGTGAACTTATCAGTGCAGAACATGGCAAAATAACTGTTAAAACAAATGTTTCTCTGGTGGAAATTGAAAAGAAAAATATTGCAAAAGCAAATATAATGTTTGAATTTTAATATTTAGGAGGATTTTGGAAAAAATGAATGAAGATTTTATTACACTTTTAGAAGAATTTGAAAAAGAAAAAGGTATTAGCCGTGATATTCTTATTGATGCTTTGGAAACTGCATTGGTTTCCGCATATAAAAGAAATTATGGTGCAAACTACGATGTTCGTGTTGAAATCAACAGAACAGGCGGTGGGATGAGCGTTTTCCTTAAAAAGACTGTTGTGGAAGAGGTTGAAGATGAAGATATTCAGATTTCTCTTGAAGAAGCAACAAAAATTGACCCTAAGTATCAGGCTGGAGATGTTGTTGAATTTCCTACAGCACCCCGTACCTTCGGACGTATTGCTGCTCAGACTGCAAGACAGGTTGTGACACAGCGTATCCGTGAAGCGGAAAGAGGTATGTTCTACAATCAGTTTGCTGACAAAGTTAACGATGTAGTATCAGGCGTTGTTCAGAGAGTGGAAAAAAAGAGTGTTATGCTTCGTGTAGGTAATTCTGATGCAATGCTTATGGCTCAGGAGCAGGTTGAAACAGAAAACTACACACCGGGTCAGAGAATTAAACTTTTTGTTGTAGACGTACAGCGTGCAACAAAAGGACCACAGGTTGTTCTTTCCAGAACTCACAGCGGTTTGGTTAAAAAACTTTTTGAACTTGAAGTTCCTGAAATTGCAAGCGGTATTGTTGAAATAAAAGGGGTATCAAGAGAAGCGGGTTCAAGATCTAAAATTGCTGTTTGGGCAAGTGATCCTAATGTAGATCCAATTGGTGCATGCGTAGGACCTAAGGGCGCAAGAGTTCAGGCAATTGTTGATGAACTTATGGGCGAAAAAATTGATATTATCAAATACAGCGAAAATCCGGGTGAATTTGTATCAGCTGCTTTGGCTCCTACAAAGGTTTTGAGCTATGAAGTTAATGAAGAAGAAAAAATTTGTACAATTACAGTTTCGCCAAGCCAGCTTTCACTTGCAATCGGTAAGGAAGGTCAGAATGTAAGACTTGCCGCAAAGCTTACCGGTTGGAAAATAGATATAATTAAAGCTGAAGGCGATGAAGAGGATGAAGCATAAAAAAATATATGTAGACGGCAAATATGTTCCCCAAAGAATGTGTGTTGCATGCAGGGAAATTAAACCTCAAAGCAGCATGATAAGAGTTTCTCTTAAAGACAGTGAGGTTAAAGTTGACGGTGAAGGCAAAAAAACCGGCAGAGGTTCTTATATATGCAACAACGTAACATGCATTGAAAAAGCACAGAAAACCAGAGGTTTGGAACGTGGACTTAAAACATATGTTCCTGCTGAAATATACGAGGAGTGCATAAATATTGAAAAACAATAAAATATACGGAATGCTCGGTCTTGCAAAGCGTGCAGGTAAGGCAATAAGCGGAACAGAAGCGGTAATTGATAAAATCAGAGGATTTGAAGCGTATCTTGTTGTTATATCAGACGATGCTTCTGAGGGAACAAAAAAACGTATAACGGACAAATGTATGTCTTATGAAACAGATTACTTCTTTTACGGCAATTGTGATGATAACGGAAAGGCGATAGGAGCAAGTAACTGTGTGGCTCTTGCAATAACCGATGAAGGTTTTGCGAAGTCCATAAAAGAAAAGTACAAAAATTTGACGGAGGTGGCTGAAAATGGCAGCTGTTAAAATAAAAATTAGTGCCTTAGCTAAAGATTTAGGTGTTGATAAGAATGAAATGTTGGAACTGTTACAGACCTTTGGCAGTAAGGCTAAAAGTGCACAGAGTTCTATCGAATCAAACGAGCTTGATATAGTTTTTGAACACTATACACAGAAATATCAGGTGGAAGATTTTGGTTTTGACAAGAAAACTACTGAATCCAAGAAGGAAAGCAAAAAAGCTGGAAAGACAGAAGAAATAGTTGAAACTGTTGAGGAAATTTTAGAAGATACTCCTATTCAGAAAAAATCAAGATATGTTGACACAAGAACTGTAAGTGTTGACCTTGAGAAGTTTGATACTGAAAAAATTGAAGAACTTGTTCCTCAGAATATTGATACAAACAAAACTGATAAAAAACAGAAAATTAAAAAGAATAAAACAAGCAATAAGATGGAAAATAAAAACGAAAAGCTTGTTAAGGAAAAGAAAGAAAAAGAAGAAGTTGCTGAAAATGTTGTTGTATATATGGGCGACGAAATTGCAGTAGGCGAATTTGCCGAAAAATTAGGCAAGCCTGCAAATGAAGTTGTAAAATGCCTGATGATGATAGGCGTTATGGCTTCAGTAAGTCAGCTTATTGACTTTGATACAGCTTCTCTTATCGCTTCGGAATTTAATGCGACAGTAGAAAAAGAAGTTATCGTTACTGATGAAGATATCTTGTTCAATGATGTGGAAGATCCTGAAGATAGCTTACAGCCGCGTCCACCGGTTGTAGTTATTATGGGTCACGTTGACCACGGTAAGACAAAAACTCTTGACTACATCAGACGTACTCATGTTATAGATACAGAGGCGGGTGGTATTACACAGCATATAGGTGCTTACAGAGTACACATTAACGACAGAGATATCACTTTTCTGGATACACCTGGACACGAAGCGTTTACAGCTATGCGTCTTCGCGGTGCTATGGTTACTGACGTTGCAATACTTGTTGTTGCGGCAGATGATGGTATTATGCCTCAGACTATCGAAGCCATAAACCATGCAAAGGCAGCAGGTGTAACTATTA
>CAZNKU010000015.1:0-29662 GCA_964573775.1 uncultured Clostridiaceae bacterium | reverse complement strand
ATAGCGTAAAAACTAAAAAGCATAGTTAAAACTATCCTTAAGGGTACTTCTCATAGAACAAGTCGCTTTTTTATTTCTGCGTTCATAATAAATATACGATATTTTAATGAATTTAAACCTTTGTTGTCACGCAATTTATCTTCGCCACAAAAATGCTCCGTCATTTTAAAAACTCAAGTGTTTTTCATAATAACCAAGCTAATACTTTCACCAACATGCTCACAAGAATCTATGCAGGATTCAAAGCAGTCAAATATCTCACGCCAAGAAATTGTAACAAGTACATCCTGCGTATTCTTCATCAGCTCGCGTACTGTTTCAAGATAAAGCTTATCACATTCTTCTTCAATATCATTAAGCTTTATAATAAGAGTCTGAATTTTTTTAGACTTCTTAAAGTTTTCAAATTCTCTCATAACCTCACAGAGATATTCACAGGCTCTTACAATCTGCTTTGCAAACTTAACAGCAGAAGGATTAATTACTTTGATATTGTTTATGTAGAGTTTCTGTACAACATCCTCAATTTTATCAGTCACATTATCAAGATTGTGGCTTAGCATATCCAAATCCTCGCGGTCAACAGGTGTTACGAATGCCTTTGCCAACGCATCACCAATTTCGTGTCTCTTTGCATCTGCACTATGCTCGATTTCGTGCATTTCCTTAAGCATGCACTCTATCTTTTCCGGATCGTAATTCTCCAGACAGCTTACAAGATACTCTGCCGCTTTTTTCGATAATGCGGTGCACTGTGAAAAGTTTTCAAAATAAAATTTATCACCTTTAGCCATTTCCAAACTTCCTTTCTATTATGTAAATAACATCATAAATATTTTTGTCATTATAAACCCTACAAGTCCACATCCAGGGAAGGTTAGCACCCATGTCAGCACCATTTCCTTAACTACGCCGAAGTTAATTGCCGACACTCTTTTCACTGCTCCAACACCCATAATCGATGTAGTCTTTGCATGTGTGGTAGATACCGGAAGACTGAATACTGAACAAAACAGCAAAGAAATTGCTGCTGCTATATCTGCCGAAAAGCCCTGATATTTTTCAAGCTTTACCATATCCATTCCTACGGATTTTATAATCTTTTTACCACCCATTGCAGTACCCAAAGCCATAATCACTGAGCATAGAATCATCAACCACATATACTCGCCTGCAATGTCTATGTCAGACGGCAAAGCCTGACCTTTGGACATATACACACAAAGCAAGATAACACCCATAAATTTCTGACCATCCTGTGCACCGTGCATAAATGCCATAGAGGCTGCGCCTACTATCTGTGCACTTCTAAAAAACGGCTCAGTTTTCGGTCGGTTAGCTTTATAAAAAATAATTGTAACAAGCTTGCATACAATCCATCCCAGACCAAAGCCGAGAGCTACAGAAATTCCGATACCATAAACAACCTTTATCCATTCGGCACCGTTTACACCCTCAAGACTATTATGAAGAGCAATTGCACTACCTGTAAGTCCTGCGATAAGCGCATGGCTTTCGCTTGTCGGAATGCCAAACACCCATGCAAGCGTCGCCCAAAGAACAATGGCAAATAAAGCTGCACTCAGTGCTATAATAGCCAAATCAGGATTTGCTCCAAAATCCACCATTTTTGTAATTGTCTCTGCAACCGTTGCATTGATAAGCGTCATGACAAAAACACCAAGGAAGTTAAACACTGCCGCCATAAGTATTGCCGCTCTCGGTGCCATACATCTTGTTACAACGCATGTGGCAATAGCATTTGGTGCATCCGTCCATCCATTTACCAAAATAACACCAAATGTCAGCATTACTGCTATAAACAGTAATGGATTTGCTGTCATTTGATTCCAAAAAACTAAAATTGAGTCCATAGGCACCTCACCTTTCTTTATGCTACTCTCAAGTGAACAAATTATATCATAATTACAAAGAAAATTCAACTATTTCATACGCTAAATTGTCAAATTTTACACTCTTTTATCACATTTGCCCAAAAAAGGGACTGCAAAAAATTTTACAGTCCCTTTGTTAGTGGGAATAGGAAAAAATGTTCAGAATGGACAAACTGAGCCAACAAAGCCATTAAGGGCTTTGTTGGGTTACCCGAAGGCGTACAATGGTACGTCGAGAGGCGAAGTTTATTCTTAGCAAAAAGATTTGAAAAATAGGAAAAATCGAATAGAATGAGATTTTTCAACCAAATTAAGATGTTTTGCAAATTACAAATCACTTGAATTTCTTGTTTTTATCCTCTTTTTGCGGTCTGGACTTTTTTTACATTCCCTTAATTTTTGCTTTCAATTATTTTAACTTAAAAAGAATATAGCTATTGTTCCCGGACCAGCGTGTGCTCCGATAACTGCGCCGAGCTCGCTCATAAGAATATCTTTACAACCGTACTTTTCAACAACCATACTGCGTACTTCTTCTGCCACTTCTGCAGAATCCGCGTGAATAATACCAACAGTTTCGTTGGCAATATCAGGGTTAAGCTCGCCCATCATCTCTACCATACGGGCAAGAGTCTTCTTCTGACCTCTGCATTTTTCCAAAGGAACAAGCTTACCTTCGTCACTAACGTGCAAAATGGGCTTAATTCCAAGAAGTCCGCCAAGTACCTTGCTTGTCTTGCTTACACGACCACCGCGATATAAGTACTCAAGATCATCCACTGTAAAAATATGTTCCATATTGTCGCTCCAGTTGCGTACTTTTGCAACAATTTCATCAAAAGCCATTCCCTTTTCAAGGGCATCACAAGCAAGCAATACTACCATACCCTGTCCGAAAGAGGCACATTTTGAATCAATAACTTCTACCTTAAAGTCAGGATACTCTGCACAAACATCTTCTGCAGTAAGCTTTGCAAGATTGTAAGAGCCGGAAAGTGCGCCTGAAAACGCTATGTAAATAACTTCATCACCGTTTTTGGCATGATTTGTTAATGAATCAAGCAATCTGTCACTTAACACCAGTGATGTTTTGGGTGCTGCACCTGCCCGCATTTTTTCGTACACTTCGTAGGGTGTAATATCTTCTCTGTCCTTTAAAAGGTTGCCGTCAAGGTCAACCTGAAGGGGCAGAATCTCCACCCCATACTGCTGTTCCATTTCTTTTGTAATGTCACAGGCAGAATCTGTCATAATTTTAATAGCCATAATTTTTCCTCCTAGCCGAAAGAGAATAATCCGAACCTCGATTTTCAAAGGTGAATTTTCGCTTTCGTTTTGTTAAAATACTCGGCAATCCGTCAGGATTACCTGTGTTTTTGCCTTACGCAACCAAAAATTCTCTCTTTGAAAATTCCCTGACCTGAAACAGATGGAATTTTGAGCAGATTTTGGTGCGGAAGATGAAGCAAGGCTGACGCCTTGCAAAGATGACAAGCCTAAAGATGCCGAAATTACGCTGTTTAAGGCGGGTTCAGGTTACTCTCTTTCGGCTGGAGAGTTTTTCATTAGTCTTTTTTGCTGGCAAATATTCTCAGCAAATACAAGAAAATATTTATAAAATCAAGATACAAAGACAAAGCTCCCATAATTGCTATTTTTCTTTGCATCTGATAATCGTTCATAGATGCGTAGTAGTAAGATTTTAATTTTTGTGTATCATAGGCAACAAGTCCCACAAATATTGCTACCGCAATAAAAGAAACAACAAGGTCAAATGTCTCGCTGCGTAAAAATAAGTTTATCAGAGAGGCAACAATAATACCGATAAGTCCCATCATAAGCATATTTCCTATTTTTGTAAGGTCTTTTTTTGTAACCATTCCATACACAGCCATTACACCAAAGCTTATTGCGGTAGTAAAGAATGCTACATAAATTGTTCCAAGCTCATACACATAAAAAATACTTGCAAGCGTTATACCGTTAATTAGGGCATACACATAAAACATAAGCTGGGTAACACCATAACTTAGCTTGTTTATCGATGCAGAAAGAGCAAACACAACTCCAAGTTCTGCTATTATCAATATAAACACAAGGTTTGTTCCATAGAAAAGCTTCATTAAACTGTCATTTGTGGCAACTAAAAGTGCCGCAAAAGCCGTTACCAGCAACCCCAAAAACATTGTTCCGAACACTTTGGAAATATAAGCATTTAAACCTGCCTGTGTTCCCGCATTGCCCTGTGAATAAATGTCGTTATACATAATAAACCCTCCTTTATCAAATTTCCATTATAACCGGAAGAATCATTGGCTTTCTCTTTGTTTTGCAGTACAAATAATCACTTAAATCATTTTTGATTTTTGTTTTCATTGTATTCCAGTCACAATTTCTTCTGCCATTACATTTTTCAATCGATTTTTTTGCACATTCCCTTATGTTTTCCATAAGGTCTTCGCTTTCACGCATATATACAAAACCTCGTGAAACCACATCAGGACCGGACACTATCTGGCGGGTGTGAGAATCTAATGTAACCACAACCACTATAAGTCCGTCTTCGGCAAGTAATTTTCTGTCTCTCAAAACTATATTACCTACATCACCAACACCCAGACCGTCAACCAAAATTCTGCCGGAAGGAACTGAACCGTTAATTTTGAACTTTTCGCCGTTAAGTTCAAGCACGCTTCCTATCTGAAGCTTTATGATATTCTTTTCAGGTATCCCCATTTTCTGCGCAATTGCAGAGTGATGGTACAAATGTCTGTACTCACCGTGAACAGGAATAAAGAACTTCGGATTTGCAAGGTTCATTATAATTTTAAGCTCTTCTGTGCAGGCATGGCCGGAAACGTGAATATCCGCCAAAGCCTCGTAAATTACATTTGTGCCCAGCTTATACAGCTCGTTAATTACTTTTGATACAGCCTTTTCATTTCCGGGAATTGGATTTGCGGAAATAATAACTGTATCCTTAGGTCCTAATGTAACCTTTCGATGCTCGGAATAAGCCATTCTTGTAAGAGCACTCATTGCCTCTCCCTGACTGCCTGTTGTTATTATAACCAGCTTGTGGGGAGGATAATTGGTTATTTCATCTATATCTATAAGCACACCTTTTGGAACCTTCATGTGTCCAAGCTCTACCGCAACAGACACAACATTTACTATGCTTCGTCCTGAAAGTGCAATCTTTCTTCCATACTGTACTGCAGAATTAACAATCTGTTGCATTCTGTGAATGTTGGAAGCAAAGGTTGCTACAATAATTCTGTTTTTTAAATTATTGCGGAATATTTCATCAAACGCAGCACCCACTGTGCTCTCGCTCATAGTATATCCGGGACGTTCCGCATTGGTGCTGTCGGACATAAGGGCGAGAATGCCTTTTTTTCCAAGCTCACCAATACGCTTTAAGTCTATCATTTTACCCTCAATAGGAGTAGAATCTATTTTAAAGTCACCTGTATGAAGAATTACACCGACAGGTGTGTGGAATGCTATAGCAGCGGCGTCGGGTATACTGTGATTACTGCGGATAAATTCTACCCTGAATTCGCCCAGCTTTAACACATTACCCGGCAACACGCTGTGTAATTTGACTGTTTTGTCAAGTCCGTGCTCCTTAAGCTTGTTAAGTACAAGCCCTATTGTAAGTCTTGTACCGTAAACCGGTACATTTATCTTACTTAAGAAATAGGGTAGTGCACCTATATGATCCTCGTGACCGTGCGTAAGCACCACTGCCCTTATTTTTTCCTGATTTTTTTCCAGATAGGCAAAATCAGGTATTACAATATCCACTCCCGGCATTTCCTCGTCAGGAAACGCCATGCCGCAATCCAGAACCACAATATCATTACCGTATTCAAATACCGTAATGTTTTTTCCGATCTCTTCCAGACCACCCAGCGGAATAATTTTTAAATTTTGTTTTTTTGCCACAATTTAACCTCCATATTCAATTATTTTCCGTACATAAAACTTTCTTTTTTAATTACTATATCATTACAAAATATTAAATAATTAAAAATCGTGGATTTTAAAAAATCCATATATGATAAATTATTGGATTTTATACTTGTTCCTTGTCTTGCTTTCCATAAGAACATCAAGCATATCCAATGACTTACCTGTACCGATAGCTACACATGAAATTGGATTGTCCGCAACCTCGCAGTGAATACCTGTTTCGTATGAAATAAGTCTGTCAAGCCCCCAGATAAGTGAGCCACCACCTGTCATTACAATACCCTTTTCACTGATATCACCTACAAGCTCAGGCGGTGTCTGTTCCAAAACAGCTTTTACTGCATCAACAATCTGAAATGCAGGTTCTTCAAAGGCTTCAAACATTTCATCTGCAGTAATCGTAATTGTTTTAGGAAGACCGGAAACAAGGCTTCTTCCGCGGATTTCTGTAGATTCGGGACGCTCCTTTTTATCTTCCTCTGTTCTTTCAAATACGCAACCGATATTTATTTTAAGCTGTTCAGCTGTGCGTTCACCTATAAGTATATTATGCTTCTTTCTGATATATTTTATAATAGCTTCGTCAAATTTATCACCGGCTACCTTAATTGATTCAGATACAACTATACCACCAAGAGAAATAACAGCAATATCAGTAGTACCGCCACCGATATCAACAATCATAGTACCGCTTGGTTTTGCAATGTCCACACCTGCACCGATAGCGCCCGCAATAGGCTCTTCAATAAGGTATGTTTTGCTTGCACCTGCCTGAGTCGCCGCATCAATAACCGCTCTTTCTTCAACTTCTGTAACACCGCTTGGTACACAAATCATAACACGAGGTTTGAAAACTCTCTTTTTGCATACGCTGTCAAGGAAATGTCTCAACATTTTTTCTGTCATATCATAGTCGGAAATAACACCATCTTTAAGAGGTCTTATTGCAACAATGTTACCCGGTGTACGGCCAAGCATACGTCTTGCTTCTTCTCCAACTGCCAACAGTTGCTTTGTGTTTGTATCCATCGCTACAACAGAAGGCTCTTCAAGAACAATTCCCTTTCCTTTAACATAAACCAATACCGATGCAGTACCAAGATCAATACCGATATCGTTGCTGATTTTAAACAAGTCGCTGAATTTAAATTTCATATATATTCCTCCGTTTCTTTATCAAAATTCCATGAGCTCAATTGCACTCTTAGCGTCACAGATATTTTTTTCTTTCATTATTTTTGTCGTTTTTGAAATATTATCGGATATTTCATCCCTATTTTCCATAATATAATCTGCCTGCTTGACAACCTCGTTCGCATCAATGTCTTCAACATCAAAACCCTTGGAACAATTCCATTTTTTTACGATAGCATCCACCTTAGGGTCGTATGAAAGAGCAATAATCGGAACATTTACACTTAAAGAATAAATTAAAATATGCAATCTCATACCAAGTACAAATTGGCTGTTCTGAATATAACCTATAAGTGTTTCCACATCCTTAAAGGGTTCGGAAACTCTTCCTCCGCACTTTGCGGCTATTTCTGTACAGATTTCATCATCCATCCAACTTTGCATAGGAACGAACACAGGGCAGATATTGTATTTTTCTTTTATGTTTTTGCAAGCCTCTGCCACTTTATCAGTAAAGTTCCCGGGAAGTTTTTTCCACTTTCTTACGGAAACCACAAAATAAGGCTTGTTTCCGTTATCTCCTGCATAAGAAGGCTTCAAAGAAAAGGCAGGATCAGCTGATACTGTTATTTCATTTTTTACACCAATGCTTTGAAGCTCCTCCAAAGACTGCTCATCCCTAAGTGTTATTTTATCAACCTTTGCCAACAGATTTCTGCAATCTTTACGGTTTTTAGACAAATTTAAAGGTCCTATACCGTTAGCATAAACCATAACCTTTGCCCCAAAATACATAGCCATCTTCATAATAAAAGAATAATATTTATAAGACTGTGTACTGGTGACATCCTGCAACAGACTACCGCCCCCGCTTATAAGCAAACGGGTATGTTTAAGTGTAGAAATTAACTTGAATATATTGTATCTGTGTATGCTTTCAACTTTATATATTTCACTGGTTTCCTTCGGCTTTTTTGACAGCACGGTTATTGATACATCAGGTTTTTCTTCCTTAAGGATTTGAACAATCGCCTTAAGCAGGGAGTCATCGCCGATATTTTTATATCCGTAATAACCGGAAATAAGAACATCGTTTGGTCTGAATGGATTTTTTTCAAGTAACTTTTTATAAGCACGCTCATAATCATCAACCATTCGTGCAACAGAATAGTTGTCTAGTATAAACTGTCTGTTATATGTGCCCATTTCTTCAATTTCATCGCTGTCAAGAATAGTGCATATATCGTTATACAACATTTCGTCCGACGGCATTTCACAACCACGGCAGCAAAAGTTTGTCTTTATGCTTACATCAATTTTATCTTCATTAAATATTCCTATGTAGCCCTCATTGCCCGCAATAATAACAGGTTTTTCGGCAGACATAGCTTCAAGTGCCGCACGGGAAACTCCAATAAACATATCGCCCGATGCAACAAATTTGTTGATATCGGTACGGCTGTTTGTTGCAACAGCAACTCTTTTTCCAACAATACCGTTTACTTCATTTATTTTGTCAACAAGTCTGTTATAGTCGTCACCGCCACCAACTATCACAACTTCAAGGTTGGGATATTTTTCACATAGCCTGGGGGTGACATTAAGCAGATTAAAAGCAACCGCACTTCGGTCTGTATCCATACGACTTACATACACTATGCGTGTTTTGTCTTTTTTTAAGTCAAATTCCGCAGCCACATCTGACCAATCTGCCGAGGAGGAAAATTTACAGGTGTCTATACCGTTAATTGTAACCTCAACCTTTTCTTCCGGATAACCGTAGCTGTCATAAAGATATTTTTTGATATCGTTACTTACGGCAATGGAGCGTTCTCCCCAGTTGGTCATATACTTAAGTGCTATATTTGTTTTAAAAACCCAGTGTGCCGTAGTTATAAAGCGAAACTTAAGCCTTTTGTGAAGCATACCACATATAAACCCGGGTATGCGCGCATGGGCATGCACAATATCATAGTCGTTTTTCTTAATAATTTTTTTTAGTCCTCTGTATGATTTATACATAGACAACGGATTTTTAACATGTAACGGTAATTTATGGTGCTCTATATTATGTTTTGCAATTTCATTTTCGTAAACGCCGCCATTTGAAGCAATATGAATTTCATGACCGCGTCTTGCAAGCTCTATGGCAAGCTCGGCAACGTGAGTTTCCGCACCGCCTATTTCAAGCCCCATTAATACCATTAAAATTTTCAAAGGATTATTCTCCTCTCTTATCAAATATAATGCCTATTACTCCCGGACCGGTGTGTGTACCGATAATACACCCAAGATCAAACATTTCAATTTCCACATCGCCTAGTTTTTCCTTAAGAAGTCTTGTTGTAATTTCACAGCTTTCATCGGCATAACCATTAGCAAGCCATATTTTTGGTTTATTTTCGCCGTCGTAAACCTCAGCTGTCATATTCACTATTTTGTTAAGTGACTTCTGCAGTCCACGCTCCTTGCCTATGCTTTCAACAAGTCCATCGTTTATTGTAAGTATTGGCTTAATACCCAAAAGTCCGCCTATCATAGCAGTAGTTGCCTTTATACGTCCACCCTTTTGAAGATGCTTAAGGTCATCAAGTGTAAAAAATGCATCGCCGGTTTTTTTGCCGTTTTCAAAAGCGCTCATTACCTCTTCTAAGGATGCTTCCTTTGCAGCAAGCTCTGCCATTTTCAAAACATCCTTGCCGAAAAGCATAGAATATTTTTCGCTGTCCAGAACAATAATGTTGGATTCGTGTCCCAATTCATCTTCAATCTGCTCCTTCAAAAGGTGTGCAGCGTTGTTTCCACCACTTGCCTTTGCGGACATTGTAACAAAAATCTGATAATCATAATTATCAAGATTGCTTCTGAATTCCTTTTCCATAAGCTCCAGAGGAACCATACTTGTTGTAGGAATTTCCTCCATTTCCGGAAGCTTCTTCATATATTCCCTGCCGTCAAGATCGTATCTGTCGTAATACACCTTTCCGTCTATAACTACGCAAATGGGCAAATATCCTATATTATACTTATCAACCAGATATTGTGGAATATCACTTGCTGAATCAGTAATTATTTTAATATGTGCCATGTAATTTCCCCTCCTGCAATAATTTATCAAAGTCTTTTTGTCTTAAAAATTCATATGTTGCAATTGCAACAGCATTTGACAGATTAAGTGACCTTGCTTCATCAATCATAGGTATTCTCACACATCTGTCATTATAATGTTCAACCAACAAGCTTTCCGGCAAACCCTTGGTTTCTTTTCCGAATAATAAATATACATCATCGGGAAAATCCACCTCTGTGTATGCTCTTGGTGCTTTTGTTGTAAAATAGAACATAGTGTCATTTTTGTGAATTTCCATAAATTCGTCAAGGCTTTCATAATACGTAATATCCAAAAAATGCCAGTAATCAAGCCCTGCTCTTTTTAATTTTTTGTCATCTATTTCAAATCCCATAGGCTTTACAAGATGCAGTCTTGCTCCTGTTGCGGCACATGTACGTGCTACATTGCCGGTGTTCTGTGGGATTTCAGGCTCTACCATAACTATGTTAAGCCGCAAAACAATCACGCTCCCCAAAATTTCCTGTCCAGACTTCTGTACTGAATTGCTTCGGCTATATGACTTACTGTAATTTCCTCCTGCCCTTCCAAATCCGCAATAGTTCTCGCAACCTTTAAAATTCGGTCGTGTGCACGGGCTGACAAACCAAGATTATCAAACGCACTGCGTAAAACTTCTTTTATTTCCGTACTGATACGGCAATACTTTCTTATCATAGATGAAGAAAGCTGAGAGTTTGTATAAATACCATCGTCTTTGTATCTGTTCTGTTGAATCAGTCTTGCCTTTTCAACACGCTTTTTTATTTCTGCACTGGTTTCCTCTTTCGCATCAGATGATAAATCAGAATATGAAACGGAAGGCACCTCCACGTGAATATCTATTCTGTCCAGCATAGGTCCGCTTATTTTACTCATATACTTCTGGATTTGCGGCGGGGTACATGTGCACTCGTGCTTAGGGTCCCCATAGTAACCGCATTTGCACGGATTCATAGATGCTGCAAGTAATACATTAGACGGATATGTACAGCTTGTATTTGCACGGGTAATACTTACAACCCCGTCCTCCAATGGCTGACGCATAACCTCAATTGCAAGCCGTTGAAATTCCGGAAGTTCATCCAGAAATAAAACACCGTTGTGCGCAATACTTATTTCACCGGGTTTTGGATTTGAACCGCCACCAATAAGACCTATTGGTGAAACCGTATGGTGCGGACTGCGGAAAGGTCTTGTTGTAACAAGAGATGTTCCCGGTTCCAAAACACCTGCAATGGAATGAACCTTGGTAGTTTCCAAGGCCTCTTCAAAGGAAAGCGCCGGTAAAATTGTAGGTATTCTCTGTGCAAGCATAGATTTTCCTGTACCGGGACTGCCTATGAGAATAATATTGTGACCGCCTGCAACAGCAACCTCAATAGCTCTTTTTACACTCTGTTGCCCCTTAACATCTGCAAAGTCTACAGGGTAGTCGGATTTACTTGCAAAAATACCTTCTATATCTATAACTGTAGGTTCTAAAATTTCTTCACCCTTAAGATGGTTTACAATTTGCGAAATGTCAGAAGCACCTATTATCTGTATATCGTTTACAACTGCCGCCTCGTTTGCATTTTCTAATGGAAGAAAAACAGTTTTAATGCCATTATCCCTTGCGGCAATTACCATAGGCAAAATGCCGTTTAAGCCACGAAGCTCACCATCCAGTGAAAGCTCACCTAAAAAGGCACAGCCCTCTGTAGATTCTGACGGCAACTGTTCTGCCGCAGCAAGAATAGCAATAGAAATAGGCAAGTCATATGCCGCCCCTTCCTTTTTGCGGTCAGCAGGTGCAAGATTTACAGTTATCCTTTTTGTGGGCACTGTATAATTGCTGTTTTTAATGGCAGCTCTTACACGTTCTTTGCTCTCTTTAACCGATGCATCGGGCAAACCGACAATATCGAAAGCGGGAAGTCCGTTAGCCAAGTCTGTTTCAACAGTTACAACATATCCGTCTATACCGTTTATGCCAAGACTCAATACCTTTGCCAGACTCATTATACAACCTCCCCATTAAAGCATAATATACTATTTTTAATTATAACCAATTTTATTTAATATTGCAAGTGTTTTAAATATTTTTAAAAAAATCCTTTTAATTTTCCAAAAAGTGTGGTAAAATATAGGTAATTATATAAAGAATGGGAGGTTTTGGGTTTGATACGCAGTATGACAGGCTTTGGCCGTTGTGAAAAATCCATTAACAATTACGATATATCCGTTGAAATAAAGGCGGTTAATCACAGATATGCAGACTATAACATTAAATTGCCGAGAATGTACAATTTTTTGGAAGAGGATGTTAAAAACTATCTTCAGCAGTACATAAAACGCGGTAAAATAGATGTTTATCTTACAATATATAAAGAACTTGACGATTCAAAGGAAATTATACTTAATGAAGCTCTTGCAGAAAGCTATGTTAAAGCTTTAAAGCTTATTGCAGAAAAATTTGAGGTTCGTGACGACATCAGCGTTTCTTCCGTAGCGCGTTACAACGACATTTTTGAAATAAAGCACACTGAAGAGGATGAAGAAATAATAAAAGAAAGTGCTCTGGATGTGCTTGGAGAAGCCTTAAACGGCTTCCTTGCAGCACGTGAACGCGAAGGTACAAAGCTTGCAACAGATATGATTGCAAGAATAGCTACAATTAAAACAGATGTTGAAAAAATTGAGGCTATTGCACCTGATACTGTAATAGAACACAAAAACAATATCATGGAAAGAATTAAAGAGCTTATAGGTGATGCAACTGTTGATGAAAACAGACTTCTTACCGAAACAGCAATTTACGCTGACAAACTTTCCGTAAATGAAGAAATTGTAAGACTAAAATGTCACCTTGAAGAATTTGACCGCATTATGGCAAAGGGTGACGCTGTAGGCAGAAGGCTTGACTTCCTGCTACAGGAAATGAACAGAGAAACCAACACAATAGGTTCTAAGGCTAACAACCTTGAAATTTCTAATATTGTTATCAATATAAAATCCGAGCTTGAAAAGGTAAGAGAACAGCTTCAGAATCTTGAATAGGAGGTTAAGGGAAATGAAACTTATAAGCATAGGCTTTGGCAATATGGTTTCCGCAGACAGAATTGTGGCAATTGTAGGTCCCGACTCCGCACCTGTACGAAGAATTATACAGGAATCCAAAGAAAGAGGTATGCTCATTGACGCAAGCTGCGGACGAAAAACCCGTTCCGTTATTATAGCAGACAGTGACCATGTAATACTTAGTGCTATACAATCCGAAACAATAGCACACAGAATGAAGGATGGTGGCGACAATGAATAACAAAGGCGTTATAGCTGTTGTATCCGGTCCCTCAGGTGTAGGCAAGGGTACAATATGCACATATCTTACTGAAAAATATGACGATTTTTTTCTATCTGTTTCCGCAACCTCAAGACAGCCCAGACCAAATGAGGTTGACGGTGTACACTATCACTTTAAAACACCTGAACAGTTTAAGGAAATGATAGAAAACGACGAGTTTTTGGAATATGCAGGTTATGTAGATAAATTCTACGGCACACCAAAAGCACCGTGCTATGAACACATAGAAAAAGGAATAAATGCCATTTTGGAAATTGAAGTTCAGGGCGGTATGAAGGTTAAGGAAAAAGAACCTGATACTGTTATGATATTCGTCGTTCCTCCTTCAATGGAAGAACTTGAAGCCCGTTTGCGTGGAAGAGGTACAGAAACCGAAGAAGTTATACTTCAAAGACTTGCAAGGGCAAAAGAAGAGCTTTCACAGATGAAGGCTTACGACTACATAGTTGTGAACAATTCCGTTGAAGAAGCGGCAGAACAAATCCGCAACATTTTAAATTCAGAAAGCTTAAAAACAAAAAATATGATTAATATGGTAGAAAAGGAGTTAAAATTATGATTTACCCACCAATCACAAACCTTATTGAAAAAGCAAACAGCAGATATTCACTTGTTATTGCAACAGCAAAAAGAGCAAGAAAAATTTCAGAAGACGAAACAAAAAATGTTACAAAGCCCGTTATTGAAGCTATAAGAGAAATCAATGACGGTGAAGTAATTATTACTTCAGAAAACTAAGATTTTATTAATTTTTACAAAAAACTATTGACAACAAAGCAAAATTAGTTGTATAATAGCAATACTGTCATAATGGCATAGAATGCCGCATTGCGGTAATTAACTATATAAACTAAGGAGGAAACAAGGATGGTACAGACATATCAACCTAAAAAGCGTCAGAGAAAAAAGGTTCATGGTTTCAGAAGCCGTATGTCAACAGCTAACGGCAGAAAAGTTTTGGCTCGCAGAAGAGCTAAAGGCCGCGCTAAGATCTGTGCATAACTTTCAGTTATGAAAAACACATTATCGCTGAACCGTAACACTTTGTTTAAACGATTATACTACCGCGGTAAAACATTTAAAACTCCGTTTTTTACCTTGTATTATATGAATACCAGGGCAATTAAAAACAGAGTCGGTTTTACCGTGAGTAAAAAAATCGGCAAAGCAGTTGCGCGTAACAGAGCCAGAAGGCTTATGTATGAATCTTTTCGGCTGTACGAAGAACAGATTAAGGGCGGTTACTATATGGTTTTGGTTGCAAGATCGGATATTTTAAAAACCGATTTTGAAAACATAAAAAAAGCTATGGAAAACGCCTTAAAAAAATCAGGCCTTTTAAGTGAGGCAGATTAATTATGAAAAAAATTGTAATTTTTATTGTAAAATTATATCAACGGTATATTTCACCGTTAAAAAAACCATGCTGTCGATTTTATCCAACATGCTCTCAGTATTGTATTGAGGCTGTGGATAAATATGGTACGGCACGGGGTTTATTTTTATTTATAAAGCGTATTTTGAAATGCCATCCGTGGCATAAGGGAGGGTACGATCCGGTACCCTGACGTGAAAAACTCATTACAGACAGGAGGCGCTTGATTTGAGTTGTACGGCTATATTTGCTCCGTTATACCAACTTTTCGGTGCGATTCTTAAGTTTTTTTACGACATTTCCGGCAACTACGGTGTAGCTATTATGCTATTCACACTTGCTGTAAACGTTATTCTGTTGCCACTTACATGGAAACAACAGAAATCCACTACAAAAATGCAGGCAATACAGCCTGAATTACAGAGAATTCAGCAAAAATATAAAAATGATAAAGAAAAGCTCAACATGGAAATGATGAAGCTTTATCAGGATAATAACATCAACCCAATGAGCGGTTGTTTACCACTACTTATACAGTTGCCTATTATCTTTATACTGTATCAGATAGTACAAAAGCCGGTTACCTATATACTTGGTATACCAACAGATTTGGTTAATGAAATTGCATTGGCTGCCGAAAAAGGCATTAACTTTGATTTCCTTTGGTTAAATCTTGGTGAATATCCAAATAAGGTTTACGGTTGGCTTTTGATAATTCCTGTTCTTGCAGGTGTTACAACTTATGCTTTGACATGGCTTACAATGAGACAGTCCGAAGCAAGAAAGACAGAAGAACAGAAAAAACGTGATGCAGAAAATCCTACTGCTAATTCTATGCAGACAATGAACAAGCTTATGCCGTTACTTACAGCATTTATTGCTTACACATTCCCTGCTGGTCTTGGTTTTTACTGGATTATGAACAATATATTCAAAATGATACAGCAGATTGCTGTAAATAAAATTCTTTCTAAAGAAGATCCGCTTGTGATTGAAAAAAACAGCGGTAAAAAGAAGAAAAAGAAATAAGTTTAAGGGATGATTATAAAATGACCAGGAGAATTGAAGTGACAGCCAAAACTGTTGACGAGGCTGTTGAAAAAGCTCTTAAGGAATTTAATACAACACGCGAAAATGTTGATGTTTACGTTGTTGAAGAAGGTTCTAAGGGTATATTCGGCTTCGGTGCTAAGGATGCAAAGGTAAGAGTATCCTTCGACGAAGAAAAAATTGAAAATGTTAAAATTTCCATCAGTGCAGAAGATATTTCAGAGGCAAAAAAACCTACACCAATGAAGAAGGTTGAAAAGCCTGCTCCTAAAAAGGTTGAAAAGACGGTGAAGGTTGAAGCACCTGTTGTTGAAGATGATGAGGAAGAAAGCATAAAGCGTCCTGAAAGAAAGTCTACATACTCTGCAGAAGCTGTTGAACAGGCAAGAGTATTTGTTCAGGATGTTGTAACAAAAATGGGTACAAGCTGCACAGTTACTGCTGTTGACGGTGAAGCTAAGCTTATCATTTCAGGTGAAGAAGTTGGTGTTGTTATCGGCAGACGCGGTGATACAATTGATGCTATCCAGTACCTTGTAAACCTACACGTTAACAAAGACAGACACGGTGATGACTATTGCAGAATTACCGTAGATACAGAAAACTACCGTGCAAGACGTGAAGAAACTTTGAGAAAGCTTGCTAACAGCATGGCTAACAAGGCTGTAAAGTACAGAAAAGATATGTCTTTAGAGCCTATGAACCCATATGAAAGAAGAATTATTCACGCCGCTTTGCAAAATCATAAATATGTTAAGACAAAGAGTGTTGGTGAAGAACCTAACAGAAGAATTGTTGTAACATTGAAAAAATAATTTTAAAGGTTGCTACATATATGGATTATGTAACAACCTTTTTTAGCTTATATGTTTGGAGTGATATTATGACTATTGCAGCCATAGCTACCGCAAATGCAACGGGTGGCATAGGTATTGTCCGTCTAAGCGGTGAAAAATCGATAGAAATTGCAAACAAAATATTCAGCCTTGACGTAACGTCTTTTAAAAGTCATACTTTGCATCTTGGCAAAATTGTACACAATGGTAAAAATATCGATGAGGCTTTGGTAAGTGTTTTTAAAGCACCCAACAGCTACACAGGCGAGGACGTTGTGGAATTTAACTGCCACGGCGGACTTCGTGTATGCAAAATGGTCCTTGAAGCAGTGTACCAAAACGGTGCAAAGCCTGCCGAGCCGGGTGAATTTACAAAGCGTGCATTTTTAAACGGTAAAATGGACCTTTCTCAGGCAGAAGCCGTTGCAGACCTTATATCTGCCGAAACAGATGATGCAGTGACGGTTGCGGCAAATCAGCTTGACAAAAGACTTTCAAACAACATAAATACCCTTCGTGATGAATTGGTAGCATCCACCTCTCACATTCTTGCAATGATTGATTTTTCCGAAGAAGGTGTTGAAGAACTTGACTACACAGACCTTAAGACAACACTTGAAAAAATCAACAGCCGTGTAGGTGAACTTATACTGACATCCGACAGCGGCAGAATTATAAAAGACGGTATAAATACAGCAATAATAGGCACTCCAAACGTAGGTAAGTCAAGTATTCTTAACACAATCTGCGGAGAGGACAGGGCCATAGTTACAAACATAGAGGGTACAACACGCGATGTTATTGAAACACAAGTCACAATAAAGGGCTGTAAACTTAATTTGCTGGATACAGCAGGTATTCGTGAAAGCGATAATCAGGTAGAACAGATAGGTGTTGAACGTTCTAAGGATGCAATACAAAAGGCAGACCTTATATTTTTGGTGCTTGACGGCTCAAGAGAGCTTGAAGAACGTGATATAGAAGTAATAAACCTTGCGGACAAATCAAAGACAATATGTCTTATAAACAAAAACGACCTGCCTAAGAAAGTGGATTTTAAAGATGAATTTATGAAAACCGTCTTCGTTTCTGCACAGACAGGTGAAGGATTTGATGAGCTTTATGACTTTATATACAACATATACAGTGTAGGTGATGTTTCCGAGAAAATTATCATCACAAATCCACGTCACAAGCAGAGTCTTTTAAACGCAAAAACCCTGATTGACGGAATACTCACCGCTATGGAATGCAGCACACCTTTTGATATAATACTTGGTGATATTGAGGTTGCAATATCCACCCTTGGTGAAATAGGCGGTATGACCGTAAGTGACGAAATTATAGACAGTATATTTGCAAATTTTTGTGTTGGTAAATAAATTATATAATCAGAGGCGATTAATATGTCAAATTATTTTGCAGGCGAGTATGATGTTGCCGTAATAGGTGCAGGTCACGCAGGATGCGAGGCAGCACTTGCAGCAGCAAGACTCGGTATGAAAACAATACTTTTTACAATAAATCTTGATGCCATAGGCAATATGCCATGTAACCCATGTATAGGTGGTACTGCAAAAGGGCATCTTGTACGTGAAATAGACGCTTTGGGCGGAGAAATGGGTAAGGTTGCAGATGCTACAAAGCTACAGTCCCGTATGCTTAACAAGGGTAAAGGCCCTGCAGTTTATTCCTTACGTGTTCAGTCCGACAGACGCGCATATCAGGAAAAGATGAAGCAGACTTTAGAGGGTATTCCCAACCTTGACATAAAACAGTGCGAAATTACTGAAATACTTCACGATGAAAACAACAAGGTTACAGGTGTTGTTTCTCACCTTGGTGCAGAATTTGCCGTAAAAGCGGTTATAATATGTTCAGGCACATACCTGCGCGGTAAAATCCACGTAGGTGAGGTTAACTACGACGGCGGCCCTGACGGAATGTTTGCGGCAACAAAGCTTACGGAAAGTCTTAATGCAATGGGCATTAAAACCATGCGTTTTAAAACAGGTACTCCTGCACGAGTTAACAAACACACTGTTGACCTTTCAAAATTTGAACAGCAGATTGGCGACGATGAAATAATAAATTTTGCCTTTGAAACAAAGGAAAAGGCAGAAAACAAGGTTGTTTGTTACCTTGGCTACACAACTGAGGAAATGCACCAGGTTATAAGAGAAAACCTACACCGTTCGCCTCTTTACGGCGGACAGATTGAAGGGGTAGGCCCAAGATACTGTCCGTCCATTGAAGACAAGGTTGTGCGTTTTGCCGACAAGAAAAGACATCAGTTTTTCCTTGAACCATGTGGTGAAAACACCGATGAAATGTATGTTCAGGGGCTTTCATCATCACTACCTGAAGAAGTACAGATTAAAATGTACAGGGCGATACCTGGTATGGAAAATGTACACTTTATGCGTACAGCATATGCTATTGAGTATGATTGCATAGACCCTACACAGTTAAAACCATCTTTGGAATTCAAATGCGCAGAAGGTCTGTACGGTGCAGGACAATTCAACGGAACATCAGGTTATGAAGAAGCTGCCGCACAGGGACTTATGGCTGGTATAAATGCCGCTCGTAAGCTTAAGGGCCTTGATTCCATTGTGCTTTCCCGTTCAGAAGCATACATCGGCGTACTTATAGATGACCTTGTAACAAAAGGCACAAACGAGCCTTACAGAATGATGACTGCAAGAGCAGAACACCGTTTGCTTTTAAGACAGGATAATGCAGACATCCGTCTTACTCCACTTGGTCACGAAATCGGGCTTATAAGTGATGAAAGATACGAAAAATTCCTTGAAATGAAAAATCAGATAGAAGCCGAAAAGGACCGTCTTGCACATACAAATGTAGGCCCCACAAAGCGTATGAATGAATTTTTGGAAAGACACGGATGTACTCCTCTTTCCTCGGGCGCTAAGCTTATAGATATTTTAAGACGTCCACAGCTTACCTATAACGATTTAAAGGAAATTGATGACAACTTTCCGAATTATGACGAAGTTGTGGCATATCAGGTTTACACAGATGTAAAATACGAAGGATACATCAAAAGACAGATTGAACAGGCAGAACAGGTTAAAAAGCTTGATAACAAAAAAATACCTGCCGACATCAACTATGACGATGTTTACGGTCTGCGCATAGAAGCAAGACAAAAGCTTGCTGACATACGCCCTGAATCCGTAGGTCAGGCATCACGAATTTCAGGCGTATCACCTGCAGATATTGCTGTATTGCTTGTATATTTAAAGGCCAAGCAGTAAAAAATATTTTATATGTAATTACTATGTTAAAAAAACTAACGAATTAGTCTAAACTAATTGACTTAATTTCCTATTTGTGCTAATATGAAATATGGCAAAGAAAGTTACAAAGAGGTGTTTTAAATGATATATGTTGACAATGCGGCAACAACAATGCTTGAACCAAAAGTATTGGAAAAGATGATGCCGTACCTTACAGAATTTTACGGCAATGCATCTTCAATATATAGATTCGGTCAGGAGGCAAAGGAAGTTGTAAACGAATCCCGTGAAACAATTGCAAAATGCCTTAATGCTGATGTTAAAGAAATTTACTTCACCAGTGGCGGTACAGAAGCTGATAACTGGGCAATAAAGGGTGTTGCAGATGCTCTTTCAAAAAAAGGTAACCATATTATAACATCTGCTATTGAACATCACGCAATTTTGCATACCTGCGAATTTTTAGAAAAGCATGGCTACGAAGTTACATACCTGCCCGTTGATGAAAACGGTCTGGTAAATCCTGATGACCTGGAAAATGCAATTACAGAAAAAACAATATTAGTTTCCATAATGTTTGCAAACAATGAAATTGGTACAATTCAGCCTATTAAAAAGCTTGCAGAAATCGCACACAACCACGGTGTATATTTCCACACAGATGCTGTACAAGCTGTTGCACACGTGGAAATTGATGTTAAGGATTTAGGTATAGACCTTCTTTCAATGTCTGCTCACAAATTCGGCGGACCTAAAGGTATTGGTGCTCTTTATATCAAAAAGGGTGTGCGTGTAACAAACCTTTTGCACGGTGGTCAGCAGGAGCTTGGCAGACGTGCTACAACCGAAAACCTTGCAGGTATAGTTGGTATGGCGGCGGCTTTAAAGCTTGCTATGGACAACTTTGAAGAAAACACAAAGAAGATGAAAGCTCTTCGAGAAAGATATATCAATGCAGTTCTGGAAAAAATCCCTTACTGCAGACTAAACGGCCACAGAACAGAAAGACTTCCGGGCAACACAAACATATCCTTCCAGTTTATTGAAGGTGAGGCTATGCTGCTTCTTTTGGATATGTACGGTATTGCGGCTTCAAGCGGCTCGGCTTGTACAAGCGGTTCACTTGACCCGTCGCACGTATTGCTTGGTATCGGCTTGCCTCATGGTATTGCACACGGCTCTCTTCGTGTTACATTCTCACATCACAATACCGAAGAAGAAGTTGACCAGATAGTAGAAGCTTTGGAAAAAACAATTCAAAGACTTCGTGATATGTCTCCTCTATACGAAAAAGTCAGAAAGGGTGAATAATTATGTTATACAGCGAAAAAGTAATGGACCATTTTGCAAACCCGCGTAACGTAGGTGAAATTCCTGATGCCAATGCAATTGGTGAGGTTGGAAACGAAAAATGCGGCGATATAATGAAGATATATATGAAAATTGAAGACAACATCATAAAGGATGTTAAGTTTAAAACATTTGGTTGCGGTGCAGCTGTTGCAACAAGCAGCATGGCTACCACCTTGGTAATGGGCAAAACTATTGACGAAGCCCTGCAGCTAACAAACAAAGCTGTTATGGAAGCCTTGGACGGATTGCCACCTGTAAAGGTACACTGCTCTGTATTGGCTGAACAGGCTATACAGGCTGCCTTGGAGGACTATTACAAGCGTCAGGGAATAGACCCTAAGGGTATTTTAAAAAGATGTGACCACAACTGTGCAGAATGCACATGCCACAGTCATGAGTAAGAGTGTTATAATCGGCATGAGCGGAGGTGTAGACAGCTCCGCAAGTGCCGCTTTGCTTAAAAGACAGGGATACCGCGTTGTTGGTGTAACTATGAAAATGTGGAACGGTGAGCAGGCCGATGGTGGTTGCTGCTCTTTTTCAGCCATTGATGACGCCAAATGGGTTGCCGACAAGCTTGGTATCGAACATTATGTGCTTGATTACGAAAAGGAATTTGAGCAAAATGTAGTAAAATATTTTATAGACGAATACAAGGCGGGCAGAACTCCAAATCCGTGTACATTATGCAACAAGCATATTAAATTTAGCGCCCTTTTGAAAATGGCTGACGAACTTGGTGTAGACTGCATTGCCACAGGTCATTATGCCAGAATTGAAGAAAAAGACGGCAGGTACCTTTTGGTACGCCCCGAGGACAGAAAAAAAGACCAGACATACTTTCTTTACAATATGACTCAGGAACAGTTAAAGAGAACTGTGTTCCCACTATATGGCGTAACAAAGGAAGAAACAAGGCAGATTGCCCAGGAAATAGGTCTTTCCGTAGCAGAAAAGCCCGACAGTCAGGATATATGCTTTATACCTGACGGCGACTATGTAAAATTTATTACATGGCGTGACGGAAACATGCCCGAAGGAAACTTTGTAGATGCAGAAGGAAAAATACTTGGCAGACACAAGGGTATAATGAACTACACAATAGGTCAGCGCAAAGGACTTGGCATAGCACTTAACAGGCCTATGTATGTTATAGGACTGGATACAAAAAACAACAACGTTGTTTTAGGTCCCGACGGCACACAGCTAAAGGACAGCTTAAAGGCTCATTCAATAAATATGATTGCCTTTGATGAAATTACTGAACCATTTAAATGCACTGCAAAAATCAGGTATAATGCTCCTGATATGCCGTGTACGGTGTACCCTGATGAAAATGGCTTCAAAGTAACATTTGACCAACCGCAAAAGTCCGTTACACCAGGACAGATGGTTGTTTTATACGATAATAACATAGTAATCGGCGGAGGAATAATAGGTGTTTGATTTTAATTTTCCAAACCTAAATGACAAACAGCGTGAAGCTGTATATACAACAGATGGCCCTGTTTTGATACTTGCAGGCGCCGGAAGCGGTAAGACTACTGTGCTTATAAACAGAATTGCTTACCTTATAGGTGCAAAAAATGTTTTTCCAAGTCAGATACTTGCAATTACATTTACAAATAAGGCGGCAGCAGAGCTTAAAAGCCGTCTTGAAACAATGCTTGGAAGCGAAGGTGAAATGGTATGGGCAAGTACATTCCATTCCCTTTGTGTACGTATTTTAAGACGTGATATTGAAAAAATAGGCTACCCCTCCTCCTTTAACATCTTTGACAGAGCCGACCAGCTTACAGTTGTTAAAGAATGTTTAAAGGAAATGAATCTTGACGACAAAACATATCCGCCAAAATCTGTACTTTCCCACATTGGCAGAGCAAAGGATGAGCTTCTTACACCGGAAGGCTTTGCAAAGGAAATGGGCGGAGATTTCCGTATGGAAAAGGTTGCACAAATTTATGCCCTTTATCAGAAAAAACTACAGAAATACGGCTCACTGGATTTTGATGATATCATTATGCTTACAGTAAAGCTTTTTGAAGAGCACGAAGATGTGCTGAGCTACTATCAGCGCAGATTTCAATACATAATGGTTGACGAATATCAGGATACAAACCATGCACAGTACAGGCTTGTGTCACTTCTTGCAGATGCACACAAAAATCTTTGCGTTGTAGGTGATGACGACCAGAGTATCTACAAATTCAGAGGTGCGAATATTGAAAATATTTTATCATTTGAAAAGCAATATACAAATGCAAAGGTTATAAAGCTTGAGGAAAACTACCGTTCTACACAAAACATACTTGATGCTGCAAACAACGTTATTAAAAATAACATGGGTAGAAAGGGTAAAAGCCTTTGGACAAGCAAGGGTGAGGGCGAAAAAATCAGGCTTATAAAAGCACAGAATGAACATGACGAGGGTCAGAAAATTGCCGAAAGAATAGACGACCTTACAAGAAACGGCTATGCGTACAACGACTTTGCAATTTTGTACAGAACAAATGCACAGTCACGTGTAATAGAAAATATGCTCCTCAGAAACGCTATACCCTACCGTGTGCTTGGAGGACTACGATTCTTTGACCGCAAGGAAATTAAAGACGTGCTTGCATATATGAAGCTTATAAACAACCCAAGTGACAACATAAGCTTAAAGCGAATTATCAACGAGCCAAAACGCGGAATAGGTAAAAAATCTGTTGAAGATGCTGAGCTTATGTCTGCACAGAATAACATAAGCATGTTTGAAGTGTGTGAACAGTCAACAGGTAAATTAAAAGCTTTTGCCGATATGATGAATGAAATAAAACAGCATGACTACACCATTTCAAAAATGGTGGAGGTAATACTTGATAAAACAGGATATCTTGAAGCTTTGATAAATGAAAATACTGTAGAAGCAACTACGAGGATTGAAAATATAAAGGAACTTGTAACAGATGCAATGGAATATGAAAAAGCTGAGGAAGAACAGCCTACACTGGCAGGATATCTTGAAAAAATATCTCTTGTTGCAGATGTCGATAACTACGACGAAACTCAGGATGTAGTTGTAATGATGACATTACACAGTGCAAAGGGGCTTGAATTCCCCGTTGTTTTCATTGCAGGTATGGAAGACGGAATATTCCCCGGTTACCAGTCTATGATGTCAAATGATGAACTTGAAGAAGAACGCAGACTTTGCTACGTAGGTATTACACGTGCAAAGCAGATTTTGCACATATCCCATGCCTTTTCAAGAAGTCTTTACGGTTCTACATCATATAATCAGCCATCAAGATTTTTGGCAGAAATACCAACAGAGCTTATAGACGGACAAATTACTGTAAGTACTCCGATATGCAATAACGTATTCAGCAAAGCTCCTGCTCAGCACAGCTCCGTAAACTTAAGCAGTCAGCCTAAAGCTGCACCAAAATGCGACTTTGCCGCAGGTGACAGAGTAAGTCACTTTAAATTTGGCGAAGGCACAATACTTAAAGCTACAGCAGTTGGTAACGATGTACATCTGGAAGTTATGTTTGACACAGCCGGTACAAAAAACCTTATGGCGGCTTATGCAAAATTGAAGAAAATTTAGGAGATGCCTATGGAAAGCTATACAGACTTTGCCTATGTTTATGACAAGTTAATAGACCAGGATTACGAAAAATGGGCAGATTATATAGAGGAAGTTTTTAAAAAACACAGTGTAAAACCAAGTCTTGTGCTTGACCTTGGTTGCGGCACAGGAAGTATAACAAACATACTTGCAAAACGCGGTTACGATATGATTGGTGTAGACTTATCTTCAGATATGCTTAACGTGGCACGTGACAAAGCTATGGAAGAAAATCTTGACGTTTTGTACCTTTGTCAGGATATAAGAGAATTTGAGCTTTACGGTACGGTAGATGCCATAATATGTACTCTGGATGTATTAAACTACATAACAGCTCCTGAAGATTTGTCACATGTATTTGCATTGGTGAAAAACTATTTGAATCCCGACGGTATATTTATCTTTGACATAAATACCGAATATAAATTAAAAAATATTCTGGGTAACAACACATTTATAAACGATGAAAACGGAATATTCTATACCTGGGAAAATGAGTTTGACGGAAATATCAGCAATCAATTTCTTACATTTTTTGCTGAAAATGAAGACGGACTTTATGAACGGTTTGATGAAAATCATATACAAAGAGCGTATAGCATTGGTGAAATAAAGGAAAAATTAAATGAAAACAAACTGAGCTTTGACGCGGAATACAAACTTTTTACTTTTGAAAGACCTGATGCCTGTTGCGAAAAGACAGTTATTGTGTCGAAATGTTTAGGTTGACAAAAATGGCAAATAATGGTATACTTAATCCATAATCACAAATGATTATGCAACAACTTTTAGGAGGCAAAAGAATGCAAAAAGGTAAGGTAAAATGGTTTAACGCTGAAAAAGGTTATGGCTTCATTGAAAGTGAAGACGGTACAGACGTATTCGTTCACTTCACAGCTATCAACATGGATGGTTACAAATCACTTGAAGAGGGTGCTGAAGTATCATTCGAGGTTGTTGAAGGTGCAAAGGGTCCACAGGCCAGCAACGTTACAAAAAACTAATTCAATTATTTTGTGAGCTTTAATATATTTTATTATAAGGATACAATTTATGCGAAAAATTACACTCCGTATTTTACGGAGTGTTTTTTTGTTCTGTTCTGTTTATGCCAAAATTATTAACAAGCAAAATTGCGAAAATTATAAGTAAAATTCCGGGAACCGAGGCACTTTGGTCATACATAAAAACACCAAGAATTGTTGCAGTTAACGGCTCTGTACACGCCATAATGGCGGCCTTTCCCGGTGCAGTGTGCTTAAGTCCTAAAGTATATAGCATAAATGTAGTGTATGCGGTTACAAAACCCACCAAAACCATCCACAAAATTATGTAAGGCTTATTTGGATATGCATGTACCACCGCCATAGTATGCCAGGGCTTTGCTATAAACCACGAAGATATTGCCGCAAAAACAAACGAGTACATAGTCACTGTATATGGATGATACTTTTTAAGTGCAACCGTTCCGAAAATACTGTAAAGTCCGTAGGCAATGCCCGAACCTAATCCGGTTAGGAAAAACCATAATCCTACACTGCCGGATTCACCGCCTGAATAAGATACAAGGACACAACCAGCAAAGGCACATACAAGAGCCACAACCTTCTTCCAGGTCAGTTTTTCTTTAAAAACAATTGCAGATATTAATATAACCCATATTGGTGAGGTGTACAAAAGTATTGCAGCAGTCGAAAGGGACGTATTCACAATGGTGTAAAAATACAACATACTCATACCAAGCACGCAGCCAAAACCCATTACAAAAAATATCCACAAATCTTTAATTTTTATTTTAAATCTGCTTTTGTCGGTAACCCAAACAGTAAGTATAAATATAAGTGCGGCAACAGTCACTCGAATTGATGAAATCTGTAAGGAGTTGAAGCCCATTTCCTCCATTTCCGTTACAAAAACACCCATCGTTCCCCATATTATACCGGCAAGAATTATCAATAATGATGCACTTTTTTTCACCTTATACCTACTCCTTTGTTGCTGTAACAACTCTACCTATACCGGCAAGATCTTTTGTAATTTCAATATCTGTAAAACCATTATTCTTCAATATATCTGCAACAGCCTGCGCCTGATTATGACCAACCTCAAAGGCAATAAGTCCGCCTCTTTTTATAAATTCAAATCCCTTTTCGGCAATTCTGCGATAAAATATAAGACCGTCTTTTCCCCCGCTTAGTGCAATATACGGCTCGTAGTCCTTAACGTCACTCATAAGCGTTGGTATAACGTCATCTTCAATATATGGTGGATTAGATACTATACAGTCAACCTCAAAGTCAGGAAAGTCAGACAAAATATCCATATTTAAAAAATTTACTCTTTCGACTACCCCGTTAAGCTTTGCATTTTCAATTGCAACCGCTGTGGCATCTGCAGATACATCGGCAGTGCAAACCTTTGCATTTTTGCAGTTTACCGCAACTGTTACAGGAATACAACCGCTGCCTGTACCAATATCCAATACAGTATACGGTTTATCTCCTACAAAATCAATAACCTTTTCTACAAGTATCTCCGTATCGGGGCGTGGAATAAGCACATTTTTATTAACTTTAAAATCCAGTCCGTAAAATTCGGCCCTGCCTAAAATATACTGCATAGGCTCACTTTTTTCACGACGAGAAACTAATTGTTCAAAGTCTTCACTAACATCTATTTCTTCATTTGCATTTACAATAAGATACAGCTTATCCTTATTAATATATTGGCAAAGCAAAAGCCGTGCATCCAGACTTGCTGTATCAATACCGACTTTTTTAAGCCTTTCAGCAGTGTTTTTTAAAACATCACATATTTTCATTTTACCACTTGTCTTCCTCTTTGTTGTCGGGCATTACAGCTTTTAGTGATTCAATTGCCACTTCAATCTGGGCATCGTCAGGCTCTCTTGTAGTGATATACTGAAGCCACATACCTGGTTGTGAGATAAACTTTGTAAACCAGTTTTCGTGTCTGCCTGCAAACTTAATTACCTCATAGGACAAACCTGCAACCACCGGCAAAAGTAAAATTTTAAACAATGCTCTTTGCCACCACGCAAGTCCACCGGGGATAACCATAAATACTATTACACTAATTATCATTACGAAAATCAAAAAGCTTGTGCCGCAGCGTGGGTGAAGTCTGCAGCCCTTACGTACATTTTCAACAGTAAGCTCTAAACCGTGCTCGTATGTTGCAATTGTTTTATGCTCTGCACCATGGTACATAAATACCCTTTTTATATCCTTCATCTGAGAAACCAAAAGAATATAGCCCAAAAAAATCAGCATACGTACGCCACCCTCAATAAGCGTACGTGGCGTCCCGTCCACAGATATTTCTGTAAGCTTTGCTATAAGCTCTGTTATAAAATTAGGAAGCATAAAAAACAACCCTATAGATAAAATTAATGATAAAACAACAGAAACATATATAACTATGTCCTTTATTTTGTCACCAAATTTTCTTTCAAGCCATTGGTCGAACTTACTTTCTGTTTCTTCTCCCTCAAGGTCGAAAAACTGTGCTGAAAACATAAGAGATTTTACACCTGTAACCATGCTGTCAAAAAAGCCTACACATCCTCGGATTATAGGCAATTTCAAAAATTTATTTTGTAAGGCAGCAGAAACAGCCTTCTTTTCAATTATAATTTCATTGTCAGGTTTTCGTACAGCAATTGCCATTTCCTTGGGGCCTTTCATCATAACCCCTTCAATTACCGCCTGACCGCCTATACTTGTTTTGTGTATTTTTTTATCTTTCTTTTCTTTCATATAAAACCGTAGCCTTTCTGCCGATTAACGGCAATTTATTTAATAAACGACGCAAGATACATAATCCCCGTCAGTAACTGCAATGTGGTCTATAAGTCTTATTTCCAAAGGTTTTAAAAGATCCTTTATTGACTTGGTAACCATAAAATCCTGTTGAGAAGGAGAGCTTACACCCGAGGGATGGTTGTGACAAATCATTACAGATGTAGTTGACGTGTTTGCAACAGCATCTACAATCTTTCGCGGGTCCATATGAACAGAGCCTGCTGTACCTTCCCCTATTTTTACCTCTTTTATAAGGTGACGCATATTATCAAAACAAAGCACATATGCAACCTCTTTTTTCTCTCCCTTAACAAGGGCAAGACATCTTTTATAAATACTTTCGTTTGTTTTATAAATTTTACGTTTTCTGGAAGATGTATGCAATGAATATCCCCTTGCTATGTGGGGAATAATCTTTATAAACTCCGCAGCGGCATGACCTATACCTTCAACAGACATAAGCTCTTTTTCCGTAGCGTTACACACATTGTCAAGACTGCCGAATTTATCAAGCAGGGCATGTGCCAGGTGGTTGGTGTCACATCTTTTATAAACATAGAACAGGCAAAGCTCCAAAAATTCATGTTCATACAAGGCGTCTACGCCATATTTAAATACTTTTTCCATTACGCGACGTCTGTGTCCGGTTGCCATAATGCCACACTTCTCCTTTTACCATATTTCTTTATTTATTGTATAATAATTATACGTATTTTGTCAAGAATACTATATATAGATTAATAATAAATTTACAAAGATTTACGTAAAAAATGCAATTTTTCTATTGACAAATATCTTTTAGAGTGATATAATGTTTTTTGTTGATGCCGGATTGTGTAAAGGTAGCACGACAGACTCTGACTCTGTTTGTCTGGGTTCGAATCCT
>CAZNKU010000014.1:0-30698 GCA_964573775.1 uncultured Clostridiaceae bacterium | reverse complement strand
TAGATGTAAGTGCTCGTTGCGTTGCATCACACGCTCTTAAGATTTTCGGAGATCACTCCGACGTTATGGCTTGTCGTCAGACAGGTTATGCAATGCTTTGTTCTAACAGTGCTCAGGAAGTTATGGACCTTGGTGCAGTAGCGCATCTTGCAGCTATAAAAGGGAAAGTTCCGTTCCTTCATTTCTTTGACGGTTTCAGAACATCTCATGAAATTGATAAAATTGAATGTTGGGATTATGCAGATTTAAAAGATATGGTTGATATGGATGCTGTTAAAGCTTTCAGAAGTAATGCACTTAACCCTGAACACCCGGTACTTCGTGGGTCTGCACAGAATCCTGATATATTCTTCCAAAACAGAGAAGCTTGTAACACATACTACAACAATGTTCCTGCAATAGTTGAAGAATACATGAACAAAGTTAACGAAAAAATTGGTACAAACTACGGTTTGGTTAACTATTACGGTGCTCCGGATGCAACAAAAGTGTTAGTTGCTATGGGTTCAGTATGTGAAACTATTGAAGAAACAATTGATTACTTGACAAAACAAGGCGAAAAGGTGGGTCTTATCAAAGTTCATCTTTACAGACCGTTCCCTGTTGAAGCATTCCTTAAGGCTGTTCCTTCAACTTGTAAAAAAATTGCAGTATTGGACAGAACAAAGGAACCCGGTTCAATTGGTGAACCTTTATATCTTGACGTATGTGCTTGTTATGCAGGTAATCCTGATGCTCCAATGATTATCGGCGGCAGATACGGTCTTGGTTCAAAAGATACTATACCTGCGGATATTATTGCTGCATACAAAAATCTTGATGCAGATAAGCCTGTCAAGAGCTTTACGCTGTCAATTACAGACGATGTAACTAATCTTTCACTTCCAAGAGAAGAAAACCCGAACACTGCTGCAGAGGGTATTACTTCATGCAAATTCTGGGGACTTGGTTCAGACGGTACTGTAGGTGCAAATAAAGATTCTATTAAGATTATTGGTGACCATACAGACTTGTATGCTCAGGCATATTTTGATTATGACTCTAAAAAATCAGGCGGTATTACAGTATCTCACTTAAGATTCGGGAAGAATCCTATTAAATCAACATACCTGATTAACAAAGCTAACTTTGTTGCTTGTCATAACCCATCATATGTAAACAAATATGACATGGTTGACGACTTGATTCCAGGAGGCAAATTCCTACTTAACTGTGCTTGGTCTGACGAAGAGCTTTCGGCTCATTTGCCTGCTAAGATGAAAAAATATATTGCTGAAAATAATATTTCACTTTACACAATTGATGCTATAGGTATTGCTAAAGATATTGGTCTTGGCAATAAAACTTCTATTGTATTGCAGTCTGCATTCTTTAAATTGGCTAATGTTATTCCGTTTGAAGAAGCTGTTGAATATATGAAAGCTGCTGTTGTTAAAAAATTCAGCAAAAAGGGCGAAAAGATTGTTAATATGAACCATGAGGCAATTACACTTGGTGCTGAAAATGTTAAAGAAGTTGCAGTTCCTGCTGATTGGAAAAATGCTGTTGATGAAACGGTAGTAGAAAAAGAAAATGTTCCCGCTTTTGTTAAAAATATTCTTGAACCTTGTACATCGCAGAGAGGTAACAAGCTACCTGTTTCAACATTTATGGATATGGTGGACGGTCACCTTCCACAGGGTATGGCTGCTTATGAAAAACGAGGTATTGCAGTAGATGTTCCTGAATGGGATGTTACAAAGTGTATTCAGTGTAACCAATGTTCAGCAGTTTGTCCTCATGCGGCTATTCGTCCTATTGTACTGACAGAAGAAGAAGCTGCAAAAGCTCCTGAAGGTATGAAGATGAAGCCAATGACAGGTAAACCGCAGTATAAGTTCGCTATGGTTATATCTCCGCTTGACTGTGCAGGTTGTGGTAACTGCGTTAAGGTTTGCCCTGAAAAAGTACAGGCACTTTCTATGAAACCTATTGCATCTCAGATGCAGGAACAGGCTGTATTTAACTACGGCATCAAAACATCGGTTAAAGAAGATGTAATTAATGCACCACTTAATGTTAAGAACTCTCAGTTCCGTCAGCCGTTGCTTGAATTCTCCGGTGCATGTGCTGGCTGTGGTGAAACACCTTATGCTAAGATGATTACACAAATTTGCGGTGACAGAACATATATTTCAAATGCAACAGGTTGTTCTTCAATCTGGGCAGGCTCTGCTCCTTCAACTCCTTATACAGTTAACCACGAAGGTCATGGTCCTGCATGGGCTAACTCGTTGTTCGAGGATAATGCAGAACACGGTCTTGGTATGGCTGTTGCTGCTAAACAGTTAAGAGCACGTCTTGCTGACAAGCTTGATAAACTTGAAAACGCTGACGTTAAAGTGGCTGTTGCCGAATGGAAAGAAACATATGAAGATATCAATGCAAATGCCGGTGCTACAAGGAAACTTGTTGCTGCTTTGGAAGCATGCGGTTGCGATGCGGCTAAGGAAATTCTTGAAATGAAAGAATTTTTAGCTAAAAAGGCTGTTTGGATATTCGGTGGTGACGGTTGGGCTTATGATATCGGTTTTGGCGGTCTTGACCACGTACTCGCTTCAGGCGAAGATGTAAACGTTATGGTATTCGACACTGAAGTTTACTCAAATACAGGCGGTCAGGCATCTAAGTCTACACCAACAGGCGCTGTTGCACAGTTTGCTGCAGGTGGCAAGCCGATTAAAAAGAAAAACCTTGCTGAAATTGCTATGTCTTATGGTTACGTTTATGTAGCACAGGTTGCTATGGGTTATGATGCTAACCAGACGGTTAAAGCAATAAAAGAGGCTGTTGCATATAACGGACCATCCTTGATTATAGGCTATGCTCCATGTATTAACCACGGTATCAAAGGCGGTATGACAGATACTCAAAAGATTATCAAAAACGCTGTTTTGTCAGGTTACTGGCATACATTCAGATTTGATCCTACTCTTGCAGCAGAAGGTAAAAATCCGTTCCAGATGGATTCTAAAGAACCATCAGCCTCATACAATGACTTTATTATGAATGAAGTTCGCTACAGTTCATTGGCTCGTAAATTCCCTGAAAAAGCCGAAGAATTATTTAAAGTAGCGGAAGAACAGGCAAAAGAAAAATATGTTCACTGGACAAAATACAGCAAATTGTTTGAAGAATAATTTAAAATCCTGCGGAATTTCCGCAGGATTTTTTGTATGTCAAAACGGTTTTTTAGTGCAATTTGCACAATAAAAAACAAAATTATTGTATATTGTTTAGTAGGAATTTTTCATATACATATCAAATAAATAAATAAAGTATAGCGTAATTTGTTTTGCGTAATTATATCAATTTGGAAGGAATGATGGGTAATGAGAAATTTTTTGACAGAGGAAATCAGAAACGTTTGTATTCTGGGAAACGGTAATGCAGGTAAGACTACAGTAGTAGAATCTATGCTTAGATTTTCCGGTGCGATTGAACGTCGTGGTTCTGTATTAGATGGAACAACTGTTTCAGACTATGATCCAGAAGAAATTAAACGTAAGATTTCTATAAATACATCTTTGGTTTCTTTTGAATTTGAAAATTATAAATATAATATTTTAGATACTCCCGGGTCATATGACTTTGTTGGTGAAGCTTTGGAGGCAATTGAAGTTGCAGATGCAGCTGTTATCGTAGTAAGTGGTAAGTCTGGTGTTTCTGCGGGTGTTGAAAGAGCATGGGAACTTTGTGAAAAGAGAAATCTTCCACGTATTTTCTTTGTAAATAAGGTTGATGATGAAAGATGTAATTTCCAGAAAGTATTGGAAGAATTAAGAGAAAAGTTCGGTAAAACAGTTGCACCTTTCCAGGTTCCTATTGACAATGGTGAAAAAATTATCGGTTTTGTTGACGTTGTAAGAATGAGAGCAAGACTTTTCCAGGCTGACGGCCCATTGCTTGATGATGATATTCCTGATTATATGATGGACAAGGTAGAACCTGTTCGTAATATGATTATTGAATCCGTTGCTGAAACTGATGAAGCTTTGATGGACAGATACTTTAACGGTGAAGAATTCACAGTTGATGAAATTAAAAAAGCACTCAGAAAAGCTACTGATTCAAACGAAATTGTACCTGTACTATGCGGTACTGCCCTACATAACAAAGGTGTTGGTGTACTTTTGGAATCTATAAACGCTTACTTCCCATCACCTGACGATGTTGAAGAAATGTTTGATATAGGTGGCAAACCTTCAATTTATGTATTTAAAACAGTTGCTGACCCATTTGTTGGTAAGTTGTCATACTTCAAAGTTATGTCAGGTAAACTTGCTCCTGATGCAACACTTATCAACCTAACAACAAAATCACCTGAAAAACTTGGTAAACTTTATACAATGTTTGGCAAGAAACAGCTTGATTGTAAAGAACTTGTTGCAGGTGATATCGGTGCTGTTGCTAAGCTTTCTGTTACAAAAACAGGTGATACATTGGCTACATCTGAAAGTGATACTGCTTATGAGCAGATCGATTTTCCTAAACCAAACATTTCATTGGCTATTCTTCCTAAGTCAAAAGGTGATGAAGAAAAAATCAGCAATGGCTTGCAGAAACTTACAGAGGAAGATATTACCTTCAGATTCTATACAAACAGTGAAACAAAGGAAATGCTTATCAGCGGTATAGGTGAAGTTCATCTTGACGTACTAAAGAGCAAACTTAAAACAAAATTCGGTACAGACACAGACCTTATCGAACCAAAAGTAGCTTACAGAGAAAAACTTAGAAAACCTGTTAAAGTTGAAGGTAAACACAAGAAACAGTCAGGTGGTCACGGTCAGTATGGTCACGTATGGATTGAATTCTCACCAACTGAAGAAGATGATTTGATTTTTGAAGAAAAGATTTTCGGTGGCTCAGTTCCAAAGAATTTCTTCCCTGCCGTTGAAAAAGGCTTAAGAGAATGTATCCTTAAAGGTGCATTGGCCGGTTATCCGGTAGTTGGTCTTAAAGCTGTTTTGGTAGACGGTTCATATCATGCTGTTGACTCTTCTGAAATGGCATTTAAGATGGCAGCATCACTTGCATTTAAAAAGGCAATGGAAGAAGGCGGAGTTCAGTTGCTTGAACCTATTGGTCACCTTACGGTTACTGTTCCTTCAGACCTTATGGGTGATATTACAGGCGATATCAACAAGCGTCGCGGCAGAGTGCTTGGTATGAATCCTGGTGAAAAAACTCTCGTTGTTGAAGCAGATGTTCCAATGTCCGAAATGCACAAATACACAACTGACTTACGTTCAATGACACAGGGCAGAGGTAAATTCGAATTTGAATTTGTAAGATATGAAATTGCTCCAAAGGATGTTGAACAAAAGGTAGTTGCTGAGGCAAACAAATAATTGATTTTAGGTGCAGCCAAATGACTGCACCTTTTTTTATTATTTATTACCTTCATGAATAAAATTTAAAAGATAACTCTTTACTTTTTTTGTTAATTGTATTATAATCAATCTATATTTTTAAATAAAGGAGAATCATTATGGAAATGTCAGCATTGCAAAAAGCCAGATATGAATACACACCAAAACTACCTCAGGTGCTAAGAGGCGGTATTGCTGAGATAAGTGTTTCAGAAGGTGCAGAAACAAAAAGTGTAGCGGATTGTGAAAAAATCCAGGCACTTTTTCCAAATACTTATGGTAAAAAGGAAATCACTTTCCAAAAAGGTCAGAATACTTCTGTTACTAAAATCCAGAAGGTTGGTGTTATCCTTTCAGGTGGGCAGGCTCCCGGCGGTCATAACGTTGTTTGCGGTTTGTATGATGCTTTGAAATCAACAAATCCTGAAAACGAACTTTACGGCTTCAAGGGTGGACCAAGTGGTCTTATAGAAGATAATTACATCGTTTTTGATGATGAATACATTAACAAATACAGAAACACAGGCGGTTTCGATATCATTGGTTCTGGCAGAACAAAGCTTGAAACTAACGAACAGTTTGCCATCGTTGCAGATGTTTGCAAAAAGCACGGTATTACTGCTGTTGTTATTATCGGCGGTGATGATTCTAACACAAATGCGGCTGTATTGGCTGAATATTTTGCAGCTAACAACACAGGCGTTCAGGTAATTGGTTGTCCTAAGACTATTGACGGTGACCTTAAGAACGAAGATATCGAATGTTCATTCGGTTTTGATACAGCTACAAAGACATACAGCGAGCTTATTGGTAACATTGAAAGAGACGCTAACTCTGCTAAGAAATACTGGCACTTTATTAAGGTTATGGGTCGTTCAGCATCTCACGTTGCGTTGGAATGTGCTCTTGAAACACAGCCAAACATTTGCCTTATTTCTGAAGAAGTTGCTGAAAAGAAAATGTCACTTTCACAGATTGCTGACTACATTGCTGATTCTGTTGAGGCAAGAGCTGCAAAGGGAATGAACTTTGGTGTAGTTATTATTCCTGAAGGCGTTGTTGAATTTGTGCCTGAATTTTCAGTTCTTATTGCTGAAATCAACGAACTTCTTGCCGGTAAAAAGGCTGAAGAATTTAATGCTCTTCCAACATGGGCTGATAAGTATGCTTTTATCGAAAAAGGTCTTACAAAGGCTTCTATGGATGTGTTTTCTATCCTTCCGCAAGATATTCAGCAGCAGTTGTTCCTTGAAAGAGATCCACACGGTAACGTTATGGTTTCTTTGATTGAATCTGAAAAATTGTTTTCTGCACTTGTTGCAGAAAGGCTTGCTGCAAGAAATTACAAGGGTAGATACTCTGCTCTTCACCATTTCTTTGGTTATGAAGGCAGATGTGCATTCCCATCTAACTTTGATGCAGACTACTGCTACTCACTTGGTTACAATGCGTTTATGCTTATTCAGTATGGCTACAACGGCTATCTTTCAAAAATTTCTAATCTTTCAAAACCTGCTACTGAATGGGTTGCAGGTGGTATGCCTATTACAAAGATGATGAACATCGAAAGAAGACACGGCGAAGATAAACCGGTTATCAAAAAAGCTCTTGTTGAACTTGACGGTAATCCATTTAAGTTTTTTGAAGCTCACAGAGAAGAATGGGCAATTGAAACTGCATATGTATATCCCGGTGCTATCCAGTACTACGGACCTGCAGAAGTATGTGATCTTACAACAAGAACACTTGCTCTTGAAAAAGAATAATTCAGATAATTTTAAGCGACTGTTTTTGATGGTTACCCCAAAAAGTCAAATTTTTGGGGTAACATAATTTATAAACAGTCGTTTTTTAATTTTTTATTTCTTTATTTCTTTCCAAAATAAAATTGGTTTTTTGACATCATTTTTTGTTGAACATCGTTCAAAATTTCTCCGAATCTTTGATAGTGTACTATTTCGCGGGTACGCAAAAACTTCAATGGTTCCAAAACATCAGGGTCATCAATCAGTTTTATCAGATTTTCGTATGTTGCTCTTGCTTTTTGTTCTGCTGCTAAATTCTCGTTAAGGTCAGCAATTACATCACCTTTTACTGCAATAGTTGCTGCACTCCATGGTGTGCCGGCAGCACTTTGCGGATAAACACCTACGCCATGATCTGTATAATAGTCACCAAAACCCATCTCTTTAATTTGTTTCATTGTAAGATTTCTTGTAAGCTGATGAACCATACTGCCAACCATTTCAAGGTGTGCAAGTTCTTCAGTACCAATGTCTGTAAGAGCACCTTTTGCCATATCTGTGGGCATTGAAAATCTTTGTGAAAGATATCTGAGTGATGCACCAAGTTCACCATCAGGCCCACCGTACTGACTAATTATTAATTTTGCAATTTTAGGATTAGGATTTTTTATATTAACCGGATATTGTAATTTCTTTTCATAATTCCACATTATTCATTTTCCTCCTCACATCTGCAATTTTCCCAGGGCCATGGACCCTTGATCCATTTCCACTCAGTGGCATTTTCATCAACACCTTTAAGGGATAATGGTCCATATAATTTTTCGAAATTTTTTACCATAATCTTATATTTACTTAATGTTTCATTGTAATCTCTTATCGCACACTGTTCGTTTGGATGAGTATCCAAAAACAAGGTAAGATCATACAATCTGAATGACAACTTTTGAATTTCTTTTAACAGCATATTTCTACTTCTCATCATTTTGTTTCACCCCATTCATATTCGCATATTGGTTGATTTAAACATGGGAAAATTGTACCGACAATCAAACTGCGTTCTAAATCATAAGTTTCATCCGACCAATCCTGTATCGGAATATATGCATGGGCAAGCATAGGATTACATTCTTGATTAAACATATATTTTACCTCCTTAATTGTTTCTTCATTAATAATATATTCGGTTTACATAAGATTTGATAATAAATGTTAATTAATTGTAAATAATTAGTATTTTACATTTTTCAACTTGATTTTAAAAAAATATTGTGATAGAATTATCACTGTTATATTTTAATATGAAAGAATATCAGAGGAGGAACAGTATGTTTAAGAAAATAATCAGCATTTTACTGTTTTTATTTATGGTTTCGGTGTGTGTGTATGCTGCTGAAGATATTTATACAACAGATATACCGGCAGTTGAGAGGATTTCGGAAAAAAACGTTTATACCCTAACTCTTGAACAAGCAATTAATATGGCTTTGACAGATAATCCTCAGCTGAATGCTTGTCTTGAAAAAAAGGAAGATACGAGAGTTCAGCTGAAAAGTGCAAAAGAAACAAAGTCACAATACAGAGAATTGACAAACATTCCTATTACAACAGCATTCGAACTTGTATATATAAAAAATGGATATTATGTACATACTTATGAAAAAGCACTTAAACTATCAGATTCAGAGTATGAACAGATTAAAGCGCAGATTTCGTACAAGGTAACTGAAAAATATTTTACTTTGAAAAACTGTGAAAAACTAGTTGAAATTGCAAAAAATTCTTATAATTTGGTTCTTACAAACTACACAAATGCAAGTTTATGTTATGAATTAGGTATGATTTCAAAATCAGAGCTTGATTCTGCAAACGTAAGTTTAATGCAGGCAATGTTTACTGTTCAATCCTATGAAAACAATTACAACATTGCAAAGGAAGATTTTAAAATTGCAATGAATAAAAATAATGAGAACTGTGATTTTGTGCTTACGGATACATTAGATGTAGTTGAATTTACTACAAATTTAACTGAAGATTTAGTTGTTGCTGAAAATTCAAGATATGATATTGCTGCCTTGAAAATGAATTACGAACTTTCTGAAGAGTATTTAAATCTTACTTTAGGAGGGGCAACCGCAAGAAAATCTGCTGCCAAAAGCAGTTTTATTACTGCGGAGTATAATTATACCAATAACAAGTCTTTAATATTACTGGGTTTAAAGGCATCATATAATAATATTTCATCCTCGCGTAACAATGTTACTCTAACTGGTGAAACATTAAATTTAAAGAAAAATTCTTATGATATTGCAAAAATACAATATGAACAAGGTTTAATAACTAACACTGAACTTCTGTCTGCTCTAAATAACGTATATACTGCCGAAGTGGAATATGAAAATGCAAAATTAAATTATAGATTGTCGGTTGATAAATATAAATATGATGTTCAGATAGGTATCTGATTAAGGAGAGAAAAATATGAAAAAAATAATAGTATATGTTGCTGTTCTATGTCTGATATGCACATCAATTTCCGGATGTGGAAAAAAAGAGGATGAAAAAACAATGGTAGCAACAAACGTGACAGTGCATAAGGTATCAGCAAATGATATAAACAGCGAGGTTGATTACACCGGTGAAATTAAGGCTTTGGAAGAAAGTGACGTTGCACCAAAAGTTACTGCTACAATTGAAAACATAAAATATGATATTGGTGATTATGTTAACGAGGGTGATGTTCTTGCTGTTTTGGATGATACAGATTATCTTATAGCGTATAATCAGGCTTTAGCTACATATAATACCGCATACGGAAGTTTACAACAAATGACTTCACAACTTGAGACAGCTGTAGCGAGTGCAAAGATAGAATACGATAATGCTTTGTTAAATTACAACAGACAAAAAACTTTATACGATGCCGGTGCAATAAGCAAGGTTGCTTTAGAGGCGGCAGAAACTCGTCTTATCAATGCGGAATTAAATCTAAATGCAGCAAATTCTAATTATGAAATTGCTATAACTTCTACATATGCAACAGCTAAAGCAAGTGTTGATTCTGCAAAGGCTGTCTTAGACAGCGCTACAAATAATTTGAATAATACGGTTATTAAGGCACCTATTTCCGGTTATATTGCGTCAAAAAACGGTAACGTAGGTCAGATTGCAGCTGTAGGTTCACCAATGTTTTCAATTAAAAGTGCAGAAGTTGTTAACGTTGAAATATCTGTTACGGAATCTGTAATACCTTATATAAATGTTGGTACGAAAACATCTGTTTCAGTTAATAGCGCGTCAATGACAGATATTAAAGGTGAGGTTACAGTTGTAAACACTGTTAAAAATCCTCAGACGGGACTATATACAGTAAGAATAAAAATAGATAACGAAGACGATAAATTGAAAATCGGTATGATGGCTGATGTTATATTGGAAACTCAATCAAAATCAGGTGTTATTATTATACCAAGTGATTCAATTATTCAGGACAATGATGGTTATTATGTATATGTTGTAAAGGAAAATGTTGCGGAAAAACGTGTTATAACAATTGGTATTACAAATAATGATTTTACTGAAGTTACAAGCGGACTTTCTGCTGATGAAACAGTAGTTGTATCGGGCAAAGAGTATATATCCGAAGAAAATAATATCGTAAATATTGTTGAAGAGTAATTATGAGGTCGGTTTATTATGAAAATATATGAATTATCTGTTAAAAGACCGGTTGCAGTTGTAATGGCAATTTTGGTATTTGTTGTTTTGGGCGTTTACTCTGTAACTATGTTGCCGATGGAAATGATGCCTGAAATGGAGCTTTCGATGGCGTTGGTATATACATCGTATCCCAATGTTGGTTCGGAAGAAGTTGAAAATCTTGTCACAAAAACAATTGAAAGTGCAGTCAGCTCAGTTTCCGGAGTTAATTCCGTTACCGCACAATCCTCCGAGGGTACTTCGCTGGTCATGGTTGAATTTTCTACAAGTACTGATATGGACCAGGCTGTAAGTGATATGGAAAAAAATATAGATATGTATGAAGCATATCTTCCGGATGGTGTTAATACACCAATGGTTTTGAAACTTGATACATCTATGATGCCTGCTGCTATGTTAAGTGTTACATACGAAGGTTATGATCTTATACAAACAAAAAGTTTTGTTGATGATAACATTATTAATAAACTTGAGTCCATTGATGGTGTTGCATCGGTCACTGTATCCGGTGCACAGGATAGGCAAATAGAAGTTATTGTAGACCCACAAAAGGTTTTTGGATATAATATGAGTCTTTCGGATGTTGCGGCTTCTATAGCATATCAGAATCAAAATGCACCAGCCGGAACAACAGAAGCTATGGGAAAAACTATGCCTGTAAAAACATTGGGCAAGTTTTCCAATGTAGAGGATATAGAGTCTGTACCATTGGTTACAAATCAGGGTCAGGTTATATATATTCGTGATGTAGCAACAGTAAAGTCTGATTATTCTGATTCCACTACATACGCAAGATTAAATGATAGCAGTTCAATTTCTGTTTCAATTACTGCTGAATCAGATGCGAATACCGTTGATGTTGTAAACAGCATTACGGAAGTCCTTGATGAAGCGAAAAAAAATTATCCTAAATTTACTTATAATATGACAATGGAACAGGGAAGTTATATCGAGGATTCAATCAGCTCTGTTGCTGAAAACGCTATTATTGGTTGTTTACTTGCCATAATTATACTTTTATTGTTTCTTGGGAATATGAGAACTTCATTGATAATAGGTGTTTCGATGCCTATATCAGTTATTACAACATTTATCGGTATGTATTTTTCGGGTATGACCCTTAATGTTGTTTCTCTTGGTGGCCTGGCATTGGGTGTTGGTATGCTTGTTGATAACTCGGTAGTTGTACTTGAAAATATATTTCGCCGACGTGATGAGTTGGGTGAAGATGCAAGCACGGCTTCAATACTTGGTTCTAAAGAGGTTATAGCACCGGTTATTGCATCTGTGTTGACAACATGTATTGTTTATTTACCAATATTATTCATAGATAATATGATGGCGGTAATGTTTAAACAATTGGCCTTTTCAATTATTTTCTCGCAGATTGCATCACTTGTCGTAACCTTCTTGTTGTTACCTATGCTTTCTTCAAGAATTAAAGATACAAAAGCAAAAACAAAGTCTTTGTCATTTATACTTTCTCCTTTTGAAAAAATGATGAAGGTATTGTATGTGAAATATGAAAACCTGCTTGTATGGTGCCTGAGCAACAGAAAGAAGGTTATTTGTACGGTTTTGGTTGCTTTTGTGATTTCACTCGTTATTTTGTCACAGCTTGGTATGACACTGATGCCGGCATCTGACGAAGGTGTGGTATCAATTTCTGTTGAACTTCCACAGGGAGCTTCGCTTGATGATTCTGATGCTATGTGCAGAAAGATTGAAGGTATAGTTAAGGAAAATAAAAATGTAAAGGATATTTTCTCAACCGTTGGCTCAGGTGGTACAACAAGTATGCTTGGCGGTACAACAAGTAATTTGTCTACAATTACCGTAACACTAAATGATAAACGCAGTAGCAGCACAGAGGATGTTGTTAAGCAAATACGTGATGATTTGAAAAATGTTTCAGGCGCAGTTATTTCGGTTGAGGCATCTAGTACAATGATGTCGATGACTTCAGATGCAATAGATTTTCAGTTCACCGGTAATAATGATGAAGAGTTGGAGAACTATGTAGTAGAAGCAGAAAAGATACTTGCCTCAATAGATGGTGTAGAAGAAACCTCAACTTCCGTTGCTTCACGAAAACAAGAAGTAAAAATTCGCATTGACCCTTCTAAAGCCGCAAGATATGGTATGAATACTGCAGCTGTTTCTGCTTATGTTAAAGGTGCATTAGATGGTACTACCGCATCTCAGTATAGTGACGGTTCAACAGAATACGATATAGTTGTTCAATATCCGGATAATTATGTTGCAGACTATAATGAACTTAAAAATTTACAGATTAAAACCACTACTGGACAGTGGGTTTCGCTGTCAGATATTTCTAATATAGAAATTTCGGATACAAGTACAACACTTACAAGAATTGATCAAAAGAGAGTTGTTACACTTTCCGGTAAAATGTACGGTACTGATATGGCAACAGTCAACAAAAAATTTACAGATAAAATTAACGAAGTTGGTTTGCCGGAGGGGATAAGCTTTGTAACCTCGGGTACATACGAGGTTATGATTGATGCAATGGGTTCACTTTTACTTGCTATACTTTTGGGAATATTACTTATGTATATGGTTATGGCGGCACAGTTCGAAAGTGTTAAATTACCGTTGATTATTCTTATGACTGTACCGTTAGCTATAATCGGTGTTGTAATTTCATTGGTAATTGGCTGGAATCCGTTATCTGTTGTAGGATGTATTGGTATTTTAATGTTGATGGGTATTATTGTTAATAATGCCATTGTACTTATTGACTTTATTAAAGTTGCAAAAGAGGAACATCCGGATTGGACCAGAACTGAAATTATAGTATATGCATGTAAAACACGTATGAGACCAATTCTTATGACAAGTTTAACTTCGGTTCTTGGTTTCTTACCTATGGCAATTTCTACTGCAAGTGGCTCGGAAATGATGAAACCTCTTGCGACAGTTCTTGTTGGAGGTCTTTTGATTGGAACTTTGCTTACTTTGTTTGTAATTCCTGTTTTCTATACAATTTTTGATGATAGAGATATTAAGAAAAAGGCCAAAAAAGAAGCCAAGGATAATTTGGAAGAATTTGTTGTATCTTAATAATATGAACCTCACGAAATACAAACAAGTTTAAAGTTTAAAGTGTTTTGGAAAAATATGTTTGTTTCTCTACGAAAAATCTCCTGTTAAAAATAAACAGGAGATTTTTTTAATTTATTTCATTTTCTAGATATATTGTAAAAGGCCCATCATTTATAAGTTCGACGTCCATATCAGCACCAAATTCGCCATGCTGTACATCACCAAAAATTTCTACACATTGAGAAAGGAAGAAATTATATATTTTTTGCGCCATATCCGGCGGTGCAGCATCAGTAAAGTTCGGGCGAGTGCCCTTTCTGCTGTCGGCATACAATGTAAATTGTGAAACAACAAGCACCTTGCCACCAACCTGTTCAAGAGATAAATTTGTTTTTCCGTTTTCGTCTTCAAACAATCTTAGCTTTTTAATCTTCTCAATCATATGAATAGCTATATCTTCATTATCTTTTTTTCCTATTCCAAGCAAGAGGAGATAGCCTTTTTCTATTTCTCCGTTAACTTTATTATCAATTAATACTTTAGCTTTTTTTACTCTTTGTAATACTATTTTCATTTTTTTACTCCTGTATGTCTATTCCATTAAATAAATTATAATTTTCTATATCATTTTTAGGTGATTTACCGGTTTCGCATACATATGCTTTATAAAAACTTGAATAGTTGGAATATCCGGCCTTTATACAAGCTGTGGTTAAAGAATTGCCTTCTGCATATAAGTTTTGAACCAGTTTAATTCTTTTGTTTGTTATATATTTATTAATTGTGAGACCTGTATGTTCTTTAAAAATTCTGCACAAATGATATTTACTCATAAACATGTGGTTTGCAATGTCGTCAAGTTTAATATCATTATAAAGATTATTGTTAATATAGCTTATAATTTCATCAATATTATGGTTGCTTTTAATTTTTACACTCTTACTTTTTATTGTATTTATAATATGCAGTAATTCTATAACAGAACATTTAACAATTGTGTTATTAAACTTTTCGGACTCTTTGATATACTTTTCTATTCTCGCTATACATTCCATAAGCTTTATTTTATCGGATGAATCCGGTGAAATCATGTTATCTGTATCATTTTTTCTGTTTTTTAACAAAAAAGAGTACCCTATACAATCATTTTCTTCAAAGAAAGAATCGTTAACTTCTATAACAATACGTTCATACACGGATTTTTCAAGATGACGAACCTGATGTAATTCATCATTTTTTGTGATTAATATATCAAATTGCTTCATAGGAAATATCTTGCTTTCAATAACATATTCCGCGTTTCCCTTCAAAAAAATATATATTTCATATGCCTTATGTGTATGAAGCTTAAAATTTTTGTATCCGGGCACAAACATCTTGTGTGAATAGGAATAATTTGTATCATCAAATTTGGTATGTTCCAGTAACTTGTTACTCATTATATCACCTCAATTTTATTATACAATAAAACAGCAATATTTTCAATGTTTATATCAATATTTATATAGTTTTCTTAAAAAAATCGTAATATAATTAACTTAAAAGATAAAGATTATCTTTTAAAATATACAAAGGAGATGAATTCTATGGAAATGACTTTCAGATGGTACGGTCATGATGATCCGGTTACTCTTGATAAAATCAGACAGATTCCGGGTGTAACGGGTATTGTATCTGCTATTTACGATATTCCTGTTGGTGAAGTATGGCCTCTTGAAAGAATTATGAAATTAAAAAATGACATTGAGGCTAAAGGACTTAACCTTAGTGTAATTGAAAGCGTACCTGTACACGAAGATATTAAAACAGGTGACGGTAACAGAGATAAATATATCGAAAATTACTGTCAGACACTTAGAAATCTTGCTCAGGCAGGTGTTGATTGTGTATGCTACAACTTTATGCCTGTTTTTGACTGGACACGTTCTGACCTTAATTTTGAACTACCTGACGGTTCTCATGCGCTTATTTATCGTGAAGAAACTGTACACGATATGAACCCGCTTACAGGTGACCTTGCATTACCCGGATGGGATGCAAGTTATACAAAAGACGGTATGAAGGCTTTACTTACAAAATACCAGTCAATTACTGAAGAAGACCTTTGGAATAACCTTAAATATTTCCTTGACAGAGTAATTAAAGTGGCGGAAGAGGTTAAAATCAAAATGGCTATTCATCCGGATGATCCACCGTGGAGCATTTTTGGTTTACCAAGAATAATTACAAACAAGGCAAATCTTGAAAGATTCCTTAAACTTTATGACAGTAAATACAATGGTCTTACACTTTGCAGCGGTTCTTTGGGTGTTGACCCTGATAACGACATCGTTGACCTTGTAAAATCTTTTGCAGACAGAATTCATTTTGCACATATCAGAAACATTAAGATTACAGGCGAAAAATGCTTTGAAGAAGCTGCACATAAGACAGAATGCGGTTCACTTGATATTTATGGTATTATCAAGGCGTATCATGACAGTGGTTTTGACGGTTACATAAGACCTGACCACGGCAGAATGATATGGGGAGAAACAGGCAGACCGGGTTATGGTTTGTTCGACAGAGCTTTGGGTGCCGTATATATTAACGGTATTTGGGAAGCATTAGACAGGAGTGAAAAATAATGAAATTACCATTTAAAATTGATTTGAGCAATAAAGTTGCTGTAGTTACAGGTGGCGGCGGTATTTTGTGTTCTAACTTTGCTAAAGTTATCGCAGAATGCGGTGCCAAGGTTGCAATTTTGGACCTTAACGGCGATGCTGCAAATAAGGTTGCTGATGAAATAAACGCAGCAGGCGGTACAGCAATAGGTGTTTCAACAAATGTTCTTCAGAAGGAAAGCCTTGTTGAAGCTAAAAAGGTTATAAACGAAAAGCTTGGTAAAATTGATATTCTTATCAATGGTGCAGGCGGTAATAATCCTAAGGGTACAACCTCAAAGGATTATTATGAAATAGGTGATGAAGCAAGAGAAGATGTAAAATCCTTCTTTGAACTTGATCCTTCAGGCATTGAGTTTGTTTTCAATCTTAACTTCCTTGGCACACTTTTGCCAACACAGGTTTTTGCACCTGATTTGATTGAAGCAAATGACGCTTGTATTTTGAATATTTCATCTATGAATGCGTTTTGTCCGCTTACAAGAATTCCTGCATACAGCGGTGCAAAGGCGGCGATTTCCAACTTTACACAGTGGCTTGCAGTACATTTTTCAAAGGTTGGTATCAGAGTAAACGCTATTGCTCCGGGATTCTTCCTTACAGCTCAGAACAAAGCATTGCTTATTGATGAAAACGGAAATTATACTGAACGTTCACAGAAAATCATTAATAATACTCCTATGGGACGTTTTGGTGAGGCTGATGAGCTTACAGGCACATTACTTTGGTTGCTTTCAGATGGTGCATCATTTGTAAATGGTGTTATCGTTCCCGTTGACGGCGGCTTTGCAGCATACAGTGGTGTTTAATAAATAAATTAACAGACAAAAGATTACAGTAAAATCTTTTGTCTGTTTTTTGTTGACTTTAATTATGTAAAGTTGTAATATATTAATGTGTTATTAATATTTACGGAGGATAAAAATATGGAAAACACTGAAAAGCAAATGAAAATGGGTTATCTTTTAAAAAGATTTATTCCATATTTTAAAAAGTATAAATGGATACTTGTTTTAGACCTTATCTGTGCAGCTCTTACAACTGTGTGTGAGCTTGTTTTCCCCATGCTTGTAAGATACATAACAGATATGGGTATTAACAATATTGCCGGACTGACTGTAGGACTGATACTGAAAATAGGTGCTTTCTACCTTGTTTTGAGAATAATAGATTCAGCGGCAAATTTTTATATGGCTGATACAGGGCATATTATGGGTGCTAAAATTGAAACTGATATGCGTCGTGATTTGTTTAATCACCTCCAGACCTTATCACATTCTTACTATTCTGAAAACAAAGTCGGTCAGATTATGGCTCGTATTACAAGCGACCTTTTTGATGTAACGGAATTTGCACACCACTGTCCGGAAGAGTTTTTTATAGCAGGGTTGAAAATAATTGTATCTTTTATTATTTTGTGCGGAATTGACATTCATCTGACACTGATAATGTTTGCGTCATTACCCATGATTTACATTATTGTTAGGTTTTTTAATAAACGTATGAGAAAAGCTTTTAAAAAGCAACGTCATCAAGTGGGCGAAATTAATTCACAGGTAGAGGATACATTACTTGGCATCAGAGTTGTAAAGTCATTTGCAAATGAAGATATAGAATTCGAAAAATTTGAGGATGGAAATAATAAATTTCTTGACATTAAAAAGATTGCATATCATTATATGGCAGGCTTTCAGACATCTAACAGAGCCTTTGAAGGATTGTTGTATATTCTGGTAGTTGTTGCAGGTTCAATATTTATGATTAACCATAAAATATCTCCTGCCGACCTTACTGCCTATCTTTTATACATAAATACTCTGTTGGCAACCTTGAGAACTTTAATCCAATTTACCGAACAATTTCAGAGAGGTATGACAGGTATAGAAAGATTTCTTGAAATTCTTGATACCGAATCTGAGATTAAGGAAAAGAAAGATGCAAAAGATTTAACAAATGTAAAAGGCGACATTAAATTTGATAACGTAAGTTTTCATTACAGTGATGATAACACTGAGGTACTTTCAAATATAAATCTTGATATTAAAAAAGGTGATAGCATTGCTTTAGTTGGACCATCCGGAGGGGGTAAGACCACGCTTTGTAACCTTATACCGAGATTTTATGATGTAACTGAAGGAAAAATTTTGATTGATGGTGTAGATATTAAAAATTTGACACTAAAATCATTACGTAATTCAATAGGTGTTGTACAACAGGATGTATATTTGTTTTCAGGAACGGTGTATGAAAATATTTCTTACGGACTTCCGGGAGCAAGTCGCGAAGCTGTAATTGAGGCTGCCAAACTTGCCGGTGCACATGATTTTATATCTAATTTTGAGCACGGATATGACACTTATGTGGGTGAACGTGGTGTTAAACTTTCGGGAGGTCAGAAACAGCGAATAAGTATTGCGCGTGTTTTTCTAAAAAATCCACCAATACTAATTCTTGATGAGGCTACATCTGCTTTAGATAACGAAAGTGAAAAAATTGTTCAGGATTCTTTGGAAAAGCTTGCTAAAGGAAGAACCGTATTTACAATTGCCCACAGATTAACAACTATAAGAAATGCTAACCTTATACTTGTTCTTACAGAAAATGGAATAGAAGAGCAAGGAACTCATAAAGAATTAATAGAAAAAGGTGGTTTATACAATAATTTGTACAGTATGTATGCTTCCTTGTAAAATAAAGCGGAAATCAAATTGATTTCCGCTTTTAGCTTGAAAAATCTTCAATCAGAAGATACACATCTTCAATATTATCAAAATATATACCCTCCACAAACATTTTCTTGTCATATTCTCTTAGATTGTTAAATTCAATATTAAGTTTTTGAATAACATTTTCCTCATTATCATACAAAAATATCTGTTCATTGTCTGCTTTTATTGTATAAGTTTCGGAATTAATCTGTTTTTTTTCATTAGCCTCGGATTTTATACTTTGTTTAGGTTTATCCGACTTCGTATGTGATATATTATCACTTTTTTTATTTTGTAATACATTTAATACAAATAGTACTATGATAATCAAAGAAAATACTATATATTGTATGTGACTTTTTTTCATTTTTGTGCACCTCGCATATAAATAATTAACAAAAAACATAATTATTATTCAAAAAATAGTAGATTTTTTAAAAGTTTGTGTTATAATAATAATGTATAAGTTTATTGCTAAATAGAAAATGTAATATTTCTTATAGAAAAGAGGAATTCATATGGAAAAAAATATGAAAAATAGCACTAAAAAAAGTATGAAAAAACCAGTCAAGGTTTTTTTAAAAGTTTTTTTATCAATAATTTTAATATTTGTTGTATTAATAATAGGTTTTTTCGTAGCTCTATATTCCGGCTGTGTTGCTAATTTGGACGAATTACATCTTGATGATGTTGACCTTAGTCTTAAGTTGTCATCATATGTCTATAATGAAGATTCAAAAAACGGTGAATTTGTGGAATATGAACGTATTTATGGTGAGGACAACCGTGTGTGGGCTGATTTTGAAGATATTCCTGACCATGTTAAAAATGCGGCGGTTGCAATTGAAGATGAACGATTTTATAAACATTCAGGCGTTGATTTAATGAGTACACTGAAGGCTACGGTTGGATATGTTTTTAACAACAGTACATCGCGTGGTGGTAGTACAATAACACAACAGCTTATTAAAAATCTCACCGGAGATTCGGATAAAAATGTAACAAGAAAAATTCAGGAAATGGCACGAGCTATAGAACTTGAAAGGAAGCTTTCCAAAGATGATATTCTTGAACTTTACTTAAATACTATTTATTTAAGCCAGGGTTGTAATGGTATTCAAAGTGCTTCTAAGTTTTACTTTGGAAAAAATGTTTCAGAACTAACAATTGCTGAAGGTGCATGTCTGGTTGGTATTACTCAGTATCCGTCTCTTTATGATCCGCTTTTAAATCCGGATAAAAATAAAGAAAAACAAGAACTTGTTTTGAAAAAAATGTATGAACTGGAATATATAACAGAGGAAGAATATGATGCAGCAGTTGCTGAAGAATTGAAATTTGTTGCTGATAAAAATGCAGGAATGAGTAAACAGTCCTATTTTGTTGACCAGATAATAGAAGAGGTAATTGAAGATTTGCAAGAGGAATACGGATATACTGAAGCGGTTGCCGCTAACATTTTGTATAACGGTGGTTTGAAAATATATTCGACTGTAGATCCGGAAATACAGGGAATAGCAGAAGATGTATTTTCAAACAGCAATAATCTTGCAGCCGGACCAAATGGAACCCCTCAGGCTTCGATGTGTGTTATGGATCCGTACACTGGTGAAGTAAAAGCAATTATTGGTGGTTTTGGTGAAAAAGAGGGATCTCGTACAAAACGCAGAGCTACTGACAACAAGAATTTTTCCAGACAGCCCGGCTCTACAATAAAACCAATTGCTGTATATGCTCCTGCACTTGAGATGGGAATTATTAAACCAGGAACAATATATGAAGATAAGGCGATTACGGTAGGTGATTGGTCACCAAAAAATTATTATTCCGGATTTAAAGGTAAGGTTACTGTTAAATATGCGATTGATATATCTATAAATACCGTTCCTGTACAAATTTTGCAACAAATGGGTGTGGATATTTCATATAATTTCCTATCTTCAAAAGTTGGAATAACCTCCTTGGTATCTTCAGACAAAAATTTACCGGCATTGGGTTTGGGTGGTTTGACAAATGGCGTATCTAATATGGAACTTACTGCTGCATACTGCACATTTGTAAATGACGGTAAATACAACACTCCGATAACATATACAAAAGTTGTCGACAGTAACGGAAAAGTTATTTTACAGAAAAAATCAAAAACTAATGTTGCAATTAGCAAGGAAACTGCACGCACAATGAACGGTCTTTTGAAATCAGTTTGTGATTCGGGTACAGGTGCAGCTGCGAGATTTGGCTCATATTCAATTGCCGGCAAAACCGGAACAACTGATGATGATAAAGACAGATGGTTTGTTGGTTATAGCCCTTACTATTGTGCGTCAGTATGGGTAGGGTATGATACTAATGAAAGTTTAAGCTATTTTAGTAGTAATCCTGCATTGAAATTGTGGAAATTAGTTATGCAAGAAGTACACAGCACAAAAAATCTTGCAGCAAAATCATTTAACTATACTTATATAAGTGTAATAGAACCTTCAGCCTCATTAGATGGTTTAATATGCGAAGAAAGTGGTTTGAAGGCTACAGAAAATTGTCCTGCTGATATGCTTAAAGTGGGAGAACCAATAACGGATAATTATTGTGATGTTCATAAAGATGATACGGAAGATGATACAGAAGATGATGCGGAAGATGATGGGAATCCGGACGATACAGAAATTTCGCCACCTTTATCTGATACAGGGTTATAATTAAATTCACCGCAACAATATTTTCAACATAATATGAAATATATTGTTGCGGAGGTGTTTTTATTGAAAAAAATATCAATTAAAGGTAATGCTTTTTTAAATGGTACCGTATCTGTTCACGGTTCAAAAAATGCTGTTTTGCCAATTCTTGCAGCATCTATTCTGGCAGAAGACAAAAGCATTTTGTATAATTGTCCAAGGATTTCAGATGTTGAAAATACAATAAAAATTTTGGAATACATAGGTCATAAAGTTGAATTTGAAAACAATATACTTAGTGTTTTTATAAATAATGATTTTAACGGTGTAATACCGGATACTTATATAAGAAAAATGCGTTCATCAATTTTGTTTATGGGAGCATTACTTAATAAGTATGGATATGTAAAAATTACTTTACCGGGTGGTTGTGAATTGGGTGCAAGACCTATAGATTTACATCTTAAGGCATTTGAACAACTTGGTGTAGTAATCAAGGAACATTACGGTTACTACGAATGTATGTGTGAAAATGTAATAGGGAACGATGTATATCTTGATTTTCCAAGCGTTGGTGCTACTGAGAATATTATGATATTAGCATGCAGATGCACCGGTAAAACAATTATACATAATGCTGCAAAAGAACCTGAAATAATTGATTTGCAGAATTTTTTGAATTCGATGGGCGCTCATATTAGTGGAGGCGGAACCGACACTATTAAGATAAATGGTGTAAAAAAACTTATCGGAACAGAATATTCAATTATGCCGGACCGTATTGTTTCTGCCACTTATTTAATTGCCGGAGCAATTACCAATAGCGAAATAGAGATAACAAATACTTGCAGTGATGATCTTGTATCTGTTATTTCAATACTTAACAGATGTGGTTTTTATACAGAATGTGATAAAAATAACATAAAGATATATAAAACAGATAAGATTAAATCTATTGATTTAATAAGAACAATGCCGTATCCTGGTTTTCCTACAGATGTACAATCCGTCATAACTCCTTTGCTTTGTATTGCCAATGGTATGAGTATAATAACTGAAAATTTGTTTGAAAATCGATTTAAACATATTTGTGAATTAAACAGGATGGGTGCCGATATAAGCATAATGGAAAGAAATGCCGTTATACGCGGTGTAGATAAGTTATATGGTACAAATGTTACTGCGACAGACTTACGAGGTGCCGCAGGTTTGATTATAGCCGGTTTATATGCAGATGGAATCACTGTAGTTGATGGCATTGAGTATCTTGAACGTGGTTACGAAAACTTTATTGAAAATTTATGTGAACTTGGTGCTGAAATTACCTATACTTCTTAACGGAGGTTATCTATGAAATATATAAACAAGAAAAAAGATAATGGTAAAGTTGTAAAATTAAAAAATTATAAAAGACGAGCAAAGATAAATAAATTGAAAAGAAAATTACTTTTACTTAGCCTTGTTATAATTATACTTGTACTGATACTTTTATTTACACCTTTGTTGCAGATAAAAAAAATAAATTGTACCGGGAACAGTAAAATATCTGCTGATGAAATTGTTGAAGCATCAAAAATCAAAATTGGCGATAATCTTATCCGTACCAGTAAAAGCAAAGCAATTGATTCAATAAATGATATCCCGTATATTAAGAGTGTTGAGGTAAGTAAAAAATTTCCATCAACTATAGATATAAAAATAGTTGAATGTAAAGTTCATTCATATGTGGTTGTTAATAAGAAATATATTTACCTTGATGATGAAGGAAAGGTTTTAGAAATATCAGATAAATTACCTGAACAGGGAAGAACATTACTTGTTGCGGGTAAGATTAAATCACATGAAGTTAATCAAATTATAGAATTTGAAAATGTTTCATATATCGATACCTATAAGACTTTGGTTCAAATGCTTGAAAGTTCAGCGTTCTCGGGTATGGTCACAAATATTGATATTGCGGATGCAAGTAATTTGAATTTTACAGTAAATGAAGAATTTACAGTTGTTTTAGGTGACATAGGTAATTTGGATTATAAAATAAACATTTTGGCTACAGATATATATCATTCTCCGGAAAGTACAAAAACCGGAATAATTGAAATAATTGGCGGTAATGTATACCTGAAACCACTGCCTAAGGAGTGATTATTTTTGAAAAAAACATTAAAAAGTGCAACATCCGCAATAGGTATAGTTGCATTAATAATGTCTTTTCTTGTTACTTTGCAAATTAAAAGTGTTGTATATAACAACACATATAATCCTGTAGGTTCATTACGCACAGATGAACTTTTAAGTGAACTTGAAGAAACAAGAAAGAAAAATGCACAGCTTTTAGAACTTAACAACACTTTGCAATTTGATTTACAGTCTTTTAAGGATGAAGCTGCATCAAACAGTGACTATTCTAAAACTCTGGTTAATCAGCTTAAAAGAGCGGAGATAATGGCAGGATTAGTTGAAGTAGAGGGTGTTGGAATTATTGTTACTGTTAAGGACAGTACTCAAAATAATTCCGGTACAGATATAAACAACTATCTAATTCACGATTCTGATTTGCTTACTATAGTAAACGAATTACGTGGTGCCGGAACTGAAGCATTATCTATTAACAACGAAAGAATTGTTGCAACTACTGAGATAAGATGTGTAGGACCAACAGTAAGTGTTAACGGTACAAAAATCACTTCTCCATTTATTATTAAAGCCATTGGTGATCCTGTGACCTTGGAAAATTCATTAAAGATGAGGGGTGGGGCATACGATTCTCTGACAGCCTGGGGGCTGGAAATCGAAATCAACAAAGCAACCGATATTGTTATACCGCCTTTTAACGGTTTGATTGAATTTGAATATGCTGTGCCTATTACTGAAGGAAGCGAGGATGAATAAATGTTAATGGTTATTTTTTGCATTTTAATTGGTGCCATGATTGCCTTGTTTGTGCCTTTTAATATTCCTTCCGGTATTACTCACTATATAGCAATAGCTTTATTGGCGGGATTTGATTCTATTTTCGGAGGTTTGGTTGCACATTTTAAAGGGAATTTTAAACTTGGTATTTTTCTGTCAGGTTTTTTTGGAAATACCATACTTGCAACATTAATTTTATATATCGGTAACCTATTGAATGTTGATTTATCAATTGCTGCAATTGTAGTTTTTGGAACAAGATTGTTTCAGAATTTCGCAACATTGCGAAGATATGCTATTGATAAATTTTCAGAAAAATTAAAGGATAAAAAAATATAATAATAAAAATAAAAAAATTACTTTACAAAATAAAAAAAATTATATATAATAATATTATGTATATAATGTGAGGAGGATTATCGTGATTGAACTTGAAATAGAAAATGAATCACTTGCCAATATAAAAGTAGTAGGTGTGGGCGGAGCAGGTAATAATGCTGTTAACAGAATGATAGAAGCAGGCTTAAGATCTGTTGAATTCATTTCTGTTAATACCGATGCTCAGGCTCTAAAAAGAGCAAATTCCAATACTAAAATTCAGATTGGTGAAAAAGTTACACGTGGCTTAGGTGCCGGTGCGAATCCTGAAGTTGGAAGAAAAGCTGCCGAAGAAAGTAAAGATGATATTGCAGCTGCAATTAAAGATGCAGATATGGTATTTGTTACTGCCGGTATGGGCGGTGGTACAGGTACAGGTGCTGCTCCTGTAATTGCAGGTATTGCTAAGGAACTTGGTAAACTTACTATTGCAATTGTTACAAAGCCTTTCACAATTGAAGGTAAAAAGAGAATGTCTCAGGCTGAACGTGGAATAGAGGAATTAAAGAAAAATTCTGATTCGCTTGTAATTATACATAATGACAAACTTCTTGATATTGCTCATGCAAAGAATAATATTACATTCGAAGAAGCATTACGCGTTGCTGACGATGTTTTAAGACAGGGGCTTCAGGGTATAAGTGAACTTATTGTTGCCCCCGGTCTTATTAACCTTGACTTTGCTGATGTTAAGGCTGTTATGAAAAATACCGGACTCGCTCATATGGGTATTGGACGAGCTAAGGGTGAAAATAGAGCAGAAGAAGCTACAAGAATGGCTATTAACAGTCCATTACTTGAAACATCTATTGCAGGTGCTAAAGGAATATTGCTTAATATTTCTGGTGGTCCCGACCTTGGTATGCTTGAAATTCAAAAGGCTAATGAGCTTGTTCAGGAACTTGCCGATGTTGATGCAGAATTTATTTTCGGTGCTATTATTAAAGATTCTCTTGAAGATGAAATTGAAATTACATTGGTTGCAACAGGTTTTGATAATGATGATAAAAACGATTCATTTGTACCGATGTTTACCCGTGAACCGGAAAAGGCAGTAGGTCGTGAAGTTGAAAATGCAGCTGTAAATGAAAAATCCGCAAATCCTTTTGAAGATATAATTAACAAAACAAAAGAAGATGACGACATAGATGTGCCATTTTTCTTAAAAAAATAATTCTCCACGTTGTAGATTATAATTATGATATACAACCCCAAAATTTATGGATTTTGGGGTTGTTTTTTGTCATACATAAAATAAATTAGTCCACTTTTGTAGCGGACTAATTCTAAACAGATTATTTTATAATGTAAAGACTTGTTTTAATTTAATGTTTTTCAAAAGTAAATAAAAAATAGGAAGATGTTTGAAACATCTTCCTTAATTTTTTATGATAAATGCTTTCTAACAAACTGGTTAATGACTTTACCGTCAGCTCTACCCTTTGTTTTAGGCATTATAACCGCCATAACCTTACCGATATCTTTCATTGATTTTGCTTCAGCCTGTGCAATAGAATCAACAACTAAAGCTTCAATTTCTTCCTCAGACATCTGCTGTGGAAGATATGCCATCAAGACTTCAATTTCTCTGTTGAGTTCATCTACCAAATCCTGACGACCGCTTTTTTCGTATTCAGGAAGAACATCTTTGCGTTTTTTTACTTCCTTGGCAACAACTTCAATAACACCTTCATCATCCAATGTTACTTTGTTGTCTTTTTCTACTTGTAATACTGATGCCCTGACCATCTGGACTGCATTTTTACGGACAGTATCTTTGTCCTTCATAGCAGATTTAAGGTCATCCATCAATTTATCTTTAAGAGACATAGTTTTTTACCTCTAAAATTAGAATTTACGCTTTCTAGCAGCCTCTGACTTTTTCTTACGCTTTACGCTTGGCTTTTCGTAATGTTCTCTCTTACGGATTTCAGACAAAACTCCTGCTTTTGAACACTGTCTTTTAAATCTGCGAAGCGCACTGTCAAGAGATTCATTTTCTTTTACTCTGATTTCTGACACAAATTTCCCTCCCTCCGGCTACCGATATAGTAGGCGGTGTGCTGTAAATCTACAACACTCATTATATTATACTTGAACTGATTTGCAATGTCAATACCCAAATTTATTAATTTTTTGAAAATTTGTATTTTTATTGATAATTAATGTTGTAATTCTTTTTCTTTTGTGTTAGAATATATTTGATATATTGTGTTTAAATACTTGTATATATAAAAGAGAGGAATTTCTAATGGGCTTAATAACTAAAATATTTGGAACGCATAGTGAAAGAGAAATAAAAAAGCTTATGCCTTTGGTTGAAAAGGTTATGTCTTTAGAAGAGCAATATTCTGAAATGTCTGATGAGGAATTGAAAAATAATACATCTGTTTTTAAGGAACGTCTTGCTAATGGTGAAACGTTAGATGATATTTTGCCTGAAGCTTTTGCCACAGTACGTGAGGCTGCATGGCGTGTACTTGGCATGAAACATTTTAAAGTTCAGGTTATCGGTGGTATAGTTTTGCATCAGGGCAGAATTTCGGAAATGAAAACAGGTGAAGGTAAAACTTTGGTTTCCACACTTCCGGCATATCTTAATGCATTGGCAGGCAAAGGTGTACACATTGTTACGGTAAATGATTATCTTGCAAAGCGTGACAGTGAATGGATGGGTAAAGTACACAAATTTCTCGGTTTAAAGGTTGGTCTTGTACTGCATGATATGGAAAACGATGAAAGGCGCGAAGCATACAATGCAGATATAACATATATTACAAATAACGAACTTGGTTTTGACTATCTTCGTGATAATATGGTTATTTATGCATCACAAAAAGTTCAGCGTGAACATAGCTTTGCAATTGTCGATGAAGTGGATAGTATTCTTATTGACGAAGCAAGAACTCCGCTTATTATTTCAGGTATGGGTACAAAATCCACACAGCTTTATGAGGTTGTTGATAGATTTGCCCGTACTCTTAAAATGTTTAAAATTAAAGAAACAGATGATAAAACTCATTCAACTGATGATATTGATGCAGATTATATTGTTGACGAAAAGGCGAGAACAGCAACTTTAACTGCAAGTGGTGTGAAAAAAGCTGAAAAAACATTTAATATTGAAAATTTAACTGATCCTGACAATATGCTTTTGCATCATCATATTAACCAGGCAATTAAAGCACATGGAACAATGCACCGCGACCAGAACTACGTAGTTAAAGACGGTCAGGTTATTATAGTAGATGAATTTACCGGCCGTATGATGGAGGGAAGACGTTACAGTGACGGTTTGCATCAGGCAATTGAAGCCAAGGAACATGTAAAAGTTGAACGTGAAAGCAGAACAATGGCAACAATCACTTTCCAAAATTTCTTCCGTCTTTATAAAAAGCTTGCCGGTATGACAGGTACAGCAGAAACTGAAGAGCAGGAATTCAGAGAAATTTACGGACTTGATGTTGTAGTTATTCCTACAAACAAGGAATTGAAGAGAATTGACTATAATGATGTTGTATATAAAAATGAAAAAGGTAAATTCAATGCCGTTGTAAAACAAATTGAAGAATGCAATAAAAAAGGACAGCCGGTACTGGTTGGTACTATTACTATAGAAAAATCAGAACAACTTTCGTCTTTATTAAAGAGAAAAGGTATTAAACATAGTGTGTTGAATGCAAAATTCCATGAAAAGGAAGCAGAAATTGTTGCACAGGCGGGCAAATTTGGTGCAGTTACAATTGCTACCAATATGGCAGGTCGTGGTACAGATATTGTGCTTGGCGGTAATGCAGAGTTTATGGCAAAAGAACAAATGCGCAAAATGGAATATTCTGATGAACTTATAGCAGAAGCAACAGGCTTTGCAGAAACAGACGATGCTGAAATTTTGGAAGCAAGAGAAACATACAAAAAACTTTATGATGAATTTAAAGTTCAGACTGAAGAAGAACGTAAGAAGGTAGTTGAAGCAGGTGGTTTGTTCATTATAGGTACAGAACGTCACGAAAGCAGACGAATAGATAATCAGCTTCGCGGTCGAAGCGGTCGTCAGGGTGATGTTGGTTCATCAAGATTTTATATCTCACTGCAGGATGACCTTATGAGACTTTTTGGTTCCGACAGGATATCTATGGTGGTTGACAGAATCGGTCTTGATGATGATGAACCTATTGACGCTAAAATATTGTCAAACACAATTGAAAGTGCACAGAAAAAAATCGAGGCAAGAAATTTTGATATTCGTAAGCATGTTTTAAATTATGACGATGTTATGAACCAGCAAAGAGAAATTATATATAAAGAACGCCAGAAGGTGCTTGCAGGTGATGATATTCACGAAAATATTATATCTATGGTGGAAAGTGTTGTTGAAAATATAATTTCCTCTGTTTGTGGAGGTATGCAGTTTGCTGATGAATGGGCATGGGAAAATTACGAACCAATGATGTTACAGACTTTTGGTATTGTTCCTGAATTTGGTGATGAAAAATTTGAGTTTGATAATGTTGATTTTAAAAACATTATCATGGAAAAGGTTACTGAATTTTACAGTCAGCGTGAAGAAGAGTTTGGTGTTGATGAAAATGGTGATAAGAGAATGCGTGAGCTTGAACGCATTGCTTTGCTAAAAGCTGTTGACAACAAATGGATGGAACATATTGATGCTATGGATCAGCTTAAAAACGGTATTGGTCTTCGTGCATACGGTCAGCATGACCCTGTAGTTGAATACAAAATTGAAGGTATGGATATGTTTGATGAAATGATTAATAACATTAAAACAGATACTGTTAAAATGTTATACCATGCCAAAACAAATGCAGAAATGAAAAGAGAACAGGTTGCAGAACCTATGAAAACATCCGGTGATGGTTCTCTGAAAAAAACACCTACCAAGAATGATGATAAGGTTGGCAGAAATGACCTTTGTCCTTGTGGTAGTGGACTGAAGTATAAAAAATGCTGTGGTAAATAATATTACAATATTAAATTACAAACTGAAAGGGTTGATAATATGTTAGAGTTTGAAGAATACAGACTTTCTTTGGACGCTCTTGAAAAAGACATAAATGAATTGAGGGATTCACTTTGACATTTCAGGTACTGAATCTGAAATAAAAGAGCTTGAATCAAAGGCAGGAGAACCTGATTTTTACAGTGATATGGAAAGCGCACAGAAAGTTCTCCAGAAAACAAAGCAGCTAACAGATAAAATTGACAGATATAAAAATCTTTATACTCAGTGGGAAGATTTGGTTACATTAGTTTCGTTAGGTAATGAAATGGAGGATTTGTCTGTTCTTGATGAGGTTAAGGAAGGCTACGAAGATTTTACAAATAATCTTGAAAATATGCGTCTGGAAACATTACTTTCCGAACCTTATGATAAAAACAATGCAATTAT
>CAZNKU010000013.1:0-31194 GCA_964573775.1 uncultured Clostridiaceae bacterium | reverse complement strand
GAATTTCTTATATTTTTAATTAAGTTTTTCAAAAAGAACACCACCTATCATTTGATAACAATTATATTATATACTATGATACTCAAAATGTCAATGCTTTCAAGAAATATGTCACATTAAAATATGATATGACGTAATCAAAGAAAAGATCGTAAGATCTCATATCACAAAAAAAGCAATTTCATCTTTAATGTTTGTGCCAGTCAAGAAAAGCAGACACAGAATCGCAATATTTTTTTAAGTGTTTTACCTCAAAATCGCAAATTGTTTCGGCATATCAAAATATGACACGGTGGAAACAAAGAAAGGATTTTGTCCCACAGTTGAAGATAAAAACATGTGGTCAAACTCGTTTTTTTACACTTTTTTAGGCAAAGCAAAAACCTCAGAAACCGCTTGGTTACTGAGGTTTAAGGTGGTCGGGATAACAGGATTTGAACCTGCGGCCTCTTCGTCCCGAACGAAGCGCGCTACCAAACTGCGCTACATCCCGATATGAAATATGTGATTTTTTTATATCTCCCGTGTCTGTGGGATAACATGTGGTCAAAACTTATTTGACCACATGTATTTTGTTTTTTAAGTCGCCGTAAAGTGGCGGTGTTGAGAGGTTTGTGGGAGTTCGGCTGATACTTGCGAATTGGTTAGTATCGTGTCCCGAACGCAGCGCTCTACCAAGCTGAGCCACACCCCGAAATATTGTGTTTTAAAACTGTACCCTGATATTATACCACTTTTTTAATATTTGTCAATAAAAAACCCGGTCTTTTTGGTAAAAAAAGCTGTAAAAGTTTTTGATTTATTTCTTTACATATTGGCTGTTTTTTAGTATAATAAAATATATATGTAATTTAGGAGGTTTAATATGGAAGAAGTTAAGTTTACGGTAAAATTATCTCAGCTTATTGATGATTTTAAACTGGAAAAATTATTTTTAACTCCTGAAGGTGAAAATATTGAAATAGCCACACCTGATGTTAACCGTCCAAGCTTACAGCTTACGGGTTTTTACGACTATTTTGACAATGAACGTATTCAGATATTGGGTATGGTTGAATACACTTATCTTACCAGAATTTCACAAGAGGAAAGGCTAAAACAGCTTGAAATGCTTTTTTCCAAAAAAATTCCTGCCCTTATTATTACAAGAGGTCTGGAGCTTTTGGACGGTATGGTCGAGCTTGCGGAAAAATACGGTGTGCCCATACTTCGCACGCAGTATCATACATCACGCTTTATGAGTGCGGTTATAGCGTGGCTTAACAAAGAGCTTGCACCACGTATTACACGTCACGGCGTGCTTGTAGAAGTTTACGGTGAAGGTATTTTGATACTTGGTGAAAGCGGAGTAGGTAAAAGTGAGGCGGCTATTGAGCTTGTAAAACGTGGTCACAGACTTGTTGCGGACGATGCTGTTGAAATTAAAAAGGTTTCCGATATTTCACTTGTTGGCTCATCACCTGAAATTATACGTCATTTTATTGAGCTTCGAGGTATCGGTATTATAGACGTTAAGGAAATATTCGGTATAGGTGCTGTTAAAAATACAGAAAAAATTGATATGATAATAAACCTTGAAGCATGGGTAGACGGCAAGCATTATGACCGTCTTGGCTTAGAGGACGAATATACCGAAATTTTAGGTATTCAGATACCGTCACTTTTAATACCGGTTAAGCCAGGTCGTAACCTTGCGGTTATTGTAGAAATTGCGGCTATGAACAACCGCCAGAAGCGTAACGGCTACAATGCGGCGGAAGAACTTAACAAACGCCTGATGTCAGGTATGGAAGGGTAAGAAAATGGAAATAAAACTTGATTTACACACACATACCTCCTTCAGTCCCCACGCATACAGCACTCTTATGGAAAACATAACCTTTGCCAAGGAGAGGGGTATGGAGGCAATAGCCATGACAAATCATGGACCAAATGCAAACGACTTTTCACACGAGTGGCATTTTTGTAATTTAAATCATATTCCGAGGAATGTTAACGGATTGGTGGTTTTTACAGGTGTTGAATGTTCCTTTATGGATGTTGACGGAACACTGGATATGGCTGAAAAACTACTTAAACTTGTGGATATTGTAATAGCTTCAAGACACGGTGGTGCTTTTGTATGTGATGAAACAAACTATGCCGAAACTTTGCTTAATGCAATGAAAAATCCTTATATAGACATTTTAGGTCACATTGCACGTACAAGCTTTAGCCTTACAGACGAGGAATATGACCAAATTGCAAAGGCGGCAAAGGAAAACGGAAAGCTTATAGAGCTTAATGAAAACTGCTTTGGCAAAAAAACTCCGTCCTTTGTGGAAAATTCAAGAAAGCTGATGCTTGCCTGCAAAAAGCACGGTACAATGATAGTTGTTAATAGCGATGCACATTTTTGCACCCATGTGGGTAAGTTTGACAGGGCAGTGGCAATGCTTGAGGAAATCGGCTTTGATGAAGAGCTTGTTGTGAACACAAGTCTTGATAAATTTTTGAGTTATATAACGAAAAGGAAAGTTATAGATATGTTACGAGGAGAATAATCTTACAGAAAAGGATATTCAGTCCATAGGTACAGGTATCCACGGATGCCACAACTCCGAAACAGGTATTATCGGTGCAGCGGCACTTGGAATTTAACTTAAAATTGAGAGGAGAATCTCATTTGGATAATTCATCCGTAAGAGATATTTTGAAAAGCGTTTTAACTGAAAATCTGATTTTTGAAAACGAGCCTATGAGCAAGCACACAACCTTCCGTGCAGGAGGTAATGCGGCATTTTATGTTACACCTGAAAGTGAAGAGCAGATTATTGCTCTTGTAAAGGCACTTAAGGGAACAAAGCATATGTTTATGGGTAACGGCTCTAACCTTTTGTTTACCGACAAGGGTTACGATGGCGTAGTGGTGGAATTTGGCAGTAAATATTCACAAATTACCGTAGAAGGCAACAATATTATTGCCGAGAGCGGGGCGTTGCTTTCCAAAGTTGCAAATGTGGCTTTGGAACACGGTCTTGGCGGAATGGAATTTGCGGCAGGCATACCAGGTTCAATAGGCGGTGCAGTAGCAATGAATGCAGGTGCCTACGGCGGTGAAATGAAGGATATAGTTGTTAAAAGTATCTGTGTGGATGAGGACGGAAATGTTTTCGAGGTAGCGGACCACGAATTTTCCTACAGACACAGCATATTTTCTGACAAAAAGCATCTGGTTTTAAAAACAGAGCTACACCTGGAACAAAAAAATAAGGAAGAAATAAAGGCTCAGATGGTAGAACTTGCCAAGCGCAGAAAAGACAAGCAACCACTTGAATACCCAAGTGCAGGCAGTACCTTTAAAAGACCTGAGGGTTATTTTGCAGGTAAGCTCGTGGAGGATGCAGGACTTAAGGGCTGCCGTGTAGGAGGGGCAATGGTTTCCGAAAAGCATGCAGGCTTTGTAATAAATTACGACAATGCCACAGCAACAGATATTTTAAACCTTATGGAACATATAAAAAGTGAGGTTTATATGCGGTTTGGAGTAGAACTTGAGCCTGAGGTTAAGATAGTAGGGGAGGAATGATAAAAATGCGTTTTGTAATTATAACAGGTTTGTCAGGTGCGGGTAAAACCCATGCACTAAGATGTCTGGAGGATTTTGGCTATTACTGTATAGATAATATGCCTCCTGTACTTATACCAAAATTTGCAGAGCTTTGCAATAATTCGCAGGGCAAGCTGGATAAAATCGCGGTAGTGTGTGACATACGAAGCGGTGATATGTTCAGCCAGCTTTTTGATGCATTGGATGAAATGAAAAAGAACGGCTATACCTATGAAATTCTGTTTATGAATGCAGATGACCATGCACTGATAAAGAGATACAAGGAAACAAGACGTAAACATCCTCTTTCAATTAAAGGCAGACTTGCAGATGCAATTGCTTTAGAGCGCAGATTACTTGAAGATATTTACAAGCATGCGGATAACATTATAAATACCACAAACTACACTCAAAAGCAAAGCCGTGCAGAACTTTCTGCAATTTTTGAAGGTGATGACCGTGCGGCAATTACCATAAACGTACTTTCCTTCGGCTTTAAATATGGCTTGCCCTTGGATGCGGATATGGTTTTTGATGCAAGATTTTTGCCAAATCCTTATTATGTTGAAGAGCTTAAAGGTCACACAGGTCTTGAAGACTGTGTTTCTGAATATGTAATGAAGTATGAGCAAAGTAAAAAGTTTTTGAAAATGATGTGTGATATGGTGGACTTTTTGTTACCGCAGTTTGTTGAAGAGGGTAAAAAACACCTTGTTATAGCTATTGGTTGTACAGGCGGTAAGCATCGTTCCGTTACCCTTACAGAGGCACTTAAAAACCACCTTAAGAACAACGGTAATTATGTCGAGGCCATACACCGTGACTACAAGAGAGAATAATCGGATAATTTTTTAGGGGAGAGAATTCCATGAAAAAATACAGTGATATAAAGATTGTAGTTGTGGGTGGAGGCACGGGGCTTTCAACTATGCTACGTGGTCTTAAAAAATATACTGAAAACATTACAGCAATTGTAACTGTTGCAGACGACGGAGGAGGAAGCGGCATTTTGCGTGACGAAATGGGCATACTTCCACCCGGTGATATCCGAAACTGCATACTTGCTCTTGCGGAAACCGAGCCTTTGATGGAAAAGCTTTTAAACTACAGATTTTCCGAGGGTTCACTTTCGGGGCAGAGCTTTGGCAATCTGTTTCTTGCGGCAATGAACGGAGTTTGCGGCAGTTATGTTGAAGCAGTTAAAAATGTAAGCGAAATTTTAAGTGTAAAGGGTACAGTGTTGCCTGTTACTTTAGATGATATTCACATTAATGCACGTCTTTATGACGGAAGTGTTATAAAGGGTGAACACAATATTTCAAATGGGTTAAAGCTTGGGGATAAAAGGATTGAGTGCATAGAGCTTGTACCTAAAAATGCCAAAATTTTACCTGAGGCAAAGGCGGCTATTGCAGATGCTGACCTTATAATTTTAGGTCCCGGAAGCATATACACCAGCGTTATACCAAACCTTCTTGTAAAGGGTGTGTATAAGGCTATTAAAAAGGCATCTGCCAAGGTTGTGTATGTTTGCAACATAATGTCACAGCCGGGCGAAAGCGATAATATGACAGCCTTTGACCATGTGGATGCAATTTACAAACATTCCTGCGAAGGACTTATAGATATATGTGTTGCAAATACTCAGGAATTGCCCGAGCGAATGAAAAAAAGCTATAATCATGAAAATTCATCAAGGGTAATTATAGATGACAAAAGATTTAAAAAAAGCGGAATAAGGCTTATTAAAAAAGACCTTGTTTCCGTTAAAAACAATAAATATATCAGACACAATTACAACGAGCTTGCGAAAACAATTTTTGAAGAATGCCTTGATATGTAAAAGCCAAAGTCTAAAAAACGTTAGTGAATAAATAATTAATAATTAATAATGAACAATTAAGGAAGAAATGCTTTGCATTTCTTTGAATAAGTATGAAAGCGGTAGAAAAATCTACCGCTTTTAACATTATATATCTTGATTTATGTATATTTCTTCGGTTTCAAGCTGAATGTTTTTTATTCTCTCCTTTAACCTTTCAAGTTCATTAGTAATATCTGTAAGTTCATTAAAAAGCTTCGTATACATTTCTGTTAAAACTTCCATATTTTGCACTCCTTTGTAATAAAATAAAAAGCGTAGCCTCCGAAACAGAGACTACGCAAAAAAACGCAGGGACTCTGTTTCTTAAAAGTTGCTACACTTTTTAATCATACAAACAAGATATGCAAAGACACCCAAGAGTATGACGAAACAAAGTGTACGCTTTTTTTATGGCGTACCTCTCGAGTTTCAAATATTAACATGTCTCATTTTTAATTAATTAAAAAGTGTAGCATAGTTATTATACCAAATTACAAAATAAAATTCAATACCCTTTTCATCGACAAATTATAACACGTTTTTACAAGTTTTTATCCGCTGTCCGCGAGGAGTAACTTTGAGCCACAGAAAAAGCACAACCAGAAAATCCAAAAACAAAGGAAAAATCATTGTTATCAAATTCCGCTGCTGAACAATGATTTTAGGAGCTAATGCGATAGGTTCGCATATAGCGACGACCTGCAGTTTTTGGATTTGATAGATAACACATACTTTAATATACAAAATTCAGTAATCCACGGAACGGGTCAAGGGCAGAGCCCTTGTCGTTTAGGGGTACGGGGGAATCGAAACCCCCGTGTTTTGGGTACTTTTGCGACAAAAGTACCCCGTCGGAGACATATAAAAAATTAAATTTATATTTTATTGAAAACATATTATTTTCCGCTGTCCGCGGGGGAGGCACTTTTGTGTGGGCAAAAGTGCCCAAAAACCCACCGCCGGGACGTTCGGTCAACACTTTGTACGAAAAATTTTCTTGAAATTGTCGCCGTCGTCATATGCGAACTTATCGCACTGACTCCTAAAATTACGCATCAGCAGAGGGAAATGATATGCGCAATTTTACGCCAATTTCTTCAAAAATTATTTCTACAAGCTGTAATCCCTCTCTTTACGGCGGTTTTTACTAAACCACAACTTTGTGCCTTGTAAGGTGACAGAAAATTCAAAAACAAGGGTAAAATCATTGTTATCAATTTCTGTTGTCCGCGGGGGGAGGCAGCATTTACCTACGATGTTGTTGGTAAAAACGTAGGGGAGGGTTTCCACACCCTCCCGAAAGATACACGTTTTTGCGGGCGGGTACAGAGACCCGCCCCTACAATTTTAAAAGATAAATTAACTATTCATTATCAACTAAAAAAGCCATATGCCGAAGCATATGACTTTTAGATTATGAAAGTTTTAAAATACCTGTTTCGATTCTCTTTATTGTTTCTTCCTTACCAAGTATTGATGCAAGCTCTACGCCGCCGCCGGGTGTAAAGGACTTACCTGAAACTGCAACACGAAGTGGGTACAAAACCTGACCGTTTTTAACACCCATTTCTTCAACAAGTGCCATAAGGTTATCGTGAAGGTTTTCAAAGCTGAAATCGTCAATTGCTTCAAGCTTTGTTTTGATAGCCTCCAAAGCAATTTTTGAATTTTCAGGGTTTGTCTTCATCTTTTTGTGAGTATAAAGCTCGATATCGTATTCGGGAAGGCTGTCAAAAAAGTCTACCTGTTCAGGGATATCGGATAGCTTTTCGCATCTTTTTTGCAAAAGTTCACTTATTTTGCTTGTGTCTATTGCAGGGTTTGTAACTACGCCTTCGTAAAATGGCTTAGCCTTTTCGTGGAACTGTTCAGGTGAAAGCTCACGAAGATATTCGCCGTTAAGCCATGCAAGCTTAGCTTCGTCAAATATAGCAGGTGACTTGCTGATACCTGATACATTAAATGCCTTAACCAATTCATCAAGAGTAAATTTTTCCTGTTCACCCTGTGGGCTCCAGCCAAGAAGTGCAATATAGTTTATAACTGCTTCTTTAAGGTAACCCTTTTTGATAAAGTCTTCGTATGAAGCGTCACCGTCACGCTTTGAAAGCTTGTGAGTATGGTCTCTCATAACAGGTGAACAGTGGATGTATGTTGGAATTTCCCAACCGAAAGCCTCATAAAGAAGGTTGTATTTAGGTGTTGATGAAAGGTATTCATTACCGCGGATAACGTGTGTTATGCCCATTAAGTGGTCGTCCACAACGTTTGCAAAGTTGTAGGTTGGAAGACCGTCGGATTTTAAAAGTACCATATCGTCAAGTGTTGAGTTTTCAACAGTAATTGTGCCAAAAACAGCATCGTCAAAAGATGTTGTACCAACATCAGGCATAAGCTGACGAATTACGTAAGGTACGCCTGCATCAATTTTAGCCTGAATTTCCTCTTTTGAAAGAGAAAGGCAGTGTCTGTCATACTTTGGCGGAATTTTTTTAGCCTCGCAAAGAGTACGTACTTCATTAAGCCTGTCTTCATCGCAGAAGCAGTAGTAAGCCTTGCCCATTTCAACCAATTTTTCGGCATATTCCTTATATAGACCGCGTCTTTCGGTCTGGATATATGGACCGTAGTCACCGCCGATGTCGGGACCTTCATCCCAAAGAAGTCCTGTTTCTTTAAGTGTATTGTAAATGATGTCTACTGCACCGTCAACGTAACGTCCCTGGTCTGTATCTTCAATACGCAGTATAAAATCACCGCCCTGGGATTTTGTAAGCAGGTAAGCATAAAGTGCAGTACGAAGGTTGCCTACGTGCATATATCCCGTTGGAGACGGTGCAAATCTTGTTCTGAATTTCAAAAGTGTCATTCCCTTCAATATATTTCTATATTATATAATATATTTAAATTTACGACTTGTCAAGTGGATTTAAATGTGGTATTATATAGAATGTATGATACTTTGACTTATTATATATTTTTTTAGATAAATTTGCAAAATGAAAGGAATCTGTATATAAAATGGAAAATGTTACAGAAACTAAAAAAACCATACTTAGCGGCATTCAGTCTTCGGGCTTTTTAACACTTGGCAACTACCTTGGAGCCCTTAAAAACTGGACTAAGCTACAGGACGAATATAACTGCCTTTACTGTGTGGCAGACCTTCATTCAATTACTGTAAGACAAAACCCTGCAGACCTCAGAAAGCGTGCAATGGAGGTTTTTACAACCTACCTTGCGGCAGGCATTGACCCTGAAAAAAGCGTTATGTTTTTTCAAAGTCACGTTTCTGCTCATCCCGAGCTTTCATGGGTTTTAAACTGCTATACATATATGGGCGAGCTTCAGAGAATGACACAGTTTAAGGATAAATCTGCCAAACATGAAGATAATATAAACAGTGGCTTGTTTACCTACCCTGTTTTAATGGCGGCGGATATTCTGCTTTATCAGGCAGACCTTGTACCCGTAGGTCATGACCAGCTTCAGCATCTTGAGCTTACACGAGATGTTGCAAAGCGTTTTAACGGCGTATACGGTGACGTTTTCAAAATTCCGGAGCCTTATGTCGGCAAGGTAGGTGCAAGAATTATGAGTCTTGCTTCACCTGAATCTAAAATGAGTAAATCAGACCCTAACCCTAACGGCTACATTGCTATGCTTGACGACAGAGATACTATCGTAAGAAAGTTTAAAAGAGCCGTTACAGACAGCGACGGTGAAATTGCATACCGTGAAGGTAAGGACGGTATCAATAACCTTCTTAGCATTTACAGTGCGGTTACAGGCAATACCATTGAACAGTCCGTTGCAGAATTTTCGGGTAAGGGCTACGGTGAATTTAAAATGGCGGTTGCGGAGGTTGTTGCAGACTGCTTACAGCCTATTCAGGAAAAATACTACGCATTGCAAAAGGATAAGGATTATATACAGTCCGTATACCGTGACGGTGCTGAAAAAGCCTCTAAAATTGCATACAAGACACTACGCAAGGTATACAAAAAAGTAGGTTTTACTGAAAGATAAAGGGGTACCGTTATGAGATTGGATTTTGGAATAATAAGGTTACTGTTTGCATTTGTGGTTGCATTTTTAATTGCCTATGCAAGCACACCAATTGTTAAAATGCTTGCCTTCAGAATTGGTGCAGTGGACGTGCCAAAGGATAACCGACGTATGCACAAAAAGCCTATTGCACGCCTTGGAGGACTTGCGATATTTTATGGTTTTATAATTTCCATTTTATGCTTTGCCGAAATTGATACCGAGCTTCGTGGTATATTAATCGGCAGTGTAATAATAGTTGTAATGGGAATTTTTGACGATATTTACAGCCTTAATGCACTTTTTAAATTTGTTGTGCAGGTGGGGGCGGCTATGATTGTAGTTTTACACGGTGTCCGTATAGACCACATTTCAAGCTTTGGTTTTGGTGAAAATCCCTACATTGCATTGGGTGTCTTTTCAATACCCATCACGGTTTTGTGGATTGTAGGTGTTACAAATGCCCTAAACCTTATTGACGGACTTGACGGTTTGGCAGCAGGTATTTCAACAATATCCACAGTTTCTCTTTTTGCAATTTCGCTTATAACCCGTGAGGTTGGGGTTGCTGTTGTAACTGCGGCTATTGCAGGTGCAGGCTTTGGCTTTATGCCTTACAATCTGCATCCCGCAAAAATATTTATGGGTGATACAGGCTCTACATTTTTAGGCTTTATGCTTGCAAGCATAAGTATTGTAGGCCTTTTCAAAAGTTATGCTGTTATTTCTATGGCAGTGCCATTCCTTATTTTAGGCTTGCCTATTTTCGATACATTATTTGCTATACTGCGCAGGGTGCTGAGAGGTCAGTCACCTATGAAGCCCGACAGAGGTCATGTACACCACAGACTTATAGACCTTGGCTTTGACCAGAAGCAGACTGTTATAATTCTGCTTATTGCAAGCGGTCTTTTGTCCTTGTCGGCAGTGGTTCTGATGCTTTGCGGAGCATCAAGGGCAATAATTTTGATTCTGGCAGTTCTGTTCCTTTCGATTTTTGGAATTTCTCTTGCCAGAAAGAACATTTCTGAAGATGACAGGTCAATTAACATAGAGGATAAAATAGAAAGCGAGACTGAAGAAAATGAAGAAAATTAAAGTTATGACAGTGTTCGGTACAAGACCTGAGGCTATTAAAATGGCACCCCTTGTAAAGGAACTGGAAAAAAACGAAAAGATAGAATCTATTGTGTGCGTAACTGCTCAGCACAGACAGATGCTCGACCAGGTTCTTGCCATATTTGATATCAAGCCGAATTACGACCTTGATATTATGAAGGACAGGCAGACACTTATAAGCATTACAACAAATGTTTTGCAGGGACTTGATGAGGTTTTAAAGCAGGCTAAGCCTGACATCGTTTTAGTACACGGCGATACATCTACAACATTTGTAGGTGCGCTGGCAGCTTTTTACAACCAGATTCCTGTTGGCCATGTTGAAGCAGGGCTTCGTACTTATGACAAATATTCTCCGTTCCCTGAAGAAATGAACAGATGTCTGACAGGAAGAATTGCAGATTTGCACTTCTCACCTACAATTTCAAACAGAAATAACCTTGTTAAAGAGGCTATTGAAGATAAAGATATTTTCATAACAGGTAACACTGTTATAGATGCTCTTAAAACTACTGTAAGTAAGGACTACAAGCTTTGCGAAAGTATGGCAGATGTGGATTTTGAAAATAACAGAGTTATTCTTGTAACTGCACACAGACGTGAAAACCTTGGCGAGCCTTTGGAAAACATCTGCCGTGCTCTTAAGAAAATTGTTACAGATTTCCCTGATGTTGAACTTGTATACCCTGTACATCTTAACCCTGCTGTAAGAGAAACCGTTAATAAATATCTTGCAGGTATGGACAGAGTACATCTTATAGACCCTATTGATGTTCGTGATATGCACAATGCTATGGACAGAAGTTATATGATTATGACAGACTCAGGCGGTTTGCAGGAGGAGGCACCTTCACTTGGTAAGCCTGTATTGGTGCTTCGTAATGAAACAGAACGTCCAGAGGCAGTTGAAGCAGGTACAGTAAAGGTTGCAGGTGTTCGTGAAGAGGTTATTTACAGTATGGCTTATAAGCTGCTTACTGATAAAAACGAGTACGAAAGCATGGCTCGTGCCGTTAACCCATACGGTGACGGTGAAGCATCCCGCAGAACTGTTGAGGCAATTCTTTATCACTTTGGTGCAGGGGAAAGACCTGAGGATTTGACAGAAAGAAGCTAAGGTGAAGACTATGACTTTGCATGAAGAAAAGGCCCTTGCATATTTCAAAGAGGGTTACAACTGTTCACAGGCAGTAATGCTTGCCTTTTGTGATGTTATTGATATGGACGAGAAAACGGCACTTAAAATAAGCTCTTCATTTGGTGGCGGTATAGGCAGAATGAGAGAAGTTTGCGGTGCAGTTTCAGGAATGTTTATGGTGGCAGGTTTGCTTTATGGGTATACCGATGCAGACGACCGTGAGGGTAAAAACAGCCACTACAAGCGTATTCAACAGCTTGCAGAACAGTTTAAGGAGCTTAACGGCTCGTACATATGCCGTGAGCTTTTAAAGGATGTATCCTACACAACTGACCATATTTCTGCCGAAAGAACTGCTGAATTTTACAAGCTTCGCCCATGCGAACGTATGGTCTGCGACGGTGCAAGACTTATGGATGAATACATAAAAAATAATCCGAAAGACTGATAAAATGAAAGAAACTACACTTTGTTACATTGAAAAAGACAATAAATATCTTATGCTCCACAGAATCAAAAAAGAAGCTGATGTTAATGAGGGTAAATGGATTGGTATAGGTGGCAGAATTGAAGAGGGTGAAACTCCAAAGCAGTGTATTTTGCGTGAGGCAAAAGAGGAAACAGGACTTACCCTTACCGACTACCGATACAGAGGAATTGTACATTTTCGCTCTGACGAATATGAGGATGAAGATATGCACCTTTTTACCGCAGATGGATACGAGGGTGAAATTATTGAATGTAACGAGGGCGTTTTAAAATGGATAGACCGTGACGCACTTTACGACCTGCCAATGTGGGAGGGTGACAAGCTGTTTTTAGGTCTTATCCGTGCAGATGCAAATTTTTTCAGACTTACACTGCAATATCATGGCAGTAAGCTTGTGTCTGCAACATTAAACGGCGAAAAGATATTTTAAAAGGTGATGTAAAAAAAGTCCGGAACGTAAAAAGGAAATAGAATATATAAGAAAAACCGATAGATTTTTTTACATTAAGGACTGTTAACAATCCCTCAGTCAAACCTAACGGTTTGCCAGCTCCCTTTACACAAGGGAGCCTTTATTATCTCTTTTTGCGTTTACATCCCTTTTTAAATTTCTTGGATTGTATACAATACAGCACCAATCTGTGTAGCTTCATCTGAAGGTGCATTTTGGGCTGCATTGTACATATAGCTGTAAATATATTCATTTCCTATCAGCATTGCCAAAATTGCATCTGTCTGCTGACCGTTGCCGTAATCCAGGTTATAATGACTTATAAGTGTGTCCATATTATTTATTGTTGTTCTTTTAAATTCAATACATTCACCAAGCATTCCGCCCATAAGAGAATCCCATTCTTCTTTTGTCTGAATATTTGCTATGGTTTCATTCATAGGCACATTCTTTATTACAACATTTACGGTACTGTCTGCATTTTTAATGGAAAAATCGTAATCTTTTTCACCAAAATCCACAATGTATTTATTGTTATACTGTACGGAATATCCGTACTTTGATTTATATTCATAAAGTGCATCGTTTACAGATGTGCCATCCTCATTAAGGGCAACCGACTGAGAAGTTTGGTCTGCAGGGGCAATTGTACCGCCGTTTGAGGTAGGGTAGGAGGTAAGCTCCTGTGTTTCCTCCGGCAGGCTTTTTAAATACAACAAAGTGGCAATAATAATTATTGCGATAATCAAAATACCGCCTAATATCCACATTTTTTTCTTGTCCATAAGATTCTCCATTCTGTGTTAAATTATAGTATATTGCAGGCATTCACAATGTAATTTTGTATTAACATCCGTACCTGCAGGCAAAAGTGCCATAGCCACAAAAATTTCATTTCCGTCGTCGATGTTTTTCAAAATTGCATATTCTCCTTCAATTTTATATACAATATAATCCTGAGGCTCCATACTATCACTCTCCAATAATACTATTATAACGGATAAAATGTTAAATTTCAATTAAAATGTTGAATTTGGTTATTTTTTCTGCTAGAATTAATACATACAGATTAAAAGGTGGCAAAAATTATGAAAGTTCTGTTTATAATCAATCCCTGTTCAGGACGCGGTAAAATAAAGAATGAAATTCTTAATATACTGAGGGTATTTTGTAAGTCGGGCTACGAGGTTACAACATATGTTACTTCGGGAATTGGTGAGGCAATAAAAGTTTCCGGTGATGCAAAGAACAACGGTTATGAACGCATAATTTGTTGCGGTGGTGACGGAACGCTTAATGAGGTTATAACGGGAGTTATGCAAAAGGGCTGTGACATTCCCATAAGCTATATACCTGCGGGTACTACAAACGATTTTGCAAAAACCCACAGATTGCCTCTTAATTTAGGTGTTGCGGCGGCGAACATAGCAGGCTCTCAATATGACTTTAAAATTGATGTGGGAAATTTTAACAACGAAAGATATTTTTCTTACATTGCATCCTTCGGGCTTTTTACGTCTGTTTCTTATAAAACCCAGCAAAATGCAAAAAATACTTTAGGTCATATGGCGTATGTGTTTGAGGGCATAGCAAATCTTTCAAATATAGAGGATTATTCTGTTTCCTTTACGGCTGATGACAAGGAGTATAAGGGTGATTATATATACGGAGGTATTACAAATTCCATATCCGTAGGAGGAATTTTTAAGTACGATGCTGAATTTGTGGATTTAAGCGACGGCTTGTTTGAGGTTTTAATGATTAAAAAACCTAAGAACGGAAATGATATAATGAAAATTGTAAGTGGTGTGGCATCCTGTGATTTTTCGGATTCCGAGGTATTTGATTTTTGCAAGGCTGCAAGAATTACTCTTAATATGCCCGAGGGGGTTGTGTGGACACTTGACGGCGAGGCAACGGAGGGTAAAAAAGTTACAGTTATTGAAAATATACACCGTGCAATTACTTTTATAAAATAATTTGTGAGGTTAAAATGACAGAAACAAATGATAAAAAACTTTTGAAAAAGAAGAGAATAATAGCTGTGGTTTCACTGATAATTGTACTTGCACTGGCAGGGCTTTTAACATACTTTTTCGGAATAAAGTTCGGAAGGGTTGCAACAAACGGTGTGGAATTTGATGAGTATATAAAAAACTTTGGTTATTTTGGCTGGCTTGTGGCAGTGGGTATCCAGATTCTGCAGGTTGTAATAGCACTTATACCAGGTGAGGTAGTGGAAATCGGTATGGGCTATGCTTACGGCTGGCTATGGGGTACTTTGCTTTGTATGCTTGGGGTTGCAATAGGCTCGTCGGGAATATTTTTACTTGTTAAAAAGTACGGCATAAGGTTTGTAGAGCTTTTTGTTGATTCGGATAAAATAAATCAGCTTAAGTTTATAAACAGTGAAAAAAAGCTTAAACGCACTACATTTATACTGTTTTTTATACCGGGCACACCAAAGGATTTGCTTACATATTTTATTGGTCTTACAAGAATAAATTTAGGCGAATTTTTGGGTATAACACTTATTGCGAGAATACCGTCCGTCGTTTCGTCAACAATCGGCGGAAACTTTATGGGCAGACAGCAATATCTTGAGGCAATAATACTGTTTGTTGTTACGGCTATTGTAAGTCTTATAGGTATAGGAGTATATAATAAAATTGTCGAAAAGAAAAAAATAAGGGTTTCGAAAAATGCACATACCTAAGGAAAATAATGTATTGTAAAAAACACAGGACTGTAAAACTTATTGCTTTACAGTCCTTTTTGCGTGTTATATTATGTCTGTGATTTTCCATTCATCATCTCTAAGCTCGAATTTAAGGGTTCTTTCAACCTCAACAGTTCCCATATCGGCTACATATTCATCCCACGTTGAATATTCACCCTCGGGCTGACTTGAAAAATCCGGGCTTAAAAGCGTAAATGTTGCAGTAGCATCTGTTCCGTCTTCAGCTACTGTAATATCTCCCAGCTTATACGTTACAACTTTTTTTACCGCGTCAATAAATTCTGCATCTTGTTTCTGTGCACTTGTTTCTTTAAGTGCGGTGTACTGTTCGCTGTCTTTAGCAACATATTTAAGTGCCGCTTCGTAATCGAAAATGCAGGCGGCGTCAAGATAACCCTCTGCAACCTTTTTAACTTCTGCCGCATTATCTTTTTCACCGCACGCCGTAAATGTACACAATGCTGTTGCAAGTATCAGAATAAAAATCAATGATTTTTTAACGCATTTCATTTTAACAAACCCCATTTATTTTCTAAAATAAGCTTGTCTGATTTTCCTTTACAAAACAACCTGCTGAAGGGATTTTCTTTGTTCGGTAATAGCCGATGTTTTCGGTTTCAAATTTTTCTGCAGGCATAACCTTTTTAAGTGTAGCAGACTTTTTAAGAGTCATAACGGTTATACCCTGAGAGCTTCTTGTAGTTTTAAGTGATACAAGCTCGGAGCTGAAAGCCATAACCTTATCTATACTTGAAATTGCAACAAGGTCAGTTTCCTCCTCAAGCTGTATAACAGCCACAATAGGGGAAGCGGAGGCAAAGGCGCTTGTAAGCTTTTTACGGTTTGTCTTTGTTGCATAACCCTCAAGAGGAGTTTTTGTCATCTTACCGTTTTCAAAGCAGAACAGCATGTTGCCCTTGTAGTCCTTGGTAATTGCTATGCCCACAACCTTTTCATCAGGCTCCATTTTAAGGAGGGTAGGCAGGTATTCACCAAGCTGACTTGCCTTTCCGTCGGGGATATCAGAAAGTTTTGCCTTATAAGCATTGCATTTGTCGGTAAATACTACAATTTCCGCAACATTTTCCGTTTCCTTTTCAAGCACTATTTCGTCACCCTCTTTAAGTCGCTGTTCACCTGAAGTACGAAGTGAAACAAGAGAAATCTTTTTGAGGTAACCGTCTCTTGTAAGGAACAGACGAAGGTTGTAGTTTTCAACAATCTCTTCCTCGTGATATTCTTCAATTTCATTATTGCCGATGATTGCAGTCTTTCTTTCCTGACCGTATTTTTTGCTTATTTCCTTAAGCTGGTCTATAATTACAAGCTTAACCTGTTCTTCATCGCCGTAGATGGCACGAAGTCTTGCAATTTCGTCAATTAAATCCTCAATATCCTGAGTACGCTTTAAAATGTATTCTTTGTTAAGGTTACGAAGCTTGATTTCCGCAACAAATTCTGCCTGAATTTCGTCAATACCAAAGCCTGCCATAAGGTTAGGTACAACCATTTCATCCTCATCAGTTTCACGGATAATTTTAATAGCCTTGTCGATATCGAGAAGTATTTTTTCAAGACCTTCCAAAAGGTGAAGTCTGTCGGACTTTTTGCCTATATCATAAGCAAGCTGACGCTTAATGCAGTCTATACGGAACTTTGACCATTCTGAAAGTATTTCACGTATGCCCATAACCTTTGGTGTACTGCCGATAAGAATATTGAAGTTACAGCCAAAGCTGTCCATAAGTGTTGTCATTTTGAAGAGCTTTTGCATAAGCTTTTCGGGGTCCGTGCCACGCTTTAGGTCTATTGTAATTTTAAGACCGTTTTTATCTGTTTCATCACGGATGTCGGAAATTTCTTTAACTTTATTAGCCTTTATAAGCTCTATGATTTTAGCAAGAATAATATCCGACTTTGTTGTGTACGGAATTTCAAAAATATCTATGCAGTTGTTCTTTTTGTCATAGGAATATTTGGAACGGATTTTAAAGCTTCCGCGACCTGTTTCGTAGATGCTTTTCATCTGTTCTTCATCGTATATAATTTCACCGCCTGTTGAAAAGTCGGGAGCTAAAAGTGTCTTTTGAATGTTGCACTTTTCGTTTTTCAAAAATGCTATTGTGGTAGCGCAGATTTCCTTAAGGTTAAAGCTGCATATGTTAGATGCCATACCTACCGCAATACCCATATTTGGGTTTACAAGTATGTTTGGAAACTTTGTAGGCAACAACACAGGCTCTTTCATAGTGTTGTCGTAGTTGTCTGTAAAGTCTACTGTATTCTTGTCGATATCTGCAAAAATTTCATTACAGATAGGTGCAAGCTTAGCCTCTGTATAACGTGGTGCCGCATAAGCCATATCGGAATAGTGCTTACCAAAGCTACCCTTACTTTCTACCAATGGGTGCAAAAGTGCCTCGTGACCTTCAGTAAGACGTACCATAGTTTCGTATATAGCCGCGTCACCGTGAGGATTAAGCTTCATCGTCTGACCTGCAATGTTTGCAGATTTTATAGTTTTACCGTTTAAAAGCCCCATTTTATACATAGTGTAAAGAAGCTTTCTGTGTGACGGTTTTAAGCCGTCAATTTCGGGAATAGCACGGGAAACTATAACGCTCATTGCATAGGGCATATAGTTTTGTTCTAAAGTATCAGTTATAGCCTGATCTACAAAATTCACTTCAATTCATCCACCTTATCACATTTTTCCCATGGGAACTCTACGTCTGTACGGCCAAAGTGTCCGTAAGCCGCAGTATTTTTGTATATTGGGTTTCTAAGACCTAAGTTTTCAATAATTGCCGCAGGACGAAGGTCAAATACCTTTTTAACTCTGCTTTCAATTTCAGCAACAGGTATTTTTTCTGTGCCGTATGTGTCAATTAAAATACTTACAGGGTTTGCAACACCGATTGCGTATGCAAGCTGAATTTCGCACTTGTCAGCTAAGCCTGCCGCAACAATATTTTTGGCAACGTAACGTGCCGCATATGCTGCAGAACGGTCAACCTTTGTAGGATCTTTACCTGAAAAAGCACCGCCGCCGTGTTTAGCGTAGCCGCCGTAGGTGTCTACAATAATCTTTCTGCCTGTAAGTCCGCTGTCACCGTTAGGACCGCCTATTACAAACTTTCCTGTAGGGTTAACAAAAATCTTTGTGTTTTCGTCAAAAAGCTCTGCAGGTACAATAGGCTTTATTACATTTTCAATGATGTCTTTTTCAATCTGTTCGTGTGTAATTTCTTCACTGTGCTGTGAGGATACTACAACTGTGTCCACGCGAATTGGCTTGTCCTCTTCATATTCCACAGTAACCTGTGTTTTACCGTCGGGACGAAGGTAGGGAAGAACGCCCTGCTTTCTTACATCTGTAAGTCTTTTAGCCATTTTATGTGCCAGGGAAATTGGCATAGGCATAAGCTCAGGAGTTTCGTTACAAGCAAAGCCAAACATCATACCCTGGTCGCCTGCACCTGTATCAAATTTATTGTCGTCACCTTTTTTAGCTTCTAAAGACTTATCAACACCCAAAGCAATATCTGCCGACTGTTCGTCAATTGCGGAAATTACTGCACAGGTGTCACAGTCAAAGCCGTACTTTGCACGGTCGTAGCCGATTTCACGTATGGTTTCACGTACAATTTTCTGAATGTCTATGTAGCAGGATGTGGAAATTTCACCCATAACAAGCACAAGACCTGTTGTGCAGGCAGTTTCACAAGCTACACGAGCGTTTTTATCTTCTTTTAATATTGCATCCAAAACGGCATCGGAAATCTGGTCGCAAATTTTATCCGGATGCCCTTCTGTAACTGATTCTGAAGTAAAGAATTTTCTTGCCATAATCATATACCTTTCTGACCTTGAAATTAAAACAGCCGTTCGGTCTTACGGTGTTGTTGTTAAAAGCCTAACATACTTGGAACAAGTATAGACAAAGTTGTTACAATAAGTCCTGCACCAATAACCCCAAGAGCTATTGACGGAACAGCGTCTTTAAGTCTCATATTCATAAGTGCGGCAATAAGAGCGCCTGTCCATGCCCCTGTACCCGGCAGTGGAATTGCTACGAATATGAAAAGCCCCCAGAACTTGTACTTTTTAACAGTTTCCTGCTTGGATTTGCCTCTTTCTTCAAGCTTTGTGGCGATTTTACCTAAAAACTTAAATTTTTTCATCCAATCAAATATTTTTCTTATAAAAAGAATAATAAAAGGAACGGGAAGTAAATTGCCTATACAAGCATATAAAAAAGCAAGCGCAGGAGGCATACCGTAATTTAATATTGCAAAGGGTATTGCAAACCTAAGCTCTGCAACGGGAATTACCGATAAAAGTATAACAGCAAGCTCGTTGGGAAAGTTTGCTACAAAATTTACTAAAGTGTCTTTCATATTTGTCTCCTTAAAAAAACATAATATACTTATTATATTATATAATTTTTTCATACAAAAATCAAGAAATATTTGGTTTTTGCATTAAAATTCTTGCAAAAGATATACATTGACACAAAACGGCCCAAAGATGTATAATTATTATGTATAATTTTTTGAAGAAGGAGGTACAAAATGTCAGCTGAAATGAATGAAATCAGAAACGACTTTACACCTGATTTTGAGCTTTTAAATGAAATGCTTGAAACAAAGCAGATTTTAAAGCTTAAAACAGAGCTTTTGGAAATGAATGAATATGACGTTGCATCTTTTATTGAAGAGCTTGACGATGAAAAAATAATTCTTGTTTTCCGACTTCTTAAAAAGGATGTAGCTTCGGATGTGTTTGCATATTTGCCAAGTGACACACAGGAGCATATTATTGAACAAATTAACGATACGGATTTGCGTGATATTATTGATGCCCTGTTTGTAGATGACGTAGTAGACCTTCTGGAGGAATTGCCTGCTACGGTTGTAAGGCGTATTCTTAAAAATGCCAATCCTTCAAAACGAAAGATTATAAATGAATTTTTGCAGTATGCCGACGGCAGTGCAGGAAGTATTATGACATCGGAATATGTTGCTTTAAAAAAGCATATGACTGTTGCCGCCGCATTGCAGTATATCCGCAAAAATGCAGTTGATAAGGAAACTATATACACCTGCTATGTTACAAGCGGCAAGCGTCAGCTTGAAGGTGTTGTTACACTTAAAGAACTTGTTATAGCAAATGATGAAGAAACAGTTATTGAAGATATAATGGATACTCACGTTTTGCGTTGTGTTACAACAGATAACCGTGAAGATGTTGTGCGTATGTTTACGGATTACGACCTTCTGGCACTTCCTGTTGTTGACCATGAAGAGCGTATAGTTGGTATTATAACAGTGGATGACGCCGTTGACGTTATTGAAGAAGAAGCAACCGAGGATATTGAAAAGATGATGGCTATTACCCCTACGGAAAAGCCATATCTTAAAACAGGTGTTTTTGAAACATGGAAAAGCCGTATTCCCTGGCTTATGCTGCTTTTGCTTTCCGCAGTGTTTACAGGTGCTATTATTGGTCATTACGAAGGTGCACTTTCAAAGGTGGTAGTGCTTACAAGCTTTATACCTATGCTTATGGGTACGGGCGGTAATTCGGGCAGTCAGGCATCGGTTACGGTTATACGCGGTATGTCTCTTAACGATATTGAGTTTGGTGATATTTTCCGTGTTATGTGGAAGGAACTGAGGGTTTCCCTTCTTTGCGGTATAACCCTTGCAATACTGACATTTGCAGAGGTTTACTTTTTAAGCGGTACAGGTGATTTTATTGTACCTTCAGTGGTTGCACTTGCAATGCTTTTAACGGTTATAATTGCAAAAATTATAGGCTGTATGCTTCCTATGATTGCACAAAAAATCGGTCTGGACCCTGCCGTTATGGCAAGCCCCTTTATTACAACACTTGTAGATGCAATAAGTCTTATTGTGTATTTTAAAATTGCTTGTATGTTAATACCTCAGCTTTGGTAGCAGGAAAATAACGTGAAAGTTCCTTTCCTGTTAATGCCTACGGCGGAATTGAGATTTTTATGTATGCAGAATGAAGAGTTAAGGTAAAAATGCCTTGCATTTTTTTATTCAAAAGCAAGCAGAGCTTGCTGTCCGTAATTCTGCACTCTGCATTCATCACTCTTAACTAAAAAAATACGCCATTAAAAGCCACTATACAAATTTGGTATAATCAGCTCAAAAAAAGGAGTTGATATTATGAATAAATATTTTTGTCCTACCTATGACTGGATGTATGAAGGGCCGATATTTGATGACAGTGATACCTTTAAAACACTTTGCTGGCTTGCGTATAAAAGCTGTTATGAAGATACCTTTGTGATTGTAAATAACATTAAGGTGGACATTAAAAAGGGTGAAGTATTTTTGGCATCAAGAAAAAAAGCCGCAGAGGCATTGAATTTAACTGAAAACAGATACCGTACTATCTTGAAAAATTTAGAAAAAATTGGTCAAATTGAAGTAAAACCCACCAACAAATATACCGTAATAAGGCTGTTAAAATGGAAGCCTTTAGAGCCTAAGTCACCAACAAAGCACCAACAAAACACCAACAAGTCACCAACAGACCGCCAACAAAACACCAGCCCTTATATTAATATAAATAATAAAAATAATATAAATAATAAAAATATTTTAAATAATTGCGTGCCAACGCCAAAAGCAACAAAATTTAATAATTTTGAACCTTCAAATGTTCCCATTTACGACACAGCGTGGGCAAGGGAAAACATAAGAAGGCAGATGGAAAAATACGGAAGCAGCGACTAAAAAGCCACTGCTTCACAAAATAATTATTTGTTTTCTTTTAGTAAATCACGGATTTCTGCAAGTAATTCTTCAGTTGAAGGACCTTTTGGAGCTTCCGGCTTTGGTTCTTCCTTTTTCTTGAATTTGTTTATAAGCTTTACAAACATAAAGATTGAAAGAGCTATAATTACAAAGTCCACTATATTCTGAATGAAGTTACCTATATGTATTTCGTTGGTACCCAAAAGTCTGATTGTAATTGATGAAAAGCTCTGCTTTAAAAATATACCGATAAGAGGCATAATAACATCGTTTACAAGTGAAGTAACGATTTTACCGAAAGCACCGCCTATAATAACGCCGACTGCCATATCAAGGACATTGCCCTTCATTGCAAATTCCTTAAATTCCTTTATGAATTTCATTTTAAAAACTCCTTTATATTTAATTTTTTTCATTCATTGGTATATCAAAATAGTCGTATGCAACCTTTGTTGCCATTCTGCCCCTTGGTGTACGGTTTATAAAGCCCTGCTGAAGAAGATATGGTTCATAAACATCTTCAATAGTACCGGGGTCTTCACCTATCATAGCCGCAAGGGTGTCAAGGCCTACAGGACCGCCCCCAAAGGCGTTTATAATTGAAAGCATCATATTTTTGTCTATTTTGTCAAGACCGATTTTATCAATTTCAAGCATTGTAAGTGCTTTGTCTGCAACCTTGGCTGTAATTATGCCGTCTGCCTTTATCTGTGCATAGTCACGTACACGTTTTAAAAGTCTGTTTGCAATACGCGGTGTACCTCGTGAACGGGATGCAATTTCCATAGCACCGTCTTTTTCGATTTTTGCACCAAGTATGCCTGCAGAACGTTCTACAATCTGTGCAAGCTCTTCAGGGGTATAAAGCTCAAGCCTTGATATTACACCAAAACGGTCACGAAGCGGTGCAGATAAAAGTCCTGCACGTGTAGTTGCACCTATAAGTGTAAACTTCGGTAAATCTATACGTATAGACCTTGCGGAAGGTCCCTGTCCTACAATAATATCCAAAGCGTAGTCTTCCATTGCGGGATAAAGAACTTCTTCAATAGAACGGCTCATACGGTGAATTTCGTCAATAAACAAAATGTCATGCTCGGAAAGGTTTGTAAGCAAAGCCGCTAAATCTCCCTGCTTTTCAATTGCAGGACCGCTTGTAACCCTTATGTTAACACCCATTTCATTTGCAATAATGGAGGCAAGTGTGGTTTTACCAAGCCCCGGGGGACCATACAGCAAAACGTGGTCAAGTGCCTCACGGCGTTCCTTTGCCGCCTGTATAAAGACCTCAAGATTTTCCTTTGCCTTTTGCTGACCTACATATTCATCAATTGTACGCGGACGGAGGGAATATTCATAATCATTTTCAGCATCAATGTTTCGTGTGCTGATAATTCTTTCTTCCTGATAATCGTTCATAATTACTCATCCATTTCCTTGTTTTCAGGTTCTTCAGCCTTTTTTTCTGCAGGCTTTCTTGCAGGCTCTTCAGTGGGAGTACCTGTAATTTCGCACTTGCCTGTAACACGTGAGCCTTCCTCAACTATAAGGCTTCCGCACTTCTGGTCACCTGTTATCATACCTGTATGCTTTATTGTAAGCTGACCTGATGCTTCAACATCACCTGTAACAGTACCTGCAATAATAATGTTTTTTGCAATAATGTCACCTGTAATAACAGATTTTTCACCTGTTACAAGGTCACCCTTTATCCTTACATCACCTGTAACGGTACCGTCAATTTTATAGTTGCCCTTACCTGTTAAATCGCCGTCTATAATGGCTCTTTTGCCTATTAAGGTATCAATTTTTATAATGTCTGAGGATTTGAAATTGAATTGTGGTAACTTAAATTTCATAATCATTCTCCTTCAAAAATAAATTTCTTTCTGTTTGGAAGCACAAGTATGGGCTTAAAAGACGGACATACCGACTTTAAACCCTCTGTTAAAAGCTGAGGCTTTATGTTAAAGGTGTTTCCTGCAGAAACGGTAGCATAAAGTGTAAAGCTTTTTTCACTCTTTTTAATAACCTTGCTTTCAAAGATGTGGTCGGAAAGGTTAATTTCCTTCATCTGTCTTTTGCTCTTTTTTTCTATTAAAATTTCCTTGCCTGAAAGTGCTTCTTCAATTTCTGCGTAGTTAAGGTCTGTTTCGCTTTCATATTCAATAACATATTCTGCCTTAACAATTACAGGAGTTTTTGCATCGGAATATTCGGCAGATAAAACCTCTATACTTTCGGGAGGCATCTTTTCGTTAACTGCCTTTATAAATTCATTGACAGGCATTTGCTCCTTCATCTGAATTTCCACAATTTCGCATTCACTTGTGGTACCAACACCCAAAGGAAGAGCAAAGCTCATAACTGCGTGAGGGTTAAAGCCCTCGGAATATTTAAATGGTATTTCTGCACGCCTCATACCCCTTACAAATGTACGGAGTATGTCAAGGTGACCTGTGTAGCGCAGCGCTTCACCTTTTTTAAATGTTGCCCTTAGCACAGTCGCCACAGATACCACCTCCAAACTTATTTGCACCGCAGCCGCTGCATTTTTCACGGCACTGAGGAGTAGTAACCTCGCTGTGTGCTTTTTTGCTTTCGTTTATCATAAAGTTTTTGGAAACTCCAACGCTAATGTGGTCCCAGGGTAAAACCTCGTCGTATTCACGCTTTCTTGTAACGTAAAAGTCTGGGTTTATACCGCAGGCTTTGAAAACCTCCATCCAACTATCAAAACTGAAAAATTCTGCCCAGCTGTCAAACTTCAAGCCTCGCTTGTGGGCTTCAAGCATTGCTTTGTTAAGCCTTCTGTCACCTCTTGCAAATACTGCTTCAAGGTAGCTTACATCTGCATCGTGCCAGTTGTATTTAATGGAACGTGAACGTATTTTCTTCTGCAATATTTCCTGCTTGCGTTCTAAGTTTTCCATAGTATCCATAGGCTCCCACTGGAAAGGGGTAAATGGCTTTGGAACAAAGCAGGAGGTACTTACGGTAATGCGCAGTCCCTTTGCACGTTTTTCCTTAGGTACTGCAAAATACTGGTCTGCAACCAGTGTTGCAAGGTCGGAAATACCCTCTACATCTTCGTCAGTTTCTGTAGGTAAGCCCATCATAAAGTAAAGCTTTACACCGTTGTAGCCACCCTCAAATGCAAGACGTGTTGAATGGGTAATGTCATCTTCCGTAATATTTTTGTTTATAACATCACGAAGTCTTTGTGTACCTGCCTCAGGTGCAAAGGTTAAGCCCTTGTGACGTACCTTTTCCATAAGCTCAAGTGAAAAGTTGTCTATTCTAAGTGACGGTAATGACAAATTGATGTTTTTAGGCTTTGTCATATTGAGAAGTCCGTTGCACATAGGCTCTAAACCTGAATAGTCAGAGGTTGAAAGTGAGGTAAGTGAAATTTCCTCATAGCCTGTGTTTTTAATCATATCCTCTGCAAGTGATAAAAGTCTTTCAGGTGACTTTTCACGTACAGGGCGGTATATCATACCTGCCTGACAAAAACGGCAACCTCTTGTACAGCCACGGAAAACCTCAAGCATAATTCTGTCATGTACAATTTCTATATTTGGAACTATAAAGTCTGTGGGGTAGTAAACCTTGTCCATATCCTTTATAATTCTTTTTGTTATAGTGGACTTTGCATTTTCGTTGTTTGGTGTAACGGATTTTACAGTGCCGTCATCGTTGTATTCAACATCATAGAATGAAGGAACATAAACGCCCTCAATCTGTGCAATTTTTTCAAGATATTCTTTTCGTGTACCGCCCTGCTTTTTATGCTCTGCATAGGCGTCAAGCACTTCTGTCATAACCTCTTCGCCCTCACCCATTGTGAAGAAGTCGAAAAAGTCGGCTATTGGCTCTGCATTGTATGCACACGGACCGCCACCGCACACAAGCGGGTCATTTTCCCCGCGTTCACTTGCAAGCAGGGGAATGTTACCAAGCTCAAGCATATTTAAAATATTTGAATAGCTCATTTCGTACTGCAACGTAAAGCCTACAAAGTCAAATTTGTTTATAGGGTCCTTACTTTCAAGTGCGTAAAGGGGTATGTTATGTTCTCTCATCAAGGCTTCCATATCTGTCCAGGGTGCATACACACGTTCGCACCATGTATCCTTACGCTTATTAAAAAGGCCGTATAAAATTTTAATGCCAAGATGGCTCATACCTATTTCATATGTGTCGGGAAAGCAAAAAGCAAAGCGGATGTCCACGTCTGATGGGTTTTTAATAACACTTCCCCATTCGCCGCCTGTGTATCTGCCGGGCTTTTCAACCTTGTCCAGTAAATAGTTTATATTCATTATTTTTATCCTTTCGACAAACTAATACATTAATAATACACCAAAACAGGAAAAATTTCAACATATTTTAGTAAAAAAGGGTTTTGATTAAAGACAATTATCAGGAGTGTTTTTTATGTGGCATATTTCTTGTGATTAATCAATATACTGTTGTAAGGAGTGATAAGCTATGGAAAGGTACAGAAAAGGTGTAAGAGGAAATACGGGGCAGGAGGAAAAAGTGCCATTTAGGGTGAAGTTTATACGTCAAAGCATTGTGTGCGGAGTTATAGTAATTATTGTATTTATAATAAGCCTTCTTCGTACAAGCACTGCCCAAAAGCTTACAGAACGTATAGGCTACACCCTTTCCTACACAGTTGATTACAAAGCCACTGTTATGGACATTGCAGAAAGGATAAAAACAATTGCGTCCGGTAACTGAAAGGGTTTTAAGACCTGTAAAAGCGGGGAAGGTGGAAATACAGCTTTTAACAATACTCCTTTTTGCCACAAGCCTGTTTTTGAATTTTTTTGAAATGCTGTTGGCAGCATACTGTATAACAGCACTGCACGAATGTGCACATGTACTTGTTGCAAAAATGTGCAAGGTACCAATAGACGGTGTGGAGGTTTTACCCTTTGGTATAACAATGAGAGTGCGTGATGAATGTATTGTAAAGCCTTATGATGAGATTAAAATATCACTTGCGGGACCTGTGTGCAATTTTCTGACAGCTTTTTTTACATACGGCTTGTGGTGGGGTGTGTATCGTGATTATATTATAACATCAAGTGTGGCTATGGGTATTTTTAATCTGTTGCCTGCACTGCCTCTTGACGGTGGGCGGATACTTCGTGCCGTGCTTGTAAAAAGATTTGGGCACATACGGGCAACAACTTTTGTATTTAAGGTTACAAGGGTAACTGCACTTTTAATAGCAATTGCAGGTCTTTATGTAGTTTATGCAACAGGCTTTAATTTTTCATTTTTGCTTATAGGCGTTTTTTTGCTTGCCAACCTTACAGAGGAGAGGAAAAGGGCAAATACAATTATTATGAAGGATATACTGTACAGCAGAAAAAAGCTCGCAAGTCAGGGCACTTTAAGGGCAGATATACTTGTGGCAGATGTAAATGAAAAGGCATTCAGCGTAATTGAAAACCTTTCTTATGACAGGTATTATATGGTAAATGTTATAAACAGCCGTATGGAGGTTTTAAAGGTTGTAACCGAAACGGAAATAATAGAAAAAACCGCTACATACGGAATGAATACCACCCTGAAAAAAATTGTGGGAATATAGTTGTAATATGTCGGAATTTCTGTTATAATCTTTCTATAAAGTATTAGGAGGATTACAGAATATGAAAAAAGCGCTGCCAAGTCTTTTTTTAATCCTGGTTATTATAATAAGCACATCCTGTATGTGCAGTGCGGCGGCACCGTCGCCTAAGGGAAGCTCTGCAGTTCTTGCAACACTTTCAGGGGAGCAGATTCTTTACAGTAAAAATTTTGATGCAAAAATTGCCCCTGCGGAATTTACAAAGCTTATGACCGCATACACGGCATTTAAAATTTACGGTATGGATAAATCAATTACCGTTGCAGATAATCTTTACGACTATACCTACTATGCAGATGCAAGCATGAAGTTAAAGCGCGGTGAAAAGCTTACAAGCGGAAACCTTATTGCAGGTATGCTTGTAGAACAGGCAAACGATGCTGTCTATGCCGTAGCTTTAAATTACGGCGGTATTGATAAGTTTGTGAAAAAAATGAACGAATATGCCAAAGCTCTTGAGATGGAAGATACGGTTTTTACAAACCCTACAGGCAAGGAGGATTCCAAACAGTATACTACGGCATCGGATTTATTAAAGCTTTACCGTGCCATTTATAAGGAAAAGGCATTGTATTCGGTTATAAGCACAAGAAATGTTACAATTCCTGCAACAAATCTTTCGGAGGAAAGACAGTATTGGACAAAAAATCACCTTATGAGTAAGTTTATATACTACAACTATATTTACGACCATGCAACTGCAGGTGTAAGCTCTGCAACGGACTTTGGCGGATATTCCGTTATATCTTCCGCTGTAAAGGGTGATACAGAGCTTGTGTGTATAGTTTTAAACTCCGTAAAGGAAGAGGATACAAACTGCGCAATGACAGATGCACAGGCACTTTTCGACTACGGCTTTAACGATTTTAAAACCGCAGACCTTGTTAAAATAGGCACACTTTTGGAAGAGGCAGATGTTAAAAACGGTAAAAATAAAGACACCTTGCTTCTTGCTGCAAACAGGTCTATGAAGGTTGAAGTTTTAAATGATGACGATATTTCTGCCGTAACCAGAAAGGTAGTGGTGGAGGAGCCTGTTAAAGCACCAATTAAAAAGGGTGACGTTTTAGGATATATTGAATACACCTACAACGGTAACTATGTGGGCACAGTACAGCTTGTTTCAGAGCAGGATGTAAAAAGGAGTAATTTAAAAGCTATGTTTGGCGGTATATTATGGTTTTTCGGACTGCCCTTTGTAAAGTTTATCCTTTTTGCAATTATAGCTTTTATAGTTATAGTGATTATTTCGGCATACCTTCGTGCAAAACGTCGCAGAATACGCCGTAGAAACAGACGCAGAAAGTATAAAAAGTTTTAAAAGTTAACAAAATTAAACCCTCCAGAATAGTATGTAATGAACTAAGAAGGAGGGTTTTGTTATGAATAATTGCTGTTGCTCAAATAATAACGGTATCTTCGGCGGTAGCTGGGATTGGGTATGGATTGCTATTGCTGTTATTATTGTTGTAAGTCTTTTTAACGACAATAACAACTGCTGTTGCTGCGAATCACATAACGACTGCTGCTGTTAATTTAATGCAGAATGCAGAGTTAAGAATGCAGAATTAATGTTGAAATCCGCAACAAATTGCGGATTTCTTTTTTGTAGGGAACGGGCTTGCTCGTTCCGCAACTATTAACTAAAAAAGAATCTTTACAAACACCACGCTTAAAACAATGGTTGCAAGGTCTGCCAAAAGTGCAGACTTTACGGTGTAGCGTGACTTTGAAATGCCCACGCTTCCAAAGTATATTGCAAGTGTGTAAAATGTGGTTTCCGACGAGCCCATCATAACCGCCGCACATCTGCCAACAAAGCTGTCGGCACCGTAGGTTGTAATAATATCCTGAACAGTTGCAAGGGCGGCACTGCCTGAAACGGGGCGTATAAGTGCCATAGGTACAAGCTCAGGGGGAAAGCCCAACTTGTCAAGCATGGGTGATAAAAGGTCGCAGGTCACCTCAAAAAATCCCGATGCTCTAAGCATTGAAACCGCCACAATAAGCCCTACAAGTGAGGGCAGTATTTTTATTGAAGTTGAAAAACCGTTTTTTGCACCCTCTGTAAAAAGGTCAAAAAGCGGTGCTTTTTTAATAATACCCTTTGCTAAAATAAGCACTATTATCGTTGGCATAATAAGTGTTGATACTGTGTTTAACATTTTTGCCTCTTTGAAAATATTTTTGCCGCCAAAACTCCAACGGTTATTACACACACACTGCAAATCCATACAGGGATTATTATGTCTGTGGGGGTTACACTTCCTGCCGCCTGACGAAGTGCTATTACCGTAGAGGGTATAAGCTGAAGTGAGGCGGTATTTATAACTATAAACATACACATTTCGTCCGTTGCGGTCTTGCCGTCGGAAAGACGTTTTAATTCCTGCATAGCCTTTAAACCTAAAGGTGTTGCGGCATTTGAAAGCCCAAGCATATTGGCGGTCATATTCATTATAATTGCATCCTTTGCCGTTTTGTCCTTAAGCTTGGGAAACAGTACCCTCATCAGCGGTGACAGTATCTTTGCCACAATTTCCGTAACACCTGTATTTTCCGCAATATTCATAATCCCGGTCCAAAGGCACATTATACCCATCAGTGAAATTGTCATTGCAACTGCATCATTTGCACCTGTCATAAGGGCGGAGGAAACTTCCGTTATCCTGCCTGTAAACAAGCCGAAAATTACGGCAATTATCATCATTCCCGACCATATGTAGTTTAGCATAAAAAAACCTCCGTTTTTTTAAATTAATAATTAATAATGAATAGTGAATAATGGAGGATGAAACACTTCGTGTTTCTACCATAATTATCATATTAAACTAAAGGACTAATTATTATGAATTTTGATAATTTGAGGGCAGCTCTTGACATAAATGTGAGTAAAAGAGCTTTTCCGCTACCAAACAAGGATATTCCACAGCGATACAAAAACACCTGTTACTATGATAAGTACTCTTAAGGATAGTTTTAACTATGCTTTTTAGTTTTTACGCTATCCGCGTGGGAGGCACTTTTGTGTGGGCAAAAGTGCCCAAAAACCCAACGCCGGGACGTTCGGTCAGCAACTCGTAGTTCGTCAGTTTCTTAAAATTGTCGCCGTCGTCATATGCGAACTTATCGCACTGACTCCTAAAATTGCACATCAACAGTCGGCTGTTTCCAATCAAACTTCGCAAATGCTCGTTTTCTTGGACATCCTTTGCATGGGATTCGTTAGCCAAATCAAAGATTTGGACTCATCCGCAGCAGAGGGAAATGATATGCGCAATTTTACGCCAATTTTTTCAAAACTTCGAAACG
>CAZNKU010000012.1:0-35944 GCA_964573775.1 uncultured Clostridiaceae bacterium | reverse complement strand
TTTCAGCGGGAGCAGCAGCAATAACTGCACCGATTTCCATACGCTTTGCAACATAACCGTCATGGTAAAGTTCATCTACCTGACCTGTTGCAAGACCAATCTGGTTACCGTATGAGCTGTAACCTGCAGCCGCAGTCTGTACAATATTTCTCTGTGGTAATTTACCTTCCAATGTTTCAGAAACTGGCTTTAGTGGGTCTGCCGCACCTGTTACACGCATAGCCGCATAAACGTAGCTACGTCCTGAAAGTGGGTCACGTATAGCACCACCTATACAAGTAGCCGCACCGCCAAAAGGTTCAATTTCTGTAGGATGGTTGTGTGTTTCATTCTTGAAAAGCAAAAGCCACTTTTCAACCTGACCGTCTACTTCTACGTCTATTTTAACTGTACAAGCGTTAATTTCTTCAGATTCATCAAGCTTTGGAAGCTTACCGTTTGTCTTTAAATATCTTGTAGCAATTGTAGCCAAATCCATAAGGTTAATTGGCTTTGTGCGGTTAAGCTCTTTTCTTGTTGCAATATAATCTTCATAAGTTTTCTGCAACAATTCGTCTTCAAATTCAACATTATCAATAGTGGTAAGGAATGTTGTATGACGGCAATGATCCGACCAGTATGTATCAATCATCTTTATTTCAGTGATTGTTGGGTCACGCTTTTCGGAAATAAAGTACTGCTGACAGAAAGTGATGTCATCAAGGTCCATTGCAAGACCCTGTTCATCCATGAACTTTTTAAGACCGTCACGGTCGAGGTTACAAAAACCGTCAAGTGTTGCAACCTCTGTAGGAATTTCGTACTCAACCTTTAGTGTGTCAAATGTGTCAAGAGTAGCTTCTCTTGATTCCACAGGGTTAATAACATATTTTTTAATTGCAGCAATATCAGCATCGGAAAGATTGCCGTTTAAAATGTAAATTCTTGCTGTTCGAACAGTAGGTCTGTCCTTTTTAGAAATAATCTGTATACATTCTGCCGCAGAATTTGCACGTGCATCAAACTGACCGGGCAAATATTCTACTGCAAATATGTAATCACCTTTGTCTGCAATATCACTTGTTGCAATATCAAGCTGAGGTTCTGAAAATACTGTTTTAATGCAGTAATCAAACAAATCTTTTTCGATATTTTCAACATCATATCTGTTTAAAAGTCTTACATTTTCAAGACCTTTAATCTGCAAAAGCTCTTTCAAATCACTTTTAAGTGAGTTTGCCTCGTGTGCAAGCTCTGCCTTTTTTTCAACATAAACTCTGTAAACCATATATTAATCCTCCAATGCCTTTAAGGCCTTTTGTCCGATATCTTTTCTGTAGAATGCATTGCCGAAGCTTACTGCTTTAACAGTTTCGTAAGACTTTTCAATTGCATCTGCAAGTGTGTCACCAATTTCTGTTACACCTAAAACACGTCCGCCGTTTGTAAGAAGCTTTCCGTCTTTTAATGTCGCACCTGCAACGTAAATATTTTTATCAACAGGCATTGTAATTTCAAAGCCTTTTTCATAGCTTTGCGGATAACCCTCTGACGCCATAATTACACAGCATGCATTTTTGTTGTCAAACTCTACCACTGCCTTATCAAGTGTGCCATCCCATATGTGTAGCATAATGTCAAGCAAATCACTCTTTAGAAGTGGCAAAACAACCTGTGTTTCAGGATCGCCGAAACGGCAGTTATACTCAATAACCTTAGGTCCGTTAGGTGTAAGCATCAAGCCAAAGTACAAGCAACCTGTAAAGGTTCTGCCCTCTTTGTTCATTGCATCAATTGTAGGAAGGAAAATCTTTTCCATACATTCGTCGGCAATTTCCTTTGTATAATATGGGTTTGGTGCAATTGTACCCATACCGCCTGTATTTAAACCTTCGTCATTATCAAGTGCACGCTTGTGATCCATTGAAGAAACCATAGGCACCACTGTTTTACCGTCTGTAAATGAAAGTACGGAAACTTCTGGACCTGTAAGGAATTCTTCAACAACTACACGGCTGCCGCTTGCACCGAAGATTTTATCCTCCATCATAGAATGTACTGCTTCCATTGCCTGCTCTCGTGTTTCGGCAATTATAACACCCTTACCAAGTGCAAGACCGTCTGCCTTAATAACAGTAGGGATAGGTGCAGTTTTAAGATACTCAACAGCATCCTCAAGGTTTTCAAAAACCTCGTACTGTGCTGTAGGAATGTTATACTTTTTCATAAGGTTTTTAGAAAACACCTTACTGCCTTCTATAATTGCGGCGTCAGCCTTAGGTCCGAATGTTTTGATACCCGCCTTGTTAAGGCTGTCAACAGCACCCAAAACCAATGGGTCATCAGGTGCAACAATCGCAAAATCAATGTTGTTATCAACTGCAAAGTTTGTAATTGCATCAATATCTTTAGCACCGATATCTACGCAGGTTGCATCCTTCGCAATACCACCGTTACCGGGTAAAGCATAAATTTCGGAAACTTTTTTACTTTCTTTAATCTTCTTTATGATGGCATGCTCTCTGCCGCCGCCACCGACTACCATTATTTTCAAATGACAATCCTCCCCGATATATTAGTATATAGGATATTTTGCACAAAGCTCCATAACTTCCTTGGCTACTCTATCCTTAGAGTTTTCAAAATCTGTTGCAACTGCTTTAAACCAGTCAGCAATCATTTCCATTTCCGCTTCCTTAAAGCCACGACTAGTAACAGCAGGTGTACCAACACGAAGACCGCTTGTTACAAATGGGCTTAACTGTTCGTTAGGAATTGTATTTTTATTAGCTGTAATGTGTACTTCATCAAGACGCTTTTCAAATTCCTTACCTGTAAGATCAAATACTGTAAGGTCTAAAAGCATAAGGTGGTTATCTGTACCGCCTGATACAAGCTTAAAGCCACGTTCAACCAATGCATTTGCAAGAGCTTTTGCATTTTTGATAATCTGTTTCTGATATTCTTTGAATTCATCTGTCAAAGCTTCACCAAAAGCAACAGCCTTTGCTGCAATAATGTGCATTAAAGGACCACCCTGTGTGCCGGGGAAAACCGCCTTGTCAATTTTCTTTGCAAGCTCTTCCTTACACAAAATCAAGCCGCCACGCGGACCTCTTAAAGTCTTGTGGGTTGTAGTTGTAACAACATCTGCATATGGAACCGGGTTTGGATGCAAGCCTGCAGCTACCAAACCTGCAATATGTGCCATATCTACCATCATATATGCGCCAACTTCGTCACAGATTGCTCTTACCTTTTCAAAGTCTATAACTCTTGAATATGCACTTGCACCTGCAAGGATAAGTTTTGGTTTGCATTCAAGAGCAATTTCTCTCATTTTATCATAATCAATTGTCTGTGTATCGTCTGAAACCTCGTAAGGTACAACGTTAAAGTATTTACCTGAAATATTTACAGGTGAACCATGTGAAAGGTGACCGCCGTGTGCAAGGCTCATACCCATAACTGTGTCGCCCGGTTCAAGCAAAGCAAAGAAAGTTGCAAGGTTTGCGTTAGCACCGCTGTGAGGCTGTACGTTAGCGTGTTCTGCACCAAAAAGCTTTTTAGCACGTTCTCTTGCAATTTCTTCTACCACGTCTACGTGTACGCAACCGCCATAGTATCTCTTGCCGGGATAACCTTCCGCATATTTATTTGTAAGTACTGTACCTGCCGCAAGCAAAACTGCTTTGGATACAATATTTTCAGAAGCAATAAGCTCTATGTTGTTCTGCTGACGTGTAAGCTCGTCGTTACATGCCGCAAAAACTTCACTGTCATAATTTTTAAGTTCATCAAAAAAGTTCATTGGTTTAATTCTCCTCAAAATTCAATCAGCTAAGGAATAGGAAAAAATGTTCATAGCAAAATATTTTTGCGTTCCGGAGCATTTTTGCATCCCATAATATTAGTGGTGGAATAATCTCATCTTAGTAAATGCCATCACCATTCCGTACTTGTTACATGTGTCAATAACGTTGTCATCACGGATAGAACCGCCAGGCTGTGCAATGTATTTAACACCGCTTTTAGCCGCACGTTCAATATTGTCACCGAATGGGAAGAAAGCATCTGAACCCAAAGCAACATTATCAATAGTTGCAAGGTAAGTTTTTTTCTCCTCGCGTGTAAAGGCTTCAGGCTTTACGGTAAATAGTTCTTCCCATGCACCGTCTGCCAATAAATCCTCATAATCATCAGAGATGTACACATCTATTGCATTATCTCTGTCAGGTCTTTTAACTGTGTCTTTAAATGGCAAGTTCAAAACCTTGTCACACTGTCTTAAATGCCAATTGTCAGCTTTTTGTCCTGCAAGTCTTGTACAGTGAATTCTTGACTGCTGACCTGCACCTACGCCTATAGCCTGACCGTCCTTTGCATAGCAAACGGAGTTTGACTGTGTGTATTTTAAAGTGATAAGAGCAATTATCAAATCTCTCTTTGCATCACTTGGCATTTTCTTGTTTTCTGTAATGATGTCTGAAAGTAATTCTTCATCAATTTTAAAATTGTTTCTGCCCTGTTCAAATGTTATACCGTAAACCTGCTTGCGCTCTGCTTCGTCAGGAACAAAGTTTGGGTCTATTTTAACTACGTTGTATGAACCCTTTCTTTTACCCTTTAAAATTTCCAAAGCTTCGGGGTCATAATCGGGAGCGATTACACCGTCGGAAACTTCACGGGCAATTAATTTTGCAGTAGTTACATCACATTTATCGGAAAGAGCAATCCAGTCACCGAAGGATGACATTCTGTCTGTGCCTCTTGCACGGGCATAAGCTGTAGCAAGCGGGGAATCGTCAAGACCTTCAACATCGTCTACAAAGCAAGCCTTTTTAAGCTTGTCGTCCATTTTAATACCTACTGCCGCAGATGTAGGACTTACGTGCTTAAATGATGTAGCCGCTACCATACCTGTTGCCGCCTTAATTTCCTTTACAAGCTGCCAGCTGTTGAAAGCATCAAGAAAGTTGATGTAGCCTGGCTTGCCGTTTAAAATTTCTATAGGAAGCTCACTGCCGTCGTGCATATAAATTCTGGCAGGCTTCTGGTTAGGGTTACACCCATATTTTAGTTCAAATTCTTTCACAATCCCACACCCCGCTTATTTGTTTTTATTAATCATTCTGTTTTCTGTCTCACCTGTTTTAAGGTCAATGTATCTTACATAAACAGAGATTTTGTTGTTTTCATCAAGGTTATTCCATATATCTTCAGTAAACTTGTCGATGCAGTTTGGAATTGCAACCCTTTCAGGCTCACCCTGGAAAGTAGGGATAGGATTTCCGTCACACACATAAGTATGGATGAAATGTCCAAGACCTTTTAGGGGTGAGTATGAATATGTGTATCTGTTACAAGCAGAGCCGATAGCATCAGCACTCTTTAAAATACTCATATCATATTTAAAGTCACCTTCATCAAAAGTAAGCATAGCGCTGATACGAGGTGTAAGGTTTGGAGCATCAGGTTCAAACTCTCTTGTTTCCAATGCTTCTGCAAAACCTCTGCCGTCTTTTACAAAATCGTAAACTGTATCTGTCTGGTCACCGTTTGTAACGATAAGCTTGTTATCGATTACTCGTATTGGTGAATAAATTATAAGGCTTGGGTCTTCAACCTTTGAAGCATCAAATGGATGAATAATAACCTCGTCACCGTTTTCAACAAAAATTCTGTTGCGTGAATTTTCACTTCTGCCCATTATAAAGTAAGCTGTAACAGCTTTTTTGCCGTCTTCACTTTTACCTACTATAATACCTCTGCCAACGTAGGAATTACCTTTTATAAGCTCTTCTATTGTATTAATCTTATAGATATCCATTACTTTTCCTCCGCTATTTTTTTAGAAACCTTTTCCACAGCCTGCGGAAGCAAAATCCATTCCGCCTGCTCCATTACACGTTTTTGAAGAACTTCCGGAGTATCACCCTCCAAAATTTCCACAGCCTTTTGCATAATGATTTTACCACCGTCGGGAATTTCGTTTACAAAATGTACTGTCGCACCCGTAACCTTTACACCGTATTCCAAGGCCGCTTCGTGAACCTTAAGTCCGTAAAAGCCCTTGCCGCAGAAAGACGGAATAAGTGAAGGATGAACATTTATAATTTTTTCGGGATAGCACTTTGTAAAGTTTTCACTTAAAATACTCATAAAGCCTGCAAGGACAATTAAATCAATACCGTATTCGGTAAGCTTGTCCTTTAGTGCCTTCTCAAATGCATCCTGACTTCCACATTCTTTTTTAGTAATAACAACGCTGTCAACACCGTGGTTTTTGGCACGTTTCAGTGCATAAGCACCATTAACGTTTGATATAACCAACACTATTTCACCGCTTGTTATAATACCGCTGTCCTGTGCATCAAGCAAAGCCTGCAGGTTTGTACCCCCACCGGATACAAAAACCGCAATTTTAGACTTTAGCATATTTCCACACTTTCATCAGACTTAACAACCTCACCCATAACGTAAGCGTCTTCACCTGCGTCTTTAAGGATAGATATTGTCTTGTCTGCATCGTTTTTGTCAACGATTACGCTCATACCAACACCCATGTTGAATGTGTTGAACATATCGTGTTCATCTATACCACCTGTTTTAGCAAGCAAGTCGAAAATCGGTAGCACCTTAACAGCATTTCTTTCAATTTTAGCACCAAAGCCCTTTGGCAAGCTTCTTGGAATGTTTTCGTAAAAACCGCCGCCCGTAATGTGAGAAACTGCCTTTACGTCAACCTTGTCAAATACTGAAAGCATATGCTTAACGTAAATCTTTGTAGGTGTAAGAAGTGTTTCACCTATAGACTTACCGCCAAGCTCGCTAAGCGGAACTTTAATGTCCTTATTTTCAACATCAAATACCTTTCTTACCAAAGAAAACCCATTTGAATGAACGCCACTTGAAGGAATAGCAATAATAGCATCCCCTGCATTTATCTTGTTTTTATCAAGCACCTTTGACTTATCTACAACACCTACTGTAAAGCCTGCAAGGTCGTATTCGTCAACAGGGTAGAAGCCGGGCATTTCAGCAGTTTCACCGCCAATAAGCTCACAGCCTGCCTGCACACAGCCTTCAGCTATACCTGAAACGATTTCAGCAATTCTCTCAGGATAGTTTTTGCCGCAAGCTATGTAGTCAAGGAAAAACAGTGGCTTTGCACCGCAGCATATAACGTCATTTACGCACATAGCCACGCAGTCAATACCTACTGTATCGTGCTTATCCATCAAAAATGCAAGCTTAAGCTTTGTACCAACACCGTCAGTACCGCTTACCAAAACAGGGTTTGTAAGACCTGTCATATCAAGTTCAAAAAGACCGCCAAAACCACCGATGTCAGAAGACTTACCGTTAATCATAGTTCTGGCAATATGTGTTTTCATAAGTTCTACGGCTCTGTAGCCTGCTGTAATGTCTACGCCTGCCGCAGCGTAGCTGTCAGATTTTGATTTCATATTCATAATTCTTATTCCTTTCCGTTCCAGCAATATGTGCAAAGCTTACAAGGTTCAAGACCTATTGCCTTTATAAGTCCTTCCAGTGACTGGAATTCCAAAGATGCAAAATTAAACTTTTCACAAATTGTCTGTCTTAATTTTTTACCGCGTTCTGTGTTTGAGTCGCTGTATTCTTCAATATGTTTTGCTCCCTCTTCGCCTTCAAGCTCCATAATGATACGTCTTGTTATAAGGTCCATATCACTTCTGCCTCTTGAAAAGCTTAAGTATTTACATGAATACATAATAGGCGGGCAGGCAGAGCGCATATGCACTTCCTTAGCACCATGGTCGTACAAAAATTCTACAGTTTCCTTAAGCTGTGTGCCGCGTACAATGGAGTCATCCACAAACAATAAGTTTTTATCCTCAATAAGTTCATGGATTGGAATCTGCTTCATTTTTGCAATCTTGCTTCTGTCAGCCTGTTTAGCAGGCATAAAGCTGCGTGCCCATGTAGGTGTGTATTTAATATACGGTCTTGCAAAAGGCACCTTACTTTCATTAGCATATCCTATTGCATGAGGAGTACCCGAATCCGGCACACCGCAAACAAAGTCAATACCATCTGCATTTTTAGCATTACGGTCACTTTGTGCCATTATAGCACCGTTGCGATATCTCATTGCTTCAACATTAACGCCTTCATAATTGGATGTTGAATATCCGTAATAGCTCCAAAGGAATGAGCAAATCTTCATTTCCTTACCTGGCTTTGCAAGCACCTCAAGCTTATCAGGTGTAAGCTCTACAATTTCACCGGGGCCAAGCTCCTTTTCATCCTCATAACCAAGCTTTTTATATGCAAATGATTCAAAGGATACGCAGTAGCCATCTTCGTTTTTACCTATAAGTATAGGTGTTCTGCCCAGACGGTCACGAGCCGCTATTAAAGAGCCGTCATTTTTAAGAATCAAAATAGACATAGAGCCCTTTATAACACGCTGTGCAAACTTTATACCGTCTACAAAGTCACTTTTCTGGTTTATAAGTGCGGCTGTAAGCTCTGTAAAGTTTACTTTACCGCCTGTCATAACCACAAAGTGTCCTCCACTGAAATCAAGATACTGTTTTATAAGCTCTTCACTGTTGGTAATCTGTCCAACTGTGGTTATTGCATAAGTACCTATGTTTGAACGTATAAGCAAAGGTTGCGGGTCGCTGTCACTTATACAGCCGATAGCCGAATTACCCTGCATTTCTTCAAATACATGTTCAAACTTTGTTCTGAAAGGGGAATTTTCTATATTATGTATTTCCCTTTGCAAACCAATACCAACATCGTATGCCGCCATACCTCCTCGGCGTGTACCAAGGTGAGAATGATAATCCGTACCGAAAAATACGTCGGATATTGCATCACGTTTGCTGACTGTTCCGAAAAATCCTCCCATAATATCCTCCAAGACTATAATTATTTGTTAAACTTTTCCTCAATCATCTTATTCTTTTCCAAAACCTTTAAAGATGCATCTTTACGAGCCTTTGCAAGCTTTTCTGCAAGCTGTGCATCAGAAACTGCAAGTATTTGTATAGACAACAAAGCGGCATTAACTGCACCATCTATTGCAACAGTAGCAACAGGAATACCTGCAGGCATCTGTACAGTAGACAAAAGTGCGTCAAGGCCGTCAAGTGTAGATGATTTAACCGGTATACCAATAACTGGCAAAGTTGTATTAGCCGCAATAGCGCCTGCAAGGTGTGCAGCCTTACCTGCAGCAGCAATAATGGCACCAAAACCGTTTGCAATGGCATTTTCAGAAAATTCCTTAGCCTGTACAGGTGTACGGTGTGCAGAATAAACGTGTACCTCGTATGGCACGCCGTATTCTTCCAAAGTATTGATTGCCTTCTCAACAACAGGCAAATCACTGTCTGAACCCATAATAATTCCGACTTTCTTCATAGTATACCTCCTAAAATAATCAATAACTAAAAAAGGGCATAACTGTACAAGGTGAATATACAGATATGCCCAGACGGTCGACAATAATACCAGGCTTAATGCTCCCTTGTGGTCAATCCACATATTCCGTCAGTAACAAAAAACCTCTTAAAAAAATCACTTTTATTATATCAAAAAAGGGCATGTTTTGTCAACTGTAATTATTCACAATTAAAGGGGTTTTTATCACTTACATTTATGTATTTTTACTTTACAAACATTATAGTCATAAAAAGGACATATTCCTCATAAGCATATACCAAACATAATGTGTGAGTGGAGGATATGAAAATGGCAAATAAAAGTATATATCAGGACATTGAAACCCGCACCGGAGGGGACATCTACATAGGTGTTGTAGGTCCTGTAAGAACAGGCAAAAGTACATTTATCAAAAGGTTTATGGATAAGCTTGTCATTCCAAACATTGCAGACGAATACAAAAAAGAACGGGCAAATGACGAGCTTCCGCAAAGTGCACAGGGCAGAACCATTATGACTACAGAGCCAAAATTTGTCCCCAACGAGGCGGTGGAAATCACCCTTGACGGAAATGCAAAGCTTAAAGTACGGCTTATTGATTGTGTGGGCTATGTTGTGCCTGATGCTATGGGCTATATAGAGGACAACGCACCGCGTATGGTTATGACACCATGGTTTGAAAATGAAATACCCTTTGAAGATGCCGCCGAAATAGGCACACGAAAGGTTATAACTGACCATTCTACCATAGGTCTGGTCATTACAACCGACGGTAGTATTACGGATATTGAAAGACCATCTTACGAAGAAGCCGAAAACCGTGTAATACAGGAACTCAAAGCCATAAACAAACCTTTTATTGTGCTTTTAAACACAGCATATCCAAATGCTGAACGTACAATAAATCTTAAAAACGAACTTGAGGAAAAATACGGCACAACCATACTTCCCGTAAACTGTGCAGAAATTACCGAAAAGGATATTAATGAAATTATAGAAAATATTTTATTTGAATTTCCCGTATCGGAAATAAATATAAATATGCCAAAATGGATTGGTGAGCTAAGCCACGACCATTGGCTTAAAACAGGACTTACGGATTCCATTAAAAAATCCGTAACAGATATTAAAAAGATAAAGGACTATAAAAAGATAATATGCGGAATTGAAGAATGTGAATATGCGAAAAAAATAACACCCGAAAATATGAATTTAGGAACGGGTGAAATAAACCTTAACGTAACAGTTTGCGATGGTTTATTCTACAAACTTTTAAGTGAAGCAAGCGGTCTTGAAATTGAAAGCGATGACCAATTAATGGCAATGATGGTGGAAATGGCAAATATCAAAAAGGAATACGAACGCTTTGCCCCTGCGCTTGAACAGGTGCGCAGTGCAGGCTACGGCATAATATCTCCCTCCATTGACGAATTATCATTGGAAGAACCTGAAATTGTCCGTCAGGGCAGCCGCTACGGTGTACGCCTCAAAGCATCTGCACCAAGCATACATATACTTAGCTACAAACCCAAGTTCTTAAAAACCGCATAAATAAAGGAAAGTTTAAACACAGAGTTTTTGTCGCTCTGTGTTTTTCTTTACCTATACAATATAGTGCTATTATGAGTAATTAAATATATCGCTCGTGACTCCCGCCTTTGTAAAGTAGGAATGTATTGAAACGTATTAAAAATAGAAACAGGCAATCTGATTGATTTCAGGTTGTTTTTTCCTTTGCCATCAAAAACCAAAAGTTTGTGAAAATACACAAAATTATCGAAAGTGAATATTGACTTTTGAAAGTGCGTATGATATAATTAAAACAGCAAAAGTGTAGAAATACACAAATTTTTCGAAAGAGGTATTGCTATGATTGAGAGAAAGAAATATCTTGATAAACTTATCAGCAAAAAAGAAAATGGACTTGTTAAGGTCATTACGGGTATCCGTAGATGTGGCAAATCCTATCTTCTTTTCAATATATACAAGGACTATTTGATTTCTACGGGAGTATCCGAGGAACAGATTATTGAACTTGCTCTTGACGATGACGAGAACATAAGATACCGTAATCCGCTTGAACTCGGAGAATATCTCCGTTCCCTCACAGCGGATAAGAGCAAGACCTACTACATCTTCCTTGACGAGATACAGAAAGTAGTTTCAATTCAAAATCCATATATCAAGGATGTGGAAGATAAAATCGGATTTGTAGATGTTCTCCTTGGTCTTATGAAGCACGATAACATAGATGTCTATGTAACAGGCAGTAACTCAAAAATGCTCTCTTCTGACATTCTCACGGAGTTTCGCGGCAGAGGTGATGAGATAAGAGTTAATCCTTTGTCTTTCAGTGAGTTCTACAACGCCTATGAGGGCGAAAAAAGAGAGGCTTGGCGGGAATACTATACCTATGGTGGATTGCCCCTTGTAATGAAAAAACAAGGGCATGAAGATAAGGCAAAATATCTCCAAACCCTGTTTGACAAAATCTATTTAAGCGACATTATGGAGCGAAATAAAATACTCCACGAAAAGTCAGTACTTGATGATATATTAAACATTGTATCTTCTTCAATCGGTTCTCTTACCAATGCAGGTAATATTGCAAAGACTTTTAAAAGCAACCGTCAAATAAATATTGATAATGCTACTGTCGGAAGATACCTTGATTTGTTTATAGATGCATTTATGCTCTGTAAAGCAGACAGATACGATGTTAAAGGCAGAAAGTATATCGGTTCTCCTTTGAAGTACTATTTTAGCGATGTTGGTCTCCGTAATGCTCGATTGCAGTTTAGACAGATGGAAGAAAATCACATTATGGAAAATATCATCTACAATGAACTGATTTGCAGAGAGTTTAATGTAGATGTCGGTGTGGTTGAATACTTTTACCGCGGTGATGACGGCAAGAGCAAAAGAGCAAATCTTGAAATTGATTTTATTGCCAATAAAGGCAGTCAAAAGTACTATATTCAGTCAGCACTTACTGTTTCGGATGAAGATAAGCGTGAGCAGGAAATTCGCTCTCTTAACCGTGTTGGTGATTCATTCAAGAAGATTGTTGTTGTCAAGGATAACATCATTCCTTGGCACGATGAAAATGGCATTTACTATATCGGTATTGAAAAGTTCTTGCTTGATGAAAATGCGATGAACGGATAATATAGCGTTATATCTGCCATTTACCCTGTTCTTTCTTCTGAACAACTCAAGATAAACAACATTTTCAAGAAGATGGCCTAAATCTTTTGCAGACTGACTTATGATGTGGTTTCTGATACCACTATCCATAAAATAATATTTACCAAGTATCTTTAAACACTGCCTGCCTTTTATACCATATCTGTCTGCCTTGTAAAGAATATAACTATCTGTCAATGCCTTTAAATATGCATCAACCGTATTCGGAGAAATTTTTCTTCCGCCTGATATAAGTGTATCACTTATTTTTTTGTAGAGATAGGACTGCCAACGCTTGAGGCAACAGTTTTTTCTCAAATGAGAAAAAACTTATATTTTCGACATACTATTTTCCAAAAACGCAAAATACGGTATGATTATTTAAATTCATACCGTATTTTATTCAAGGCAATAACACAAATCATATTTAAATATCAAATCATATTCCTTTAGCGTTCTTGAATTGCCACCTCTTTTTTGTATCAGTTCCCCGCTGTTAAAGGTCAATACATGTGTAGTTTCAGTAAAATTTTGTGTTTCACCCGGTAAAAGCTTAAGGTAAATTTTTAAATCTATCTCATCTTCATTAGTTCCTTTATAAACCACAATTTTATCAATCAGACTATCCACAACGTTTTTCCCGATATCATCGTTAAAACAAAGCTCATTTTCTATTCCTGAACGTAATTTGTCAACACTTTGCTTGAAATCAAGACTCTTTCGTTCCTCTTCCTCCAATTCTATAAGTGTCATATTCATTTCCTCAATTTGCATATTAAAACCATTATTTCTCATTTCAAATTCCTCATTTGAAATCCTGTTATCCATTACCAAATCAAGTAGCTTGTCCTTTTTGGCATACAATAAATTCATTTCATTTTTTACCCTTTGCTTTGATTTAGCAATCGCCTTTGCACTTCCGCTTTCTTTGTAAAGTTCAAGTAAATCGTTTATTATAATATCCTTTTCACAAATGATAATATTATAAATCTCACGCATTACAGCATCAATTTCCGAGTTGTAAACTATCGGATTGCGACACTTGTTTCCGTTACCATATTCTTTACATGTCCACAACTCCTTGTTACCTGATTTATATTTATATATTGTATGATGATAACAAGTGCTATGCTCTCCGCATATTATTTTACCTGAATACAGGTATTTATTATTATAGCTTGTCTTATCCTCACTCATAACCTTCTGACTTCGTTCTTTAAGCTTTTTGTTTGCCCGTTCCCAAAGTTCTACAGACACAATGGGCGGAACTGTTTCATTATCCTCATACATCACCCATTCATCCTGCGAAAGATATTTTACATCATTATGCCGGAAATCAATTTTATGAGTTTTATTACCACAATAATATCCCTTATACTTTGGATTAACCAATATACCTTTTATGGTGGAAAAAGAGAATGGATTTCCGTTGGAATTTCTGTATCCCTTGTCCGTAAGTATCTTTCCAATCCTCCTTACACCTACATCATTATTGGCATACATATCAAAAATTTCCCTGACTATTTGTGCTTCTTCGGGAACAATTATAAGTTTTCCGTTTTCCTTCCGGTATCCCCATATATTATTACTCCCAAGCACGGTGCCTTTTTTTATTGATTCCCTGAAACCAAATTTAACTCGTTCGGAAATTTTTCTTGTTTCGTCCTGCGCAATACTTGACATTATCGTAAGTCGAAGCTCTGCATCGGGGTCAAGGGTATTTATACTATCACTTTCAAAAAGCACACCTACTCCGTTTCGTAACAACTCCTGAGTATAAAACAAGCTATCCATAGTATTTCTTGCAAATCTTGAAATTTCCTTCGTAAGAATTAAATCAAATTTATGTATTTTGGCATCTCTTATCATTTCCATAAATTTTTCTCTTTTAATAGCAGAAGTTGCGGAAATTCCTTCATCAACATAGCCACCCACAAGTGTCCAGTTCTTATTTTGAGCTACCAATTCTTCAAAATGCTTTTGTTGTGCTGCAAGAGAATGAAGCTGTTCATCTTTGTCAGTTGATACTCTTGCATAATAAACAACACGCAAATTCAAATCATATACAGTTTTATTTTGCGATTTCATTTCCTCTCTGATAGTATACAAATCCATCTGAACAGCCTCCTCTCTTGTAGTTTATTTATCAGCCAACCTGCCTTATCAAATGTTCCTTTGCAGACCAGTACATATCTTCTGTTATTAAATTCTTACTGAACAATCTTTCATTTATGTACATTTTAAGTTCAACTGCAAAATTCTCACGATTTTTCTTTAAAGTATCGTTAGCATGTACATTATTAGCCATAAGGCATTCCTCCTTTTTATCTCCTTTTATATTAATATGAATCAACTCTTTATATATTCCACAATTCATATTAAAGTTTTGAGTTATTCAAAAATCACCCCACTCCTTCATATTTTCCTCTGCATCTAATATAAGACCAAGCTCATTTAATAAGGAATCCTTTTCCTTGTTCTTAAACTCTTTTTTCACCTCTTTAGGCGTATGATAAAACCTAGTTTTATCACCATATTCTTTAGGCAACTTGTATGTAGGCTCACTACCACTGTATTTTATAAGTTTCCCATGGTTTAAAATCCTGGTAAGACGATTTTTATCAATCTCAATACCATTCATTTCAAGGTGAGCAAGCAAACGACTGCCTTTAAAACTATAAAACCCCTTTCGTTTAAAAAACAAATAATTACTGTCTTCGTAGTATTCTGATAAATCCTTGGTTATATAAGAACTTTCCGGAGTAAGTAAAGCATCCAGAAAAAATCCAATTACCTTAATTTCATCAGAACTTACTGCTTTAGGCTGACATACTTCTACAGTATCCTCTATTGTCTTATTAATAGCTATATCAAATACTTGGTCCATTTCCGATTGTTCCTCCTTTGTAACAATCCCCGCTTCCTTCATATACATAAGAAGTACAACCTTGGTTATATACAAGCTGTGATATGAAGCTTTTATCCTTTTTTTGCTTGTTGATTTCTCCATATTTTCTATGTATGGCAAATTAAACGGATATGCAGATACAAATTTCTTCAGATACGACATGTTTTTGCAAATCCAAGCTACGAAACCATACAGAAAAGAAACATTAATTTGTTTATTTTTCTGTAACCATGTTAACACATCATCCTCAAATGGCTTTTCAAATTTCACAAGAACACATCTGTTCATAGTACTGACACTATTATCCAATGTATATTCAGCTGTTATTATCAACCCCGAATTTTCAGAGTTAATTGTAATATCCTTGCTGACTATTTCACCGGCACTTGATTGACTTTGAATAATATAACTCAACTTTTCCTCACGCTTTTCTCTTTGTGATCGGGATGGTGATTTATTCAAATCATCAATCAAAAACGGCAATCCTCTGTAATCGGCATAAGCTTTCATTATAACACTTTTATCCGACCCCAGATTACACCCAACAACTGTTCCTTCAAAAAAGGAAACCTGAAGTTTCGCTTCTTCACTTTTGCCATATCCACTTTCTCCGCAACAGTATGCATTGACAGGTCTTAAGTTAATAACACTTAATAATGGTTGAATAAAAGTCGAATAAGCACTTAAATGCAATGCTGCCGTTGCCTCATTCTGGGTTATATACTTATACATCCAGTCGTATCGTTCCCTACTGCTGTACTCCGATAAGTTCAGCGTATACTTCTTTGGATTTTCAGCCAACACATTTATTCCCGGGGACTGGTTAATAAGTTCACCTCCAAAATTATATACAACATTACCATTCCCTTCAGAATATCCGTAAGGTACTGCAGTTCCTATCTCCATATAATCAACAGTACTCTGGATAAAATTCTTAAATTGATGGTAAAATATTGCTTCTTTTTCTTCGTAATAAAATCCATCAGGAATATCGGACAGCAACCTACTTTTTGAATTAGTATCTTGATAATCAATCACAACAGTTTTTTCTATTGCGCCGTTGTCAGTTTTAAAGTCAAGTTTGATCATTAACTTGTCACTTTCTTTATGACGATACACACCGGCTACAGTTACTGTTCCGTTTCCAAGCCTACATTCTTCCGACCTCATAAAACACCTCCTTGACAGTGATAAAATATTCCAATATAATGTAAATATATTTACACCATATTGATAGTATAACAAGTGTTGCGCAACCCTTTGTTATGCGATTATTGTAACATAATTCTCTAATACCCGCAATGGAAATACGCAGTAGAGTTTCCGCAAAAAATTTCAAAACTATTTACACTATAGGAGAAATATAGCTATGGACACAATCAAAAGAATAAAACTAGTGAAAATGCCAAGCAAAAATCAACCCTTTGTTATCAATACCTGTAAAATACTTGATACAGAAGAATATTTGAAATCTTTCGAATCAGAGCCAAAGCAAAACAATGTTTTGACTTCAATAATAAACCTGTTGAGAGAAGATTTTGAAAGTATCATTTCTGAGGCCGAAAAAATAATTAATGAATATATCAAAGCAAAATCAAATAAGCCGGATAAAGTTATTTTCAAAGAAACATTAAACAGTTTCAAAAAAGCATTAGAGCCTTTATCAAACCATTTGAAATTTGATGCTAAATCAATATTTATAAATGATTTAATTGTTCAAACTTGCAAAATTTCATTTTCAAGTTATTTTCCAATGATTAAAGGTGAAATCATCATCGCACAAGAGAACTACAAAAACTACAAGGATTTTGTTATCAATTTGGTAAATGAAGAAATCAAGCAGGCATTTCCCAAAAACAAAAAAGAGATAATATATGATATTGAAGAATATTTGCTTAGCAGAATTGCAGATTACACAAAAGAGCCAATATTCATATTGCAGGAAATAAAGCAATCCCTTCTATGGCTTAAAAACATTTTCAATGCAGGAATTCCTGAAACAATCACAGACATTCATACCCAATTATATATGTTGGTAAAAAAGTATGGCGGAGTAATCACTAATACAGAAATCGATAATTTTCTGCCAAAGCTAATTAAATCAGAATGCGAAAGTTTAATGAGTGGAAAAAGTGACATATTAAACCATATAAATCGTTTCTCTCATTTGATTTTCCTTATGATATATCGGATTTTAAAGCATAAAGTACCAATAAAGCAATGCCCCGCTTGTGAAAATTTCTTTATACCTTCAAGACCAAACAAGATATATTGCGACAGCACACTTCCGGACAGCGATATTCTTTGCAGAAAAAAAGGTCCGCAGCTTTTAAGAAACCGAAGACTGCCCCCTTACAGAATAGAATATGAAAAAGCAATTAAGAGAATAAAAAGCTATGGCAGAAGACATGATTTAGGCACAGAAGAAACAAATAGGAGATTAGCCCACTTTTCCAGCAACTACTATGATGAGTTAAAAAAACTTGAAAAGAATTTTACACCAAAGCATAAGTCCTCATATGATAAAACAGGATATAGCAGGGATGAATTACTTAATGCTTTTTCAAAGAAAATCAAGGACAATTGTAAAAATTATTTAGATAACGTAGACCCGCCAGAGAAGTGGGTATAACAACCAAAACCCGTGTAACACACGGGTTTTTTATTTGAATTCCCAATATTTATACACTTTTTCCTTGTTTTTCGATTTTGCAAACCGCAAAAATCTCTCATCATACTCCTCATTTAATATATCTTTAAATGATGGTATGTAAGGAAACTCTTTAGAACTGTAAATGGGTGATAAATCATATTTTTTAAAATTTTTCAAAACTGATTCGGTTTTACTTCTGTTTTTCCACAAAAGATTAAATTTATCTTCAGAATTTACCCAATCACGGTAAGTAATCATATTCTCTACCCTTTTCTCCTTATCCTGACATTGATACTTTATGTATTTTTTCTGCAACCCCTTAGAAAGCATTTGTCCACCTCTTAAGGGAATAATCATATAATCATTCATAAGCACAGAGGCATCGTGCAATATATTACACAACACCATATAAAAAGAATCAAGACTCTGATATTTATCCTCAATATAGCCTCTGTCTTTCAAATTATTTCTTAACAAGGAAACCTCAAAACGAATTAACCCATTTTCATCAGGCAATATATCTTCGCTTTGTTTCAAGTCAACAAGCTTGTTATATACCTTTGCATTTACATTCACACTTCTATTATTGTATAGCAAAGAATTTTCTTCAGCCCACCTGCCATTATCTTCCATATCAGCAGGCTTCCATATATTATAGCCGTTTTTTACAACAGCCTTTTTCGCCAATCGTATTATTTCCAATGAATGTTCGTTGCTTGGCGTCTTTACATCCTTCGTCACATCAACTCTGTATAATTTCAGTTTGTCATACAGATGTACTCCGGTCTTATCATATATATCCAATATGATTCTTTTTAAATTCCTGCATGCCATATATATTTCATCAGGTAAATACAATTTCTTCATTTTATCTTCAGGATAAATCAATTTTGCAAGTGTAACAATTATCTCCATTTTATATTCTTCAGTATCTTTATTGTATTTCCTTTCATCGGGACTACTATATCTCAATTCACATCTTACTCCATTGTGTGAATAATTACCGAATACATACTTATTTTCTTTACTTTCAAAGAAAAAACCATTATCATATGCATTTTTCAAAATTAAAAGATCTTCTTTATTTATGTAAGTCAAAAAACTAAATGTATGAATAAACTCATTCATAGCATATACCTCCTTTTAACACTATTTATTATTTTATGATATTGTTTGTAAATAAAAAATAATAATCACTAACATATAGATAATACAAATATGTTTAATATATCCTTAAAATTTATGCATTGGGATATACAGGGATTCTGTTCCATATATAACATAAAAAATATACAAATTATCACATATATTAGAAAGGAGGCTCAGTATGAACCTTAAATTATTAACCATAGAAGATTTATGCAAACAGCTTGGAATCGGAAAGACAACTGCTTATAAAATAGCAAAATCTGTCAAGCACACAAAAATAGGCAGACGTATTCTTATTCCTGAAGAAGTAGTTGAAAAATACATTTCAGAGAAAATACATTTATAATAACCAAAGAGGACTGATGCCACTCAGTCCTCTTATCTTTTAATCAAAAGAACGGTTCATAAACGAAGGTTTTTGGAACAATAATCACAATTCCCAAAACCTGCATAAGTAATGGGTAATGGGAATAATATTTTTCCCGATACCCGTTTCAAAATCAAATTACCATAACTTAACCCTTTATGGCACGGTATAGTGTAGATTTAGACACACCGGTCAAATCAACAATCTCTTTTATGGTATATTGCTTTGTATTATATAGGGCAATGGCTTTCTTAACAGCAGTTTCATCAGTTTTTGGTCGTCCTCCCATTCTTCCGCGAAGACGAGCAGCCTGCAAACCTTCAATCGTACGTTCTGCCAGCACATCTCTTTCAAACTGAGCAAGAGACGATAAAATTGTAAACAATAGCCTTCCTGTTGAAGATTTAGTATCTATGGTTTCTTTTAAGGATACAAGCCGTATATTTTGCTATTAAACATTTCCATCAATTCAGAAAGATTTTTAACACTCCTCCCAAGTCTTGAAAGACTTTCAACAACTACGCTATCACCTTCTTGTATTACGCTGATCACTTTATCGAGTTCAGGTCTGCTCTTTTTCGTACCTGACATTTTTTCACAATACATTACATCTACACCGTATTTTTGAAGTGCATCCTTTTGTCTGTCTAGATTCTGGTCAGAAGTAGAAACCCTCGCATATCCATAAACCAAGTGATTCACCTCTTATCGTACTTTCTGCTGTAAAAATCTGCAATAACTTCCATAATTGCCAATATAACTATTTTCACGTATTTCATATAAAAAATCCTCCATTTCAATTCCCAGATTTTCCAGTAAATTCTTATACGTTTACCACTCATATAAAAAATCCTCAATCTCATCAGTGGTAACTCCAGAAGCAATAAGTTCATCTATGGTATCAGGGTCAAAGCCCTGATATGAGGCAATAGACTTTAAATCATCTATGTATTCTTCATCAGCAGACAAAGAACTCCGGTACAAACTAAGTCCAAAATCCCGCAAACTTTTTCCATAATAGTACTTGTACTCAAAGGTCCCTTTTTCAATATTACCGTCAGAACATATTTTAAGAATATCTCCTTCTTTGATATCTACTACCTCAAATTCCCCTTTCTTTAAATCTTCAAAAAGCGGGGTGTCAATAATTGAACGGTATAAAATTTCATCAGTGGATGCATACAAGTAAAGCTTTTGTCCGGGGAAATGTAATATTGAAAGAGGGCTATCACCTTTTACAAGATAAATATTATTTCTGTCATCGATTATCGAAAAACTAAAACTCCCTTCAACCGCCTCTGCCATATCGCCAATTTTTTCAAGGTTTAATTCGCCATATTTTTCAAGAATTTGCACACTTACGAATGAATCGGTTTGTATTTTGCTTTTTGGCAAACTCAAAGATTTTTTTAAAGCCTTATCATTGTGGATAATTCCATTATGAGCAAGAGCGAATTCCGAATTTCTGCATTTTCCGCTAAAGGGGTGATTATTCATGTTAAAATTGGCTGTAGCGCCTGTGCTATGCCTTGTGTGCCCGATCAATGCTCTAATTTCATCAGGATGTTTAAAATCCATTTTGTATGCAGGTTTACCGTCTTTAAAAATTCTAATGCCACCGGAGCCATTAAAGGCAATCCCGGTGGCATCTGTTCCCCTTACTGCCGATTGTTCAGCAAGAGAATTTGTTATTTCCGAAAGATTTTTAATTGTTCCCCCATATCTGGAGAAGCCAAAAAGACCACACATTATATCTCCTCCATTTCTATTTCATTCACATACAATTGCTTTGATTTTAAATACTCTATTAAATCCACTTTTTCAGGTGGAATTTCAGACACAAAACTACTCCAACTCATTGCCTCCATTTCCTTATCAGAAAGACGGTTCGCGACTTGGCATATAAAATCTACCAATTCCAGCGTAGCAATCAGAGTTTCTATACGCAATGTACCACGCCACATTCTTATTTCCACAGTAGAATAATTAATTAAATTCACTGCGCAGTAACGTCCCATTCTTTTATCCTTTGCCTTTTGGTAGGTTTCTTCGGTTGTTTCGGAAATAGTTGCATATTTAGCCGCCCATCTATTTAAATTTTCAGGAGTTCTTCTTGAGAATCGAACCAATTGGTCCCAAAATTTTTCAAAGAAATACACTAACCTACCTATAGTTTTTTCTTGTTTTTCAAAAGTATCTCCAAACCCGGTTCGTGAACAGTGGATATGCAACCCACAGCAGTTGGAATTATGCGATACATAGCCAAGTTCCAAGGCTTCGTCCAAAACCTTACCCCATGGCATATTTTCAAGGTGGTATGATAGTGTCATAGGATGGGACACAATCTCAAAACCATTTTCTATACTCGAATCCCTTTTCGCGTAAATATGCTTATTTTTGTCGTTTGCCACATCAAGAATAAGCCTTGCGTTTTCATCACTTTCTCCGCCCCTATCAATCTCAAGCTCTACCCCATAAAACATTTTGCCTGAACCATAGAAAATTGGTTCAGGCTTGTAACTGTAATTTTTAATTGGTCTGTCTATAAGTTTCTCGTAACATTCATAGCAATACGGATAATCGTCATCATCATAACGTGCTTCGTCATCGTGTATTAAAGCACCACAATCTTCACATGTAGTATAACTGTACTCACGGCAATGATTACAGAGAGTATGTACACTGTCTCCTTCATTATCATCACGCCATATTCTGTCTCCGCAATTATCACAGACCACAGTCTTGTCATAAAAGCAATTTTCACACATTACCTGACCATCAAACTCCCTTAATATATCGTCAGATAACCTTTCTCCACATACTGTACATACTAAATTCCCTTTCATATTATCCTTCCTTTCAATATTCTTCCGCTAATAACATAGTGGAATGTGTTTCGTCATCGATTACAAAAATTTTGCCAACAAAAAGCGGGGTATCCGATTTAATCAGATACTCCGCTTTGTACTCAGGCACTTCCTGTTCATGTATTATCTTTTGTTTACCATCTTCAATACTAATTTTAAATACTTGAAGATAGTCTTTTGTGGCATCCATTTCCTCAATACACTGCCACATAAAAAGTTGAAGGAGCGGGGAAACATGTTCCACCACTCCATTTGTAATAAATCTCCTATTTTTAAAATTCAAATTCATCCTCCTTTTTGTTTTATATTAGTTTGTATAGAAATATAATGTATAATTTTCTTTTTGAAACTTACGACAGAAAGGATATAAACCGTAATATAACAATTAACACTATAAAGCTTTGCAAAATCACAAATTTTGCTGATAACACAAAATACAACTAATGGAAACAGGATTATATATCCATTGTCTTTAACACACAATGGTGAAACTGGTGTAAAAACAAACCCCAAAGTGAATAACTCAAAGTAAACATACAATGATAAATTATGTTTAATCATTGCTGTTTACAATGAAAAGGAAAGTTTTTAAAAGCTATGGACTAACACACCTTAGATGGCGAATATTTAATATACACATCTAATAATTTAGAATATATTAAATCAGGATATATAGAAAAATTTTCTTGTTTGACATATTACAATCAGCTATATCTTTCAAACCATCTTCCATAAAATCACCTTTAACTTTTACACAAATCAACTAATCAAAGAATTAAAATATACAATTTGTTATATTTAAAACCTGCATACTCTAATTTGTGATTTTTCTAGAATTTTGTACATAAAACATTTTTTTGACGAAAAATGAAATTTTATTTGTTTATTAGTTTATGAGGGGGTGGACTTAATGGGATATTTACCATTAAAAACATAGTTTAAATCAATAGTCCTTTTATATAGGTAATAACTAATCAAAAAATCACAAAACATTAATTTATAATTGTGATAATAAAGGATGGAAGTTTATATGAATAAAAGATTAATAAGCTTATTATTAGTTTTTTCTATTGTTTTGTCTGGTTTTTCAGTTTTTGCAACTGAAAATACAAATCACAACGCTATTGAAAGCAATAGTAAAGTTACAGAAAATATTCAAGTCGAAGAACAGGTTGATGACAAACAATTAGACGAAAATACAGAATTTGATATTAACTCTGATTTTTCGTTAAAAGAAGAAACGGCAATCAATTTTAATTCTAACTCAAGTGAAATAAGAAATGTTGAAGAGTTAACTAAACAGGAAATCACGTATAAAGATGTTGTTGCATTGGAAACGAATCTTGGTGAATCTATTGAAGAATCAAATGACATCAAAATTGTTGACGACACAATATCTACAGTTACTGATATCAATAAAAATTCTGCAATGGGCACAAAATTCAATATGGATCAATATAAATTACAAGATACTGAAATTGAAAACGCCCGTTCAAACATAGGGGAAGAAAATCCTGCAGAAAAACCAGCAATAGATTCAACATCTGCAGAATATTTAGATATTGAACCTAATATAGAAGCAGATGCTGATACAGAATCAGAAACTGAAGTTAACAAAGATATTATAAATACGGAAGAAATTGTTATTGATGATTCAGTATCCGAAGATCTATTGTTGGAAGAAGATACATTGGAATCAAGTACAGAGGACAATACTTTAATTTCAGAAGAAAAAGAATATGACCAATCATTAATCGAATACCTGAACAACAATGAGAACTTTAATGCGGTAGATACATCTATTGAAGCAGAAAACTTATCTGCACCCGAATATCAGATAAGCACTTATGCGACTACTGATGACGAAAAAATGACTGTTGATTTAGTAAATAATCCATATTTTGGAGAAGTGGTGAACGGAGCAGCGGTTTCTTTGTCTACAGGTGCACTTAGTTATTCCAAAAATTTAATTTCAATACCAGGAAGAAATGAATTTGGTGTGGATTTGTCAATTAAATATAATTCAGATACTGCCGTTGTGGATCAAGATACATATACTTCATTAGCCTACGAATCCGTTAAGTCATTTAATGATTTTGCAGTTGGTTGGTCATTTGATATGACTCATTTGACAAAAACACGTGGAAGATACGGATATTATTACTCTGATCCGGTTTTGACTTTGAAAGACGGGTCGGCATACGAGATAGAATATACAAGTTATTCACCTGTTATGGATTCTGATGAGGTGACATTGAAAAATTATGAACTGAACGACATCAAAGTTACAGTAACATTTGATCATAATGTGAAAGCTGCGGATCAGATTGTTGTTAAGTATCCTGATGGTATAACCGAATATATTGATGAAAAAACCGGTGACTTGGTTAAATCAGTAGATAGGTTCGGTAATACTATAACTTATGAATATACATATCTAAATTACTACAGAGGTTCATTTGAAGGAATTTCAACTGGACTTTTTGTAGGATATGCACCTATTGGATATAGTTTTGATTTGCATGCATTATCAAAGATTATTGATAGCAGTGGAAAAGAAATTAACATAGATTATGCTGTGACAGAAACAAACTTAGGAACAGAAATTGATAACATAAAAATTAGTGTAGGTAATACAATTTATGCAACATTGGATTTGGAAACTATTGAGGAAAGTGATAATATTTGTGTACTTAGAAGTATTACTGACGGTGAAAATTTAACAACAAGTTTTGAATACACTAAGAATTTGACTCACACTTTCTTTTGCCAAATTGATGATTACAGCGTTAACGGAACTAATATTTTATTGACTAGAGTTAACTATCCTACGGGTGGCTATACAGATTATGAATACAAAAACACTCGAAGAAGTTTGAGTACATCGTATAACAGCAGCAATATAGATTGGTATGAAGTGTACAAAATATCTAATGTGACCGATAGTGATGGTAATAATACTATGTACGAATACCATGCAGATATTTCGGGTTATCCATATACCCATCCGGATTATGAGACAGGGGAGAGTACAAAAGAATATTGGACTATCGTACATGAAAAAGAGGATGATTTTTCAATTGAGACGACTATTTATACATTCTGTCAAGGAAATCTTTTAAGAGAAGATGTCTATGATCGTGGAAGTCCAAATGAATATGTGGATTTACCCGGAGATTATGATGGTAGCGTAATTATAAACAATGAAATATACAGAATTTTTGTAATTGATAATTCAATAATTATATATAAAAACACGGTGAGAAATGAAGTTCAAATTGTGTCGATATGTAATCTTGGATTAACAAAATCCACTAATTACCTAAATTACCTTAATGCTAAAACGGTAGGAAATAATATAGTTGTATTTTTGGAAGATTTGTCAGGAAGTACTGATGTTACATATGTTAAAATGTACGATACAGTAGAAAAAACTTGGACAGATGCAGAGTCAGCAATAGATACTCCAAGAGAGTTTTATTCAATTGATGGGTATATTTATTATTATAAATATAATGCATACAGTAAGAAACTAACTTTTAATATTATGCATCCACTCAATAAAACGTGGCAAACAGGTGAAGCTACCGTAACCGGTGTTTCAACTTCAGCTGATGCTATTCATTTATGTAATAATGGTACAGATTCTATTTACTTTTTGATAAATAATGAGTTGTTTGAATATCATTTGGGCAGTTTGAATAGCATAACTTCACTTGGAACAACAATCAATAAAACTTTCGCTAAAGCTTTTTATAAAGACAATTCCATATATTTACTATGCACCGATGGTATATATACATATGAATTTAATAATGTGGGTTTGACATTGGTTTCTGAATTTCCTACGGAAGTTAAGTATGATAATACCTCGTTCATGGATGTTTATGGAAATATTAATATTGTAAGCAACACCCTTCCGAATGGAATGAATGTAATGTATCAATTTTACAGTGATGGTTTCTATACATCATGTTACAGATTGTTTGATACATACTCAACAGGCGGTGGTATAGTAATAGGTAATAGAGTAATATATATTGGCTGTGAAAAAATAAGCCCAAGTGGAATTCCTTTTTACCGAAAAAGGACTGATTATACATATAATCAATATGATCAGATGACATCTGAAAAGAATTATGTATTTTACGATATAGATTGTTATCTTAGACAATCAGAGTTGTGGACATATGTGGAAGGATACAGTGCACTATCATCTCATACAGATGCACTGGGTAATGTAACAACATATGCCTATGATGATAATATTACAAATCTAAAATATCTGTACCCTTCAACCGTTACAGAGTACAGTAATACGGATTCTCCTGTTGTTACAACAAACAAACGTACAGAGGATAATACAAGGATTGCATATGTTTGTGTAAATTACGGTGATTATATTGATAAGGTTACATACACATATGATGATTCATATCCCGGCAATGTGCTAAAGATTCAAACATCGGTGTTACCTGTTGGTACTAATCTTGATGATAGTGGAACTCTAACAAGTGAAGTTTCCTATTCTTATGGAAATAATACTAATAATAACAACGCTTATCCAACAGCCATAACAAACTATAATACAGATACAAACACAGCAGACTTTACTGGAATTTCTAATCAAAATCAAAAGGTGTACTATGAATATACACCTCTCGGTCAAGTTTCCGAAGAATATATCGAGATCCTAAATAATGATGCAAAAGGTACAACAACCAGACTTTCAACATCATACACATATAATAAAAACGGTATACTTACAAAGCAAATTAATCCTGATAACTCTTTTGTTGAGTATACCTACACGTTCGGCGATGAAAACAAGGTTGTTACAACGTATAATAATGAAATATCTACAGTAGAATATTATGATGAACTTGGCAGACTTATTCATACGGGTGAAAGTATAGACGGCGTAAACCTCATAAATACAGTCACCTACGGTTATAAGTATGGTAATGTTTCTTATTCATATAATTCCGATGGTCTTTATACGTTTTATTATTATGATCCTTACGGTAGGCTTGAGAAAACAATTAATACAGATAATCCGCTAGACAGAGAACATAATATATTACTTAAACAAAGTTCTTCTTATGACGATGGAATGAACTGTATATGGTATCAGATTGGTGATGCAGAATACTATGATTATTTTGATAACTATGGAAGATTAGAATTTTCTAATAAAGACGGAGTATTTTCATATTACTACTACGATAATAAAAACAATATAATTCAGACAGATATTGGTGGTAATGAAACAACATACACATACAATAACAGAAATCAACTTGTAAAAGTAACGGACGGTTTTGGCAATTCTGTATTGTATGAATATGACAATCGAGGTAACACAACAAAGGTCATATCAGGTGTTAATGAAGAGGATGGTATTACAGGTACATCTGTAACATATACATATGATTCATTAAACAGATTGATGAGCGAAACAAATCAACTTGGAGACACTGAATATTATGCCTACGATGTAAGAAATAACCTTGTTGCATTAAAAGACCGCAATGGCGTTGTCACAACATACACATATGATAAAATGAACAGATTGCTTGACACACGTGCAAGTGAAACTGAATTCATAAGCTATACATATGATAACTTTGGCAACGTACTTACAATGACGGACTTGACAGGTGAAACCAAATACGAGTATAATGAATATAAGCTGTTGTCAGAAATTCAAAACCCTGATGAAAGTAAAATTTCATATTCTTACGATAATTCTAAAAAATTAACAGGAGTTTTGGATTATGATGGCGAATGTATAACATATACGTATGATTTGCTTGGTAATGTTTCCACAATATCCAATGATGTAACTGTAATGGCAGAATATGCATATAACAACGAAAATCAGTTGGCATCCTTAACGTATCCTGATAAAGGCGATACAACGTACGAATATGACAGATACATGCGTATTAAAAGTTTGACTAACAAGCTTGACGATAATACCATAATAAACAAGTATGATTATGAGTATAATAGCGCAGGTAACCAAATAAAGAAAACTGAAACTACAGGAACACAAACAAAAACTACAACATATACGTATGATGAATTGAATCGTCTAAGCTCATATACAGCACCTGATGGAACAAAAACATCATACACGTTTGATACAAGAAACAATATTTTGAATGAAAATATTTTGTGTCTTGAAAAATATACCTATGACTATATCTCATCAAACGGCGAATATAATCAGACAGTTAAAAATGTAGAATCTAACGTTACAAATTACACATATAACGATGCTAACCAGTTACTAACTGAAACAGAAACCGTAACAGGTGATACGCAAGTTATAAAGACCACTTCTTATTCCTACGACAATAACGGTAATATGGTAGGTAAGACAGTAATTCTTGACTCTGTTGTAATTGAAGATTATGTATACGATTTTGATGCGTTTAACCGTTTGAAGAACATAGACACGACGTACTATTACTCCGACGGAACTGCTGATGTATACGAATATTATTATACATATAATGGTAATAACGAGCTTTCAACAGTTTCGACTTATAAAAACGATGACCTGATAAGCGTTAAAAAGTATTATTGGGACAGAGGATATATAATAAAAGACGTTACAACAACTGCAGAGGGCGGAAATACTAAAAAAACAATTACAAAACGTAATAACGTCGAGCCTATAAAGGCTGCATCCTTTACAGAAGAACAACCTGTTGTTGAAGCATATAGCTTGCCTGTAAATGGAATTACATGTACAGAAACTATTAACGGTAATAACGTACAGATTGCAGGACAAATTCCTGATGCAAAAACTAAAAATCAGGTAGCTTTGGTTGTAAGTACAGATGTTAATAATGTAAACGAAAATAATATCGTCTATATAGACCAGACAACAAGTACAACAAGCGGAAACTTTAACTTTAATTTCACTCTTCCGCAAAATCCTGCAGATGTAAATTATGGTTACATTATCGGTACTGACGCTGATGTGGATTCATATATAGGCACTATATCAGAAGGACAAACTGATGATGAAGAACCAACAACACCTGCAAGAACAGTAACTTGTACCGAAACAGTTGACGGAAACAATGTCAAGATTTCAGGACAGATTTCTGACCCTGACGGAACAAATCAGGTAGCTTTGATTGTAAGTACTGACGTTAATAATGTAAACGAAAATAATATCGTTTACATAGACCAGACAACAAGTACAACAAGTGGAACATTTGAGTTCAACTTCACACTTCCGCAAAGTTCAAGTATTACAAGTTACGGTTACATTATCGGAACAGATGCTGATACTGAAACATACATAGGTTCTATATCAACAATACAACCTGAAGAAATAACAAGAACGGTTACCTGTACAGAAACAGTTGACGGAAACAATGTTAAGATTTCTGGACAGATTTCCGATGCCAACAGTAAAAATCAGGTTGCTTTGGTTGTAAGTACAGATGTTAATAATGTAAACGAAAATAATATCGTTTACATAGATCAGACAACAAGTTCAACTAGTGGAACATTTGAATTCAACTTCACACTTCCGCAAAGTTCAAGTATTACAAGTTACGGTTACATTATCGGAACAGATGCTAACACAGAAACATATATAGGGGTTATTAATATACAACAAGGCGGAAATGAAGATGATGATGACGATAACGACCACGGTGGCGATACTGACATTACGGGAACAACTGTAACAGTTAAATATTACCTTGGCGCAGACGGTGTATTTGCACAGACCGACGCAAACGGAACAAATTATCTGCTTAAAAACGGACATGGTGATACAGTAACTATAGTACGTAACGGAAACGTAGTTGATGATGCGGAATATGATGCTTACGGTAATGTGAAAAATCCGCAGAATATAACCGCATACACATACGCAAACTACTATTACGATTCACATTCGGGAATGTACTACCTACGTAATCGTTTCTATGACCCAAGCATTGCAAGATTCATTTCGGAAGACCCTGTGAAAGATGGGTTGAATTGGTATGCTTATTGTAGTGGAAATCCTATTGCGTTTGTGGATCCTTTGGGATTGTTGGTGGAAATTCTTTATCATACTGGTAATAGCATGAGAAATTTTTATGGACATCTTGATATATCAGTGGATGATGTAGTATATTCTTTTGCTCCATATGGTGAAAACAATGGTTTGTTAAATATGTATGGAGAAGGAGTGATAATGGTAGTTGATAAGGATGAATATATTGAAAACAGAAATGCAGATGGTAGGGATGTGATTGCGTATCAGCTAAATTATACAGAAGAACAAGAGGAGAATTTAAAAAAAATACTCCAAGGGTATGTAAAGAATGCCAGTACCCTAGATAAAAAATCTGAAATTGGCGCGATTTACTATTATGGCAAAAAAAGTGATGGGTTAAACAAATATAATGTTTTTGGCTCTGGCTCTGGAGGATTAAATTGTGTTGATTTTGTTGCTAAATCACTAAATGAAAATATTGCAGATTTAAAGGGAAATGATAAAAAATCGCCAGAAATTATCTATACTTTTACAAATACACCATCATCTGTGAGAAAGGCGTTGGAAAAGCTTTTTAAAACTCCAAATAGTCTTGTCTCCGTGAAGACAACATATTCGAAGGAGGAATAAGTTATAAAAAAAATAATTATGCAAATGTTAGTTGTACTTATTGTTGTAATTGTTGTATTAAGCAATAAAGATAAAATATATAATTCAATTATAATAATGCGAGATAGAGATGTATTATGTAATTTTGATATAATAATAAAAGATAAAGATATGAATTTATATTTGATGGATTTTGAAACAATGAACGTGCGGGAAATTGCTACTGTTGATTATTGCAGAATAAACTCTAAAGATTTAATTTGTGTTAAACAAAATGAAAACGAAAGTATTATACGTGTTTTTAATGAAAAAGGTGGAATAACTACTTTTTTAATTCCAAAATTGGTTTGGGGGAATCCTGTTTTTGTAAGTGATACTTTGTATTTCATTGCAACAGAGACTAAAGAACAGCGTTATGTTAATGCCTATCTTTATGCATATAGTGAAGGCAACATCAATAAAATATCTGATGTACAAATTGATAGCATTAGTGATATTATTAGCTATGGGAATTACTTGTATTTTGTTGAAAAGGATATTTCGAACAAGTATTATGTTACACGATATAATATTAGTGATCTTTCTTTAACTCGTTTGTTTGAAGGTAGATTTCCTTGTTGGAAAGAATATGGAAAAACATTATTTGTTTCAAAGAATAGAAATCTTATTGTTGTTGATTTGAAATCATTTGATTGTGAATCGGTAATTGAGAATGTAAATTTAGTATGCACACCTCAATATGATAATAAAAATAATATATTAGTATTTAATTGGAACAATGACAAGGCATCTGGCGCTGGATTTATAGAAGAAGTTTCTTTACTCAATTTAGACAATATGAAGAAAACAAATATAGGACGTTTAAGAGTTAATATTCAAAATAATAATAAAAAAGTTAATTTGAAATCATTATTAGTTTATTCTTCCTATGAATGTATTGCAACACAAGGAAACTATTGATTGAATCAACTAATCAAAACACAAGTAACACAGGGGGACGGTTCTGTTGACAACACAAGGGGACGGTTCTGTTGTGTCATTCCACTAACCACTTTGGAGGATGGGGTTTCCCCTCCTCCTTTTTCTTATGAAAGTTAAAGTTTCAATAATTTCTAAAAATTAAAAGGAGTTTTGGAATGCAACGGCGAATATATAGTGTGTACTAGTTATTGCAAAGGTCGCATCCCTTACAGAAGAACAACCTGTTGTTGAAACATATAGTTTGCCTGTAAATGCAATTACCTGCACAGAAACTATTAACGGTAATAACGTACAAATTACAGGACAAATTCCTGATGCAAAAACTAAAAATCAGGTAGCTTTAACACAGGGGGACGGTTCTGTTGTGTCATTCCACTAACCACTTTGGAGGATGGGGTTTCCCCTCCTCCTTTTTCTTATGAAAGTTAAAGTTTCAATAATTTCTAAAAATTAAAAGGAGTTTTGGAATGCAACGGCGAATATATAGTGTGTACTAGTTATTGCAAAGGTCGCATCCCTTACAGAAGAACAACCTGTTGTTGAAACATATAGTTTGCCTGTAAATGCAATTACCTGCACAGAAACTATTAACGGTAATAACGTACAAATTACAGGACAAATTCCTGATGCAAAAACTAAAAATCAGGTAGCTTTGGTTGTAAGTACAGATGTTAATGAACACAAGGGGACGGTTCTCTTGTGTTGACAGGTTGGGTACAATATGATAAACTTTTTGTTGAGGTGAGGTATTATGCCAAGAGCTCCAAGACAAAAAAGCGAAAGAGGAATTTATCATATTATGCTTCGAGGCATTAATCAACAAATTATATTTGAGGACGACGAGGACTACCAAAAGTTTATTGAAATACTGAAAAATTATAAGACAGTAAGCGGATACAAAATATTCGCCTACTGTCTTATGTCTAATCATATACATTTGCTGCTTAAGGTGGTAAAAGAAGACATTGACCAAGCTATGAAACGAATTGCAGGAAGTTATGTATATTGGTACAATTGGAAATATTATCGCAGAGGACACCTTTTCCAAGACAGGTTTAAAAGTGAACCAGTTGAGGATGATACATATCTTCTCACCGTAATACGCTATATTCATCAAAATCCGGTTAAAGCAAATATGGTTAAAAATATCTACAATTATGAATACAGCAGTTATGATGAATACATAGGGACAAGCAATTCATGGATTGACAGAGATTTTGCACTATCAATGTTAGATAAGGAAAATTTTATAAAATTCCACAATGAAATTAATGACGACGTATGTCTGGACATAAGTGAAAATGAATTCAGGCTTAGTGATAATGATGCAAAGGCAATAATCAAAAAAATTTCAGGTTGTAGCAATGTATCAGAATTTCAGACATTGGAACACAAAAAGCGTGATAAATATATTGGCAAATTAAAGGAAAAAGGGCTTTCAATAAGACAAATAAGCAGGTTGACAGGTGTTAGCTTTGCTATAGTTAGAAAAATCTAAACAAGGCAATTTTTTCGCTCTTAAAGTACAAGGAGGATGGCATAACCATCCTCCTCTTTCATTTTTTAATTAGATTGTTTTTTCTTCTTTCTCCTCATGTATAGTGCAATTCCACCGACTGCTGCACAGGTAATACCAAACCCTGCTAAAGCATCAGCATTGGAGGACACTTCTATCTCTACTTCTTCCATTACGCCATTGACAGTACTTGCCGTTACGGTAACTGCGCCTGTTTCTACTCCTGTCAGCAAACCATTTTCGTCAATAGTCGCAATAGATTCATCACTAACCGACCATTTAACTTTTTTATCTGTGGTATTATCAGGTAAAACTTCTGCCTTAAGCTGAATTTTTTCACCTTTTTTCAGGGCATAATTTTCAGAATTCATATCATTTATTGTTATATTTATTTTTTCTGCTAATACAGGTTTAACTTCAACTTCAAATGAATCAAAAAAGTCCCTATGTACGGCTGTAATTATTGTTTTCCCCTCAGAAATCCCTGTTAACAAACCATCTGTAGAAACTGTTGCTATGTCATCATTATCCGATATCCACACAATGGTTTTATCCGTTGTATTTTCAGGGGTAAATGCAACATTTAGCGATTGACTATCGCCAACTAAAATACTTTCCAATTTATTCTCTATAACAATTTTTTCTGCAAAGACCTCATTAACCCTTACCGTGAATTTGGTTGTTGTTCCACGGCTTGTTTTTGCGCTTATGGTGGCCGTTCCTACTCCTACTGCTGTTAATTCCCCTGAACTGCTAACGGATACTACGGAGGGATTATCAGACGACCAGGTTATTGAACTATCTACCGCATTTGATGGATACACTTTTCCTTCAAGCTTAACTTTGTCCCCTGCATTAACGCTTGCCGGAACATTTACAGCATTAATTCTGGTGGCATATGTAGTGGTGCTCATAGTTGCACTAGTGGAAGTTGAGCCTCCTTTATACGTACAAACACCATTTGTATGCAAATGTGCAGGATAACCTCCGCAATGGTAATGATAACTTCCAAGACCACTTTTATTTTTATTATCCTTATGTCCACCTCTTGAATCTGTTCTTCCGCTATGCGCAAAAATCATAAACGGTACGGTTAATATTAAAACGCAAATTATAATTATTGAGATAATTCTTTTTTTCATTATTTAATCTCCTTCTTTCTATTATATATTAATATAACAATATGAGTTAAGTCAATTTTTCAAAAAAACAGAAAAAAATAAATTTTTCGACATTATTTTTACCCGAAAACCCAAAAATACGTAATGCATTACGTAGACAGGGCAAAAATTGTATGATAAGATTTTTTAGAAAGCGGTCGAAATACGTCGATTGATTATAACACATCAAAGGAGAGTCAGCATGGAAAAGATTAACTTAATGGTTATTGACGACAACAGGGAATTTTGCCGTCTTGTAAAAGATTATGCAGAAATGATGAGTGAAGTGGAATTTTGCGGTGCTGCATTTGACGGTATATCGGCATTGGAGCTTATTAGAGAAAGAAAGCCGGATGTTATACTACTTGACAACGTTATGCCGCAATTAGACGGTATAGGCGTTATGAAACACCTACAAAATTTTGAAAAAAGTATAAAGCCAAAAGTTGTTGCAATAACCGCATCTCCGACAAATACGTATGTTACTGAAATAGGTCGTTTGGGTGCTGATTACATTGTATCTAGAAATATGGATATTGATGAAATGCTTAACAGGTGTATATTGGTTGTCAAAAGCATTGATAAAACTGAAGTTCCACAATATGAGGATTTAGAAAACCTGGTAACATCTGCAATATGTACATTGGGTGTACCAGCACACGTTAACGGATACGGATATATGCGCACATCAATTGGTAAGGTCATAGCAAAACCTGATTTGATGCGTTCCGTAACAAAGGTTTTGTATCCCGAGGTTGCAAAAGTACATAAAACAACACCAAGTAAGGTAGAACGAAACATAAGAAATGCCATTGAAATAGCCTGGAACAGAGGTGATAAACAGGCATTTGAAAAAATGTTCGGAACAACACTTGACTTTTCCAAACCAAAGCCCACAAATAGCGAATTTATTGCAATGGTTGCAGATAAATTAAGATTGGCAATGAAAAATAACAAGAAGAATATCCATTAAAAGTGTGAAAAGCCGGAAGCACAAAAGCTTCCGACCTTTCGAGGTTTAACATGAAGTTTAATATACGTATGAGCCAGACTGTGTGCCTGATTCAGTAATGCCATTATGTGATGTATAGTGAGAAACATTAGCTACAATTAC